>NZ_JBFACT010000026.1:0-114400 GCF_040640995.1 Amycolatopsis sp. NPDC021455 | reverse complement strand
GGCTCTTTGTTGTTGCCAAGGCACGAGATCCCGGAAAGCCGTGAAGGCCTCCTTCCCGGCTCTTATGGCCGGGAAGGAGGCCTTCACGGCCTTGAAGCGTGCGGGAAGTCAGCGAGCCCGGCGGGCCAGGCGCTCCGGGTCCAGGATCAGCACGCTCTTGCCCTCGAGCCGCAGCCAGCCGCGGTGGGCGAAGTCGGCGAGCGCCTTGTTGACGGTCTCGCGGGAGGCGCCGACGTACTGGGCGATCTCCTCCTGCGTCAGGTCGTGCGTGACCCGCAGCAGGCCCGCCTCCTGGCTGCCGAACCGCTGCGCGAGCTGCAGCAGCGCCCGCGCCACGCGGCCCGGGACGTCGGTGAAGATCAGTTCCGCGACCATGTTGTTCGTCCGGCGCAGGCGGCGCGCGACCACGCGCAGCAGCTGCTCGGCGATCTCCGGGCGGGTCGAGATCCACTGCCGCAGGGCCGGGCGGTCCATGGTGACCGCGCGGACCTCGGTGACCGTGGTCGCGCTCGACGTCCGGGGGCCGGGGTCGAAGATGGACAGCTCGCCGAACATGTCGGACGGGCCGAAGATGCCCAGCAGGTTCTCGCGGCCGTCCGGGGACTTGCGGCCGATCTTCACCTTGCCGGACTGGATGATGTACAGCTTGTCGCCGGGTTCGCCCTCGTTGAAGATGACATGGCCGCGGGGGAACTCCACGGATTCCAAGGTCTGGGCCAGCGCCTCCGCCGCTGCCGGCTCAACACCCTGGAATATGCCCGCACGGGCCAGGGTTTCGTCCACCTCGGGTGCCTCCTCGTCGAGAAACGATCACGCTCCCCCTTGGCTGGAAGAGCGTGACGCCGATCACTTGCGCGTCAGTCTAGGGCGTACTCCCGAGATCGCTCGCCGGACTCGCGAACGGCGAAAACGATCTCGTTCGAACGTGGAGCCTAACTCCGCACGCGACGCGCGCGTAGCCTGGCTGCCCGTCCGCCCAGCCTACGCAGCCGGAACAGCTCCAGCGCACGGCCGATGCCGTGCCCGTAGAGCGCCCTGACCTCGTTGGGCTGCGCCTGCTCGAGGAACTCTTCGACCTCGTTCTCCTGCACCGCGACGTGCTTGAGCCTGCTCTCCACGCGCTCCATGAAGAGCGCGAAGAACATGATCACCAAGGGGACCAGGATGACGAACCAGACAGTCATGACCGGACCCCGAAACACTCGATGAAAAGCATCTACTCCAGATCCTCGCTCATGGCGGCCGGAAAACGCGCCGAGGTGGTGCTCTGGCGTGTCGGTCGTCCACCGGTGCAGTCACCGGCTCGTCCGACGGCGCCCGTAGGCTATCGGGGTGCCACCTGCCACCACGAACGCCCCCCGTGAGGGCGCTGGTGAAAGCCGGTTAGCTCTGGTGAGACGCGCCAGGCGGATGAAGCGTTGCTTGGACGACGTGTATCCGGACGCCCACTGCGAGCTCGACTTCACCACGCCGCTGGAACTGCTGGTCGCGGTCGTGTTGTCCGCGCAGACCACCGACGTCCGGGTGAACCTCGTCACGCCCGCGCTGTTCAAGCGCTACCGGACCGCCGCCGACTACGCGGGCGCCGACCGCGCCGAGCTGGAGGAGTACCTCCGCAGCACCGGCTTCTACCGGGCCAAGGCGAACTCCGTCATGGGCCTGGGCGCGGCGCTGGTCGAGCGGTTCGGGGGCGAGGTGCCGAACAAGCTCGAGGACCTCGTCACCCTGCCCGGCGTCGGCCGCAAGACGGCCAACGTCGTCCTCGGCAACGCCTTCGACGTCCCCGGCATCACCGTCGACACCCACTTCGGCCGGCTGGTCCGGCGCTGGGGCTGGACCACCGAAGAGGACCCGGTCAAGGTCGAGCACGCGATCGGCGAGCTGATCCCCCGCAAGGAGTGGACGATGCTCTCGCACCGGGTGATCTTCCACGGCCGGCGCGTCTGCCACGCCAAGAAGCCCGCCTGCGGCGCTTGCCCGCTGGCCAAGGACTGCCCGTCGTACGGCACCGGCCCGACCGGGTTCGAGGAAGCCGCGAAGCTGGTCAAAGGCGAGGAAAAGGACCACATCCTGGCGCTGGCGGCGCCCCGGTGACGAGAGTCACCAAGTGGGCACTGGCCGCCGCCGTGCTGGCGGTGGCGCTGATCGTCGCGCTGCTGCCGCGCGGCGGTGACGACACCGCCGCGAAGCCGTCCGGGGACCTCGGGCCCGCGCGGTCGGCAGCGGCGCTGCAGCCGTGTCCGGCCGTGGGCGCGGCGCAGCCGGTGAAGCAGCTCGAGGGCGTCACGGCGGACTGCCTCGGCGACGGCGTGAGCGTCGACGTCGGCAAGGCCCTCGGCGGTGCTCCGGCGCTGGTCAACGTGTGGGCGTCGTGGTGCGAGCCGTGCCGGACCGAGCTGCCCGTGCTCCAGGAGTACGCGAAGCAGCCGGGCGCGGTCCGCGTCCTCGGCGTCCAGGTGCAGAGCCCGGCGAAGGACGGCCTGGACCTGCTGGCCAAGCTGGGCGTGCACCTGCCGTCGGTGTACGACGGCAACGGGCGGACCGGTCCGGTCCGGACGGCCCTGAAGGTGCCTTCCTCGCTGCCGGCGTCGTACTTGGTCACCGCGTCCGGCGAGGTGCGGTTCATCGCGAATCCACGCTCGTTCGTGAACACTGACCAGGTGCGCGCGGCAGTCGAGGGGGCATCGTGATCGGACCACTGGTCGAACCCGAGTCGGTTCCCGAGTGGCTCCGGCCGCTGGTCAAGGTGAGCGGCGAGGTCGATTCGAAGACGTTCACGCGGTTCAGCCCGCCCGAAGACGCCTACACGCGGCCCGCCGCGGTGCTCATCCTCTTCGGCGAGCGCGAAGCCGACGGCGAACCGGACGTCCTCCTGCAGCGCCGCGCCGACACGCTGGGCTCGCACGCCGGGCAGGTCGCCTTCCCCGGCGGCGGCGCAGAGGACGGCGACGGTGGCCCGGTCGGCACCGCACTCCGCGAGGCCGAAGAAGAGACCGGGGTGGTCCCGTCCGGGGTCCGGCCGATCGCCGTGCTGCCCGAGCTGTTCGTCCCGGTGTCGAAGTTCGCCGTGACGCCGGTGCTGGCGCACTGGGAGACCCCGTCGCCGGTGCACGCGGTCGACCCGGCCGAGACGGCGTCCGTCGCGCGCGTCGCCATCGCCGACCTGGCCGACCCGGCCAACCGGTTCACGGTGCGGAAGAAGGGCATGCCCTGGAAGGGGCCCGCCTTCGAGGTCGACGGCCTGTTCGTCTGGGGGTTCACCGCCGGGTTGCTGTCGGTCCTCCTGAGCCTGGGAGGCTGGGAGCGCGAATGGGACTCGGGAGACGTCCGGGACCTCGACGAAGCGCTGGCCGCGTTCGATGCCCGGGTAAAGGAGTAACACGTGAACTGGGTCGATGTGCTGGTGCTGCTGCTGGCCGTGCTGGCGGCGGTGTCCGGCGCATACCAGGGCGTGATCATCGCGCTGCCGTCGCTCGTCGGCGTCGTGCTCGGCGCGGTCGCCGGCATCAAGCTCGCGCCGGTGGTGGTCGCGTTCTTCGACGACCCCGTCTGGAAGGTCGCCTTCGCGGTGGCGACCGTGGTCTTCCTGGTCGCCTTCGGTGAGGCGATCGGCGTCTACGTGGGCCGCCGGCTGCGGCAGAAGATCAACCCGGACAAGCTCTCCGGCATCGACAAGACGCTCGGCGCGGTCGTGCAGGCGCTGGTCGTGTTCGTGGTGGCGTGGCTGATCGCGACACCGCTGACGGCCGTGTCCGGCGCGCCGTGGCTGGCCAAGGCGATCAACAACTCGGTGGTGCTCGGCAAGGTCAACGACGCCATGCCGGAGGCCGCCCAGGGCTTCCCGAGCCAGCTGCGCAAGCTGCTCGACGCGTCCGGCTTCCCGTCGATCATGGACCCGTTCCAGAAGGCGCCGACGGCCGACACCTCGCCGCCGGACCCCGCGCTGCAGCGCAGCGGGATCGTCCAGCAGCTGCACGGCAGCGTGGTCAAGATCCGCGGCAGCGCCAGCTCGTGCTCGCGGTCGCTCGAAGGCAGCGGGTTCGTCATCTCGCCGCAGCGGGTGATGACGAACGCGCACGTCGTGGCCGGCACCGACACCGTCGGCATCGAGACGACCCAGGGCGACTTCCCGGCGCGGGTCGTCTACTTCGACCCGGAGGTCGACATCGCCGTGCTCGACGTGCCGCGGCTGCGGGCCCCGGCCCTGCAGTTCGCGCCGGAGACGGCCAAGGCGGGCGACAGCGCGATCGTCCTCGGCTACCCCCTCGACGGCCCGTACCGGGCGACGCCGGCCCGCGTGCGCGGCCGGATCAACCTGCGCGGCCCGGACATCTACGAGGCGAACACCGTGCAGCGGGACGTCTTCACGGTCCGTGCCGAGATCCGCAGCGGCAACTCCGGCGGCCCGATGGTGACCCCGGACGGCAAGGTCATCGGCGTCGTGTTCGGTGCGGCGGTGGAGGACCCGGAGACCGGCTTCACGCTGACGGCCGAGCAGGTGCGCGCCGAGGTGGACGCGGCCCCGTCGCAGACCGCGGACGTGTCGACCGGCTCCTGCGCCGCCTAACGCCCGAACCGCAGCGCGAGCCCGTCCAGCAGCGCCCGCATGCCGAGCTCGAAGATGTCGTCGAGCACCAGGTCGTAGCCGGTTTCGGTGAGGTCGGCGAGCATTCTGGCGAAGGTCGGGTGCCCGGTCGCCATCGCCGCCACCGCGGGGCCCTGGTGGTCCATCCAGTCCTCTTCGGTCAGCCCGGACGACGCCAGCGCGTTCTGCTCGCGCTCCAGGTGGACCGCCATGCCCTGGACGTGGCTGAAGAACAGGACGTGCAGATTGCACAGCGTCGCGGCGTCGACGCCGAGTTCGGACAGCGTGGACAGCGCCCACTCGCCGTGTGCCGCGAGGTTGCGCAGCGGCAGCGGCCGCGTGATCGGGCCGAGCTGCGCCAGCCACGGGTGGCGCCGGTAGAGCGACCAGAGCGTGCGGCCGCCGAGGGCCAGCCGTTCGCGCCAGTCGCCGGACGGCTTGGCCGGGTAGCCGCGCTCGCCGAACGCGGTGTCGGCCATGAGCAGCACCAGTTCGTCCCGGCCGCGCACGTACCGGTACGGCGCCATCGCCGCGACGCCGAGGCGGGCCGCGACCCCGCGCATGGACAGCGCGCCGAGCCCTTCGGCGTCGGCGATGGCGATGGCCGTCCGCACCAGCTGCTCGCGGGTCAGCCCCCGCCGCCCGCCGCGGTGGTCGCGGCCGGCGACGACCGTGCCCGACCGCGGCTCGGCGTGCACCAGGCCTTCCTGGCCCAGCAGGGCCAGCGCCTTCGCGGCCGTCGCCATCGCGACGCCGTGGTCGGTCGCGAGCCGCCGGGTCGACGGGACTCGCGCGCCCGGTGGCAGTTCGCCGCGCGCGATCCGGCCGCGCAGCTCTTCGGCGATGACGAGGTACTTCACTGACCTAGTACAGCATGCCATCTGTACTAGTACAGAATTGGCCTTCGAGCTGGGCAGACTCCACTTTGGTGCGCAACAGCGTACGACTCTGGAGGGAACATGCGAAACGTCCTCATCTCCGGCGCCGGTGTCGCCGGCGGCACCCTGGCCTGGTTCCTGGCGCGCCAGGGCTTCACCGTGACCGTGGTGGAGCGGGCACCCGGCCCGCGCACCGGCGGCCAGGCGATCGACGTGCGCGGCGCCGCGCTCGACGTCGTCGACCGGATGGGCCTCGGCGAGCGGATGCGCGCGCTGCGCACCCGGATGCGGGGAATGTCCATGGTGGACGGTGACGGCCACGAGCTGTTCCGGTCCGAGGAACGCACGTTCAGCAGCGGGCGGCTGGACAGCGACGACTTCGAAGTGCTGCGCGACGACGTCGTCGCGATCCTGCACGAGGCGACCGCGGGCGACGTCGAGTACGTCTTCGGCGACGCGATCACCGCGCTGACCGACGAACCGCACGGCGTGCGCGTCGAGTTCGAACACGGCGGCTTCCGGACGTTCGACCTGGTCGTCGGAGCCGACGGCCTGCACTCGGCGGTGCGCCGGCTGGCCTTCGGGCCGGAGGAGGACTTCGTCCGGCACCTCGGTCAGTACCTGGCGATCTTCCCGGCGCCGAACATCCTGGGCCTCGAGGACTGGCAGGTCTGGTTCCGGCACGAAGAGACCGGCGGGGTGGCCTACCCGGTGCGGGACAACACCGAGCTGCGCGTGACCCTCGGCTTCGGGTCCAAGCCGCTGCCGCGCCTGGCCGTCCCGGAGCAGAAGCGGCTGATCGCCGAGCGGCTCGCCGGGGTCGGCTGGGAGGTGCCGAAGCTGCTGGAAGCCATGGCCCAGGCCGACGTGTTCTACTTCGACGCCATGGCTCAGATCCACCTCGACCGCTGGTCGGCGGGCCGGATCACGCTGGTCGGCGACGCCGCCTACTGCGCGTCGGCGCTGTCCGGCCAGGGGACGAGTCTCGCGCTCGTCGGCGCGTACGTGCTGGCTCAGGAGCTGGGCCGCGCCAGCCATGAAGAAGCCTTCGCGGCCTACGAGACGCGGATGCGGCCGTTCGTGGCGCTCAACCAGGCGCTCGCCACGGAGAACCCCGAGGGCCCGGCGTCGGACGAGTCGGTCGAGCGGGCGAAGAACGCCATCAGTCTCGCTTGAGGAAGTTCACCAGGGTCGCCGACGTGCGGTCCGGCACCTCGAGGTGGGGGAAGTGCCCGACACCGGTCCAGAGCTCCGGCTCGGTGTGCGGGCCCGCCCAGCGCACCGACGACGTCGCCGTTTCGGGCAGGATGCAGGTGTCGTCGGCGCCGTGCAGCTGCAGGGTCGGCGCCGCGATCCGGCCGCCGACGGCGTCGGTGAACCGGCGGCCTTCGCCGCGGAACTGGGCGCGGAAGGCCCACCGGTAGTACTCGAGCGCGCTGTGCGCGACGCCGGGCACGAGCATCGCCTGCCGGAACGCCTCGACGCTCTCGGCGAAGTCCGGAGTGGACCGCCAGCGGCGGCCGGCCCAGCCGCCGAACAGGTCCTCGACGGCCTTCGCGTCCTCCTTGACCAGCCACTTCTCCGGGGCCATCGGCACCTGGAAGCGGAGCAGGTGCCCGGCCGCGCGGCCCTGCCCGCGCCACGGGCGGACCGACGAGCGGAGGGCAAGGGGATGGGCGGCGCCGATCGCCGTCACCGACGACACGAGCCGCGGGTGCAGGGCGGCGACCGTCCAGGCGAGCATGCCGCCCCACGCGTGCCCGACGAGGTGCGCGCGCCGTGCCCCGAGCGACTTGATCAGCCCGCCGACGTCACCGGCCAGCGTCCACGCGTCGTAGCCGCGGGGCGGCTTGTCCGAGTCGCCGTAGCCGCGCAGGTCGACGGCGACCGCGCGGAAGCCGGCTTCGGCCAGCGCCCGCAGCTGGTGATGCCAGGTCCACCAGAACTCGGCGAACCCGTGCAGCAGCACCACCACGGGTCCGTCGCCGAGCTCGGCGACGTGCAGGCGGATGCCGTTCGCGGACACGTCGCGGTGGACCCACGGGCCGTCGAGCCGGACGATCGACGGGTCGGGGGACGCGTGCAACGACTCAGTCGCGCGTGGTCGTCAAGTCGGCTTCGGGCGCGCGCTGCGGCTTGAGCGCGGCGGCGGTCTCCTTGACGCTGGCGATCGTCCGCTCGGGAGCCTTGAACTTCTTCACCTTGCGGTAGCCGAGGAAGCCGGCGATCCCGGCGACCAGCAGCATGAGCCCGAAGACGGCGGCGAACGCCGCCGAGCGGATCCCCCACCACTCCGCCAGGCCTTCGGCACCGGCGAAGAAGACGAAGAACGTGCTGTACAGGACGACGGTCAGCGCGATCAGGAAGTAGACGGCCCCCTTGAGGCCCTTCTTCACCTCGCCGACCAGTTCGGCCTTCGCCAGCTCCATCTCCGCCCTGACCAGGGTCGAGATGTGCTGGGTCGCGTCGCCGACCAGGCGGCCGATCGACTGGTCGCCGGGGACGTCGGTGGCGGAGGACAGCGGGAGGTAAGGCACGGCCCCCACGCCGTCGGGACCGGTGCGTTCGTGTTTGGGGCTGCTCACCGGGTCATCGTGCCATGTGTCCATTTACCGGGCGCGGCGGACTCACAGTGTGTCGGAGATTCGCGCATGAACCTTGCTACGACGGAGTAGCAAGGCCGCCGCCAGCAGGGACGCCGTCGCCGACGCGAGCAGCACCGCCGCCTTCGCGGATTCGCTTGCCTCCGCGGGCAACGCCAGCTCCGCGATCAGCAGGCTGACGGTGAACCCGACGCCGCCGAGCACGGACAACGCGGCCATGTCCCGCCAGCTCATCCCGCGCGGCTTCTCGGCCGCGCGCAGCTTCACGGCCAGCACGCTCGCGCCGAGGATGCCGACGACCTTGCCGCCGAGCAGCCCGGCGAGCACAGCCAGCGGCAACGCCGTCGTGAAGACCGCGTCCAGCGCGTCGCCGTCGATCGAGATCCCGGCCGCGAACAGCGCGAACACCGGTACGGCGACGGCGGCCGACCACGGCTGGAGCCGGTGTTCGAGCCGCAGTGCCGGCGCTTCGGCCTCGCCTTCGTCGGCGCGGACGCGGGTGAGCAGGCCCAGCGCGACGCCGGCGATCGTCGCGTGGATGCCCGCCGAGTGCACCGCGATCCAGGTGACCAGCGCCAGGGGCACATACAGCCACGGCGTCCGGACCCGGCGGTGCTGCAGGAACGCGTACAGCGCGAGCGCCACGACGGCGACGGCCACCGCGACCGGGTCGAAACCCGTCGTGAACAGCACGGCGATGACGATGATCGCGCCGAGGTCGTCCACCACCGCCAGCGACAGCAGGAAGACCCGCGCGCTCGAGGGCAGGTTCGACGCGGTCAGCGCGAGGACGCCGAGGGCGAACGCGATGTCCGTGGCGACCGGAATCGCCCAGGCCCGGTCGATCCCCGGCGTTCCCCAGCCGACGGCCAGCGCGACGAGCGCGGGCACCACCATGCCGCCGATCGCGGCGACGACCGGCAGCACCGCCTGCTTGAAGCGCGACAGCTCGCCGACGACGAGTTCGCGCTTGAGCTCGAGCCCGGCGACGAAGAAGAACAGGGCGAGAAGGCCGTCCTTCGCCCAGTCGTCGAGCGTCAGGCTCAGGTGGAGGAACTCCGGGCCGAGCCGGACCTCGCGCAGGGCGTGGTAGCTGTCCCGCAGCGGCGAGTTGGCCCAGAGAAGCGCGACCGCGGTCGCGCCGAGCAGGATCAACCCGCCGGTGGTTTCGGTGCGCAGGTAGCGGGCGAACTCGGTCAGAGGACGGGACACGGGCGGCTCCGGGGTCGCTGATCACTGTCGCCGACCAGGCTTCCCGGCACACCTTGACGTTATTTTAACTCCCCTTTGTCACGGGCCGTCATGACCGCTGTCACACGTCGTGCCGGTGTTGAGTAACACGGTGTGCTCATAGCATGCCAAAGGACAACGAAGGTCCTGGACAAAGGAAGACGAGTTGTGAGCACCTCAACCGAGGTCCAGCAGGACACGAGGTTCTTCGGGCACCCACGAGGACTGGCGAACCTCTTCGGCGTCGAGATGTGGGAGCGGTTCTCCTACTACGGGATGCTCGGCATCCTGCCGATCTACCTCTACTACAAGGTGGAGCAGGGCGGCCTGGGCCTGGCGCAGGAGTCCGCACTCGGCATCGTCGGCGCGTACGGCGGCCTGGTGTACCTCTCCGCCGTCGTCGGCGCGTGGGTCGCCGACCGCCTGCTCGGCTCGGAACGCACGCTGTTCTACAGCGCCGTGCTGATCATGATCGGCCACATCAGCCTGGCTCTGCTGCCGGGCCTGGCCGGCATCGGCGTCGGCCTGGTGTGCGTCGCGGTCGGCAGCGGCGGGCTGAAGTCCAACGCGACGGCGATCGTCGGCACGCTCTACGCCGAAGGCGACGAGCGGCGCGACGCGGGCTTCACGATCTTCTACATGGGCGTCAACCTCGGTGGGTTCGTCGGCCCGCTGCTGACCGGCATCGCGCAGACCGAGGTCGGCTTCCACCTCGGGTTCGGTCTCGCGGCGATCGGCATGGCCCTCGGCCTGACCCAGTACACGTTCGGCCGCAAGAACCTCGGCGACAAGGCGAAGGAGGTGCCGAACCCGCTGCCGGCGTCCCAGCGCGCGCTGGCGATCGGTGCCGCCGTCGTGCTGGTGGCCGCGATCGTGACGCTGGTCGTCACCGGTGTCGTCAACCCGGGCAACCTCGCCGACGTCGTCGTGTGGGCGGTCGGCGTGATCTCGGTGGTCTACTTCCTCGTCATCCTGACCAGCGGCAAGATCACCGCCGTCGAGCGCAGCCGGGTGCTGTCGTTCATGCCGATGTTCATCGCCAGCGCGGTGTTCTTCTCGCTGTACCAGCAGCAGTTCACGGTCGTCGCGGCCTACACCGACCAGCGGCTGGACCGGAGCCTGTTCGGCTGGGAGATGCCGGTGTCCTGGGTCAGCTCGATCAACCCGGTGTTCATCATCGTCTTCGCCCCGATCCTCGCGGCGCTGTGGACGAAGCTCGGCGAGCGGCAGCCGTCGACGCCGATGAAGTTCGTCCTCGGCACGGTGCTGATGGGCGCGGCGTTCCTGCTGTTCCTGCCGATGGTGGGCAGCGGCAAGAACGCGAGCCCGCTGCTGGCGATCGTCGGCATCCTGTTCGTGTTCACGATCGCCGAGCTGTGCCTCTCGCCGGTCGGGCTGTCGCTGTCGACGAAGCTCGCACCGGAGGCCTTCCGCACGCAGATGGTGGCGCTGAACTTCCTGTCGATCTCGTTCGGCACCGCGATGTCCGGCAAGCTCGCCGAGTACTACTCCGTCGACGACGAAGCGCCGTACTTCAGCACGGTCGGCTTGGTCGCCATCGGCGTCGGGATCCTGCTGTTCCTGGGCATCCCCTTCATCCGCAGGCTGATGAAGGGCGTGCACTAGCTAGCCGACGGTGACCCCGAAGATCACCCCGACGAAGTACGTCACGACCATGGTGAGCGCGCCGACGCCGACGTTCCGGACGATCGCGCGCCCCACGTTCGCGTCGCCGAGCCTCGCGCTGATCCACCCGGTCAGCGTGAGGCCGACGACGACCGCGGCGGCGCACGCCCACACCCGCAGGGAGACGCCGGCCCAGGCGATCGAGAGGATGGGCAGCAGCGCACCGACCGAGAAGGCGAGCAGCGACGCCCACGCGGCCTGCCACGGGCTGGTCAGGTTGTCCGGATCGATGCCCAGCTCGGCCTCGGCATGCGCCTGCAGCGCGTCCTTTTCGGTCAGTTCGCGGGCGACCTGGCTCGCCAGTTCCGGCGAAAGGCCCTTGTCCTCGTAGATCTCGGCGAGTTCGCGCTCCTCGGCCTCCGGCATGGTCTTGAGTTCCTGCTTTTCGAGCCGGAGCAAGGCCTGTTCGGTGTCGCGTTGGGTGCTCACGGAGACGTATTCCCCACCGGCCATGGAAAAGGCGCCGGCGACGAGCCCGGCGATTCCGGCGGTGAGGATAGCCGTGCTTTCGGTGGTCGCCCCGGCCACGCCGACGACGATCCCGGCGACCGACACGATCCCGTCGTTCGCCCCGAGAACCCCGGCCCGCAGCCAGTTCAGCTTGCCGCCCACGCCCTGGTGCGGTTCGTGCGCGTGGTCCACGGCGTCCCCATCGATCGTTTCGGTCACCAGGACAGTGAAACATGAATGAGGAATCGTGGCGAGACCTGTCATTTCACTCAGGGGCGCCTAAATAACACATGCCTTACCTAAGCCGGTCCTCTGTGGACTCTCACTGGTTTCGCGTCATGATGGACGGCATGGAAGAGCCCACCCGTGATGACGTGCGGAAGCAGCTCCAAGATCTCGTCGCGGGGACACTGACTCCGGGCGAAGCATCCGATTGGGCGAGCCCGTGGGTCACCGAAGAAGCGGGCGAGGTCCAGGATGAACTGGTCTGGGACGCGCTCCAGAACCTGTGGGGCGCGGACATGCTCGTCGCCCCGGGCGAGTACCTGTATGGCCCGCTCGACTTCCGGGCCTGGCTGGCCGGCTTCGAAGCACGGCTGAAGCCCTGAAAAGCGGAAACGCCCGGCCCCGCCGAGCGGGTCCGGGCGCTTCCTGGAATGAAGCTCAGACGTCCAGCTCGGCGAGGGCCTGCTTGGCCTTCTCGAGCTCGGCTTCCAGCGCGGCGACCTTCGCGGCCTGCGCTTCGCGGGCCTGGTTGATCACCTCGTCGATCGGGCCGGACAGCTCGGCGTGCAGCTCCTTCGCCGCCCGCGAGACCGCGGCGGCGGGGATCTCCAGGCCCTTCGCGACCCACTTGCTGCCGTTCTTGAGCTCGGCCTGCCACTCGCCGTCGGCGGTGCCGGTGACCGTCAGGATCAGCTCGACCGTGCGGGTCTTCTTCGCCGTCGACGCCGTCGCCGCGCCCTTCGGGCGGCCGCGCTTCGGCTTGGGGGCCTCTTCCTCGGCGGCCGGTTCAGCCGGCTCCTCCGAAGGGGAGGCCGGGGACGCGGACTCGGTGACGGTCGCCTCGTCAGTGGTCACAGCCGGGGCTTCGGCCGTTTCCTCGTCGTGCGTCAGGACATCCACGGTCATCGTCGTGTCGTCTCCTTGCCCGGGAAGTGGGTGTGGTTCGCGGCACAGCGTAGAACATGCGTTCGAGCCGCGCCACTGGGGGTCATGACAGAGCCCTCCCGGCGCGAAGCCGGAAGGGCTCTGACGGGGCGTAACGCTAGCTCACTCCTCGGACTTGCCCGACTGCAGGCCCGACGAGATCAGGTCCATCACCGACGAGTCGGCCAGCGTGGTGACGTCGCCGACCTGCCGGTTCTCCGCGACGTCGCGCAGCAGGCGGCGCATGATCTTGCCCGAGCGCGTCTTCGGCAGCTCCGGCACGACCATGATCTGCCGCGGCTTCGCGATCGGCCCGATCTCCTTCGCGACGTGGTTGCGCAGCTCCTGGACCGCCTCCTCGCCGCCGTCGACGGCGTTGCCGCGCAGGATGACGAACGCGACGATGCCCTGGCCGGTCGTCGGGTCGGTCGCGCCGACGACCGCGGCCTCGGCCACCGTCGGGTGCGAGACCAGCGCCGACTCGACCTCGGTCGTCGAGATGCGGTGGCCGGACACGTTCATCACGTCGTCGACGCGGCCCAGCAGCCAGACGTCGCCGTCGTTGTCGTACTTCGCGCCGTCGCCGGCGAAGTAGAAGCCCTGGTCCTTGAACCGCGACCAGTACGTCTCGCGGTAGCGCTCCTCGTCGCCCCAGATGCCACGCAGCATCGACGGCCACGGCTTGTCGAGGACGAGGTAGCCGCCACCGCCGTGGCCGACCTCCGTGCCGGTGTCGTCGACGACCTTCGCGGAGACGCCCGGCAGCGCCTTCTGGGCCGAGCCCGGCTTGGTCGAGGTGACGCCCGGCAGCGGCGAGATCATGATCGCGCCGGTCTCGGTCTGCCACCACGTGTCGACGATCGGCGTCTTGCCCGCGCCGATGTTCTCGCGGTACCAGATCCACGCCTCGGGGTTGATCGGCTCGCCGACCGAACCCAGCACGCGCAGCGACGACAGGTCGTACTTCTCGGGGATCTCCGCGCCCCACTTCATGAACGTGCGGATCAGCGTGGGCGCGGTGTAGTAGATGGAGACCTTGTACTTCTGGATGATCTCCCAGTGCCGCCCCTCGTGCGGGGTGTTCGGCGTGCCTTCGTAGACGACCTGCGTGACGCGGTTGGCGAGCGGACCGTAGACGATGTAGCTGTGGCCGGTGATCCAGCCGATGTCCGCGGTGCACCAGTAGACGTCTTCGCCTGCCTTGTGGTCGAACACGTTGTGGTGCGTGTACGCCGTCTGCGTCAGGTAGCCGCCGGAGGTGTGCAGGATGCCCTTCGGCTTCCCGGTCGTCCCGGACGTGTAGAGGATGAACAGCGGGTGCTCGCTGTCGAACGCCTCGGGAGTGTGCTCTTCGGACTGTCCGTCCACGAGCTCGTGCCACCAGAGGTCGCGGCCGTCGGTCCACGGCACGTCGCCCTCGAGCTGGTCGCCCGTGCGCTTGACGACGATGACCTTCTCGACGGTCTCGGCGCCTTCGAGCGCTTCGTCGACGTTGGCCTTCATCGGCGCGGCCTTGCCGCGGCGGAACTGGCCGTCGGACGTGATGACGAGCTTCGCGGCGGCGTCGTCGACGCGGGCCCGCAGCGCCGTCGGCGAGAAGCCGCCGAAGACGACGCTGTGCAGCGCGCCGATCCGCGCGCACGCCAGCATCGCGAAGATGGCCTCGGGGACCATCTGCAGCTGGATCGCGACGACGTCGCCCGCGCCGACGCCCAGCGACGCGAGTGCGTTGGCGGCCTTGGAAACTTCGGTCTTCAGCTCGGCGTAGGTGATGTCCCGGGTGTCGCCCGGCTCGCCGACCCAGTGGATGGCGACCTGGTCGCCGTGGCCGGACTCGACGTGCCGGTCGACGCAGTTGTACGCGACGTTCAGCTTGCCGCCCACGAACCACTTCGCGAACGGCGCATTGGTCCAGTCCAGTACCGTGGTCCACTTCGTGTCCCACGTCAGCCGCTCGGCCTGCTTCGCCCAGAACGCTTCGCGATCGGCGTCCGCCTCGGCGTAGAGGTCGGCCTTCGCATTGGCCTGAGCAGCGAAATCTTCGCTGGGCGGAAAGGTGCGGCTCTCGGTGAGCAGGTTGTCCAGGGCTGGGGACTGCTCGGTCATGGTGCAAGGCCTCCTGTAGTGCGCCGAAACGACGGCTAGCGGCACGCTAGCGACGTTAGTCCGCCTTGTAAAAGGTTGCACCCACGTTGCCCTGCCGGTTCACCGTGGCAGGCGAGCCGCGGTGACTAAGCGTTCGTTCAGCCGGGCCTTCGCGGCGGGCCACTCCGGCGCCAGCATCGAATAGGTGACGGTGTCGCGCGAGGAGCCGTCCGGCCGGATCCGGTGCGCGCGCAGCACGCCTTCGCGAAGCGCGCCAAGTCGTTCGATGGCGCGTTGCGAGCGCAGGTTGCGGATGTCGGTCTCCCAGGCGACCCGTTGCGCGCCAAGGGCTTCGAACGCGTACGTCAGCAGGAGCAGCTTCGACTCGGTGTTCAGCCCGGTGCGCTGCCAGTCCGCGCCGATCCACGTGTGCCCGATCGACAGGATGCGGTGCTTCTCGACGACCTGGTAGTACGACGTCGTCCCGGCGACGCGGCCGGAGACGGCGTCGATCTGCGCGAAGGGCTGCCGGTCGGGGTCGGCGAGCGCCTGCTCGACCAGCCGCTCGGCGGCGGGAAGATCCACCGGCTGCCGGCTGCTCAGCCATGCCCAGATGCCGGGGTCGGCACCGGCTTCGAGCAGGCCCTTGGCGTGCTCGAGGGTCAACGGCTCCAGGCGGACGTGCTCGCCGGACAGGATCGGGAGGGTGCTCCAGTCGCTCACGTGACCACCGTAAAGCGGCTAATGGCTGCCTCGGATAGCCAATTTTCGAGCATCTTCAGAGGCCACTTCGCCGTTGCCTATGCTCGGCGGACCACGACGAAGGGCGAGATCGATGGCCGAAGAGCGGGAAGAGCTGAGCTGGGAGCTGTTCGGCACGGCGAGCCGTGAACTGGCTCACACCATCGCCGGCGACGGCTTCGCGCCGGACCTCATCCTCTCCATCGCCCGTGGCGGCCTCTTCGTCGCCGGCGCGCTCGGCTACGCGCTCGACGTGAAGAACCTGCACGTGATGAACGTCGAGTTCTACACCGGCGTCGACCAGCGCCTCGACCTGCCGGTGATGCTGCCACCGGTGCCCAACGTCGTCGACCTGACGAGCAAGAAGGTGCTGATCGCCGACGACGTCGCCGACACCGGCGCCACGCTCAAGCTGGTCCGGGACTACTGCCTCGACCACGTCGCCGAGGTGCGCTCGGCGGTCGTCTACGAGAAGCCGCACTCGACGGTCAAGTGCGAGTACGTCTGGCGGCACACCGAAAAGTGGATCAACTTCCCGTGGTCGGTGCTGCCGCCCGTGGTCGCCCGTGAAGGCCAGGTGCTCGATGCCTGATCCGCTGAAGCCCCTGCTCGACCTCGAAGGCGTCGCGGCGGCGGCGAAGTCCGCGCAGGACGCCGTCTTCGCGGTCCACCGCCTCCCGGCCAACCTCCGCGGCGGCGCGGCGACCGCGGCGGAGGCGTCGGTGCGCGCCGCGCGCGCGTCCGCCGGCATCGAGGGCGCGAACCCCGAACTGCCCGCCGACGGCGCGGTCGCCGACCCGGTCCTCGCGGGCGCGCTGCGCGTCGCGGAGACCCTCGAATCGATCCTCCCGACGTGGCGCCGCGCGCCGATGCAAGCGTTGGCGCGCCTGCACGTCCTGGCCGCGGCCGACCTCGTCGACGACCCGGATGCGTTGGGGCGCCCGCATTCCGGCGGTGGCCGTCTCGAACTGCTCGCCCAGCTGGTGACCGGAGCGACGTCGGTCCCGGGCCCGGTCCTGACGGCCGTGGTGCACGGGGAGCTGTTGGCGCTCAAGCCGTTCGGCAGCGCGGACGGCGTCGTCGCGCGGGCGGCCGCGCGGCTCACGATGGTCGCTTCCGGTTTGGACCCGAAGTCCTTGAGCGTGCCCGAAGTCGCGTTCTTCCGGCGTGTCCCGAAATACCTCGAAGCCGCGGAAGGCTTCGCGAGCGGGACGCCCGAAGGGGTCCGCGCTTGGCTGCTCTTCTGCTGCGAGGCGTTCGAAGCCGGAGCGCGCGAAGCGAAGAGCATTTCGGACGCGGCTTCCTGAGCTTCCGGGTGGAGCCGATCTCCACCCGGACTACGGCGCACGCGGCAGGTGCGAGCCGGCCGGAGTTCCTAACGTCGCTCCGTGAAAGCGACACCGCGGTTGCGGGTCGTCGAACCGGAACGGGGATCTCATGCGTAATCTGCGCGGTTTCTTGCCGTGGGTCGTGTTCTCGCTGGTGTTCGCGGCGGGCTGGCAGTGGGCCGCGTGTGCGGCCCTGCTCGTCGCCTTGGTGCTGCTCGTCGCCGGCCGCCGGGCGGGTCTGGGCCTCGACGCGCAGATACTCGACGTCGGCATGGTCAGCTTCTTCGGCATCCTGTCCGTTCTGGCGCTTTCGGACCCCGGCTCACCCCTGCGGGCTTGGGCGAGCCCGCTGGGTTCGGCCTGGCTCGCCGCGACCGCGGCGATCAGCCTGGCGATCGGCCGCCCGTTCACCCATGGCATCGCCCGGTCCCGCGTTCCCGCCGAGGTCGCCCGTTCGGCGGCCTTCCTGCGGACGAACCAGGTGATCACCGCCATCTGGACCGCGGGGTTCGCCGTCGCCGCGGTGGCCGGCGGGATCTGCGTAGCCGCGCACGGCGGTCCGGCGCTCCAGACGCTCGGCCCGATCGTCGGCTACGGAGGAGCAGGTGTGGCGACGTGGCGCTACTCCGTCCGGGCCCGCAGCCGCCGGATCGCATCGCCACCCGAACTACGGTCCTCGACTCACGAAATCGCCCGCTGATCTTCCCAACCTGACGATCGTCGTCGAAAGCAACAGGAGGTGGGATCGGTGCTGAGCGGTCCTGTGCAGATTGTCGTGATCATCGCCGCCATCGGGTACGTCCTGGTCCGGCGGCTGCTGGGCGAGCCGGTCCAGGCGAAGCGGATGCTGGTGCTGCCCGCGGTGCTGTGCCTGGTGGGGTTCGCGCACCTCACCGAGGTCCCGCAGACGGCGACCTCGGTGGTGTTCCTCATCGTGACGGCCGGGGCCGGCGCGGCCATCGGCCTGGGCCGCGGCCTCACCGTCGAGGTGTCCGAACGGGACGGCGTGGCGTTCCTCCGGTACACCGCTCTCACGGTCGGCCTGTGGGTGGTCAACATCGCCGTCAAGTTCGGCGGTGGGTTCCTGCTGGACGCGATCGATCCGGCGGCGGAGAAGGCGAGCAGCAGCGGGTTGATGCTCACGCTCGGCATCGGGATCCTCGTCGAGGGCTTGGTGGTGCTGGCCAAGGCGGCGAGGTCGGGCAGCCACGTCGACTGGACGATCCGCTCGTCGCCCGTCGCGGATAATCGCTCCCGATGAATGCGAGCACAACGCCGACGGCGCCTCCCGCCACACCGCGGGCGGCGCCGCGGTTCGCCGACGAGCTGATCCGGCCGTTCTCGGCCGTCACGATCGCGGCGATCACTCTCGTCCAGCTGGTCGAACGGCCGCCGGCGAAGTTCGACGGCCTGGTGTGGGTGCTGACGCTCGTGGTGATCGCCGCCTGCGTCACACCGGCGTTGCCGTGGCTGGTCCTGCCCGAGAAGCACCTGCGCGTCCTGCTGCTGACGACGGCGATCGCCGGCCCTGTCCTCGCCGTGTTCGCGCCGCACACCGTCGCGATCGCGTTCGCGTACGTCAATTCCGCCGTCGCCGGGGAGCGGCTGGCCTCACGCCGGGCCGCTTTCGCGGTGGCCGTGGTGACCACCGCGGTCGCGGTCGTGGCCGCGCTGTGGTTGCCGCCCGCGCTGCACCTGGACGCCGGCCCACCCTGGTGGACGAGCTTCACCGTCGGTCTTCCGCTGTCCATCGGGCTCGGCAGGCAAGACCGGGCCAAGGCCGTCGCCATGGCCGAATACGCCGCGGGCGAGAGCAGGCGGGCGGCCGCGCTGGAAGAGCGCGGCCGGATCGCCCGGGAGATCCACGACGTGCTCGGCCACGCCCTCTCCGGGATCACCATGCAGCTGGACATGGCCGAGGCGCTGCAGTCCGCGGGGCGCGCGGACGAGGCGAACAAGGCGGTCCGCCGGGCCAGGGCACTCGCGGCTTCGGGCATGGGCGAGACCCGCCGGGCGGTCCACGCCCTGAGGGAGGACACCCTGCCCCTGCCCGAGACGATCGTCCGGATGGCCGAGGCCGCCGGGGCGCGGTGCGAGGTGCGTGGTGAGATGGGCACCCTGAGGGTGGAAACCACGCAGACGGTGATCCGGACGGCGCAGGAGGCGATCACGAACGCCCACCGGCACGCCCCCGGGGGTGCGGTGCGGCTGCTCCTCGAGCTGGGTGACGAGACCGTCCGGCTCGTGGTGGCCGACAGCGGACCTGCGGACGACGCCGTTCCCGGCTCGGCCGCGGGAAGCGGGATGGGACTGGTGGGAATGCGCGAGCGGGCCGGCCTGGCCGGCGGCACACTGTACGCCGGACCGGATGGGGAGCACGGCTGGGTCGTGCGGCTGGAGCTGCCGCGATGACCGCGATCCGGCTCCTGATCGCCGACGACCAGGCCGCGGTGCGCGAGGCTCTCGCGGTCATGCTCGACCTCGACCCCGGGATCGACGTCGTCGCCGCTGTCGCCGACGGCGACCAAGCCGTGGCGGCCGCCCGCGAGCACGCTCCCGACGTCGTCCTCATGGATCTCGACATGCCGAAGATGGGCGGGATCGAAGCCACCGGCGCGTTGCTGTCCGAGCACCCCGGCCTGCGGGTCGTCGTGCTCACCACGTTCGAGGACGACGAATCGATCCTCGCCGTCCTGCGCGCCGGGGCCAGGGGGTACCTGACGAAGGACGCCGGCCGCACGCGGATCGTCGAGGCGGTACGCAGCGCCCACTCGGGGCACTCGGTGCTCGATCCGGCGGTGCAGGCCCGGCTGCTGGCGCTCGCTTCGCGCAAGCCGGCGGCCGAACCGGTCACGCCGGTGCCGCTGACCGCGCGCGAGCGGGAGGTCCTCGAGCTGATCGGCCAGGGGCTGACCAACACCGAGATCGCCCGGCAGCTGTTCATCAGCGAGGCCACGGTGAAGACCCACATCAACAACCTGTTCGCCAAGGCGGACCTCCATTCGCGCGCGGACGCGGTGCGGCTGGCGCTCACCATCACGTCCTGAGTGGACAGTCCACTTCGGACGGGTTTACTGGGGACAGAGCACGATCTTGCCGTGGGTGTGCCGCCTTTCCAGCTCGCGGAAGGCGTCCCGGACCCGCTCCAGGGGATAGGTGCGGGCGATCGGTACCTCGAGCTGTCCGCGCGCGGCGAGGCGGGCCAGTTCGCCGACCACGACCGCACAGGCCGCCGCGCCTTCGCCGTCGGTGCGGGCGCCGACCCGCGCCGCGGCCGCCCAGTCGCGGATCGTGTCGATCCGCCCGGGCCGCACGCCCAGCTCGATCGCCAGATCGACGTAACCCTCGCCGAACGTGTCGATGAACGCGTCGACCTTCCCGCCGGCGGCCTGCCGGATCCGCTCGGCCACCCCGGCCCCGTACTCGACCGGGATGACGCCGTGACCGGCCAGCCAGGCGTGGTTCCGTTCGCTCGCCAGCCCGATCACCGTCGCGCCGCGCCGCCGGGCCAGCTGCACGGCGAGGGAACCGACGCCGCCGGCCGCGCCGGACACGACGACCGTGTCGCCCGGTTCGAGGTCGATCGCGAAGACCGTGGCGTACGCGGTCGTGCCCGCCACGTACAACGACCCGGCCACCTCCCAGGGCAGGCCCTTCGGCCGCGGGGTCAGCCGGACGTCGTCGACGACGACGAACTCCGCGTGGCTCGCCCGCTCGTGGGTGAAGCCGAGGACTTCGTCGCCCACCGCGACGCCGCGCACCTCCGGCCCGGCCTCGACGACGACGCCGGCCAGGTCGCTGCCCTGCCCGGAGGGGAACGTCGCCGGCCAGCGCCCGTGCCGCGCGCCCTGGCGGATCATCGTCTCGCCGGGCTGGATCCCGGCCGCGCGGACCTCGACCAGCACCTGCCCGGGACCGGGCACCGGGCGCGCCACCTCCTCGACCCGCAGGACGTCGATCCCGCCGTACTCGTGGAACCGCACCGCCTTCATCGCGTGCTCCTTTCGTCCCCTCGACCGTCCCGCGTCGCGGCCGGCCCGGGAACGGAGCGGTTTGCCTAGGACCGGCGGTCCGAGGCTGCGCCCGGCGGACGGTGCTATCCATGGACGCATGGGAATGCAGCGCGCCGACCTCGCCGGCTTCCTGCGCCGGTCCCGCGAACGGCTGACCCCGCGGGACGTCGGCCTGGTCGAGGGGCCACGCCGGCGTACGCCGGGCCTGCGCCGCGAGGAGGTCGCCGCGCTCGCCGGGATGTCGCCCGACTACTACATGCGGCTCGAGCAGGCCAGGAGCCCGCAACCGTCGGGGCAATTGCTGGCCGCGCTGGCGCGTGCCCTGCGGTTGACCGAGGACGAGCGTGACCACCTGTACCTGCTCGCCGGGCACCGCCCGCCGGAGGGCGCGCGGGCGGGCGAGCACCTGCGGCCGGGCCTGCTGTACCTGCTCGACCGGCTCGACGGCGTCCCGGTCCAGGTGCTGAGCGACCTGGGTGACGTGCTGGCGCAGAACGACCTGGCGCTGGCGTTGTTCGGCTGCGTCTGCTCGGTGGCCGCCGACGACCGCAACGTCGTGCTGCGCTGGTTCACCGAGCCGGCCGTGCGGGACCACTTCGCGGCCGAGGAGCACGACGAGCGCGGCCGGGAGCTGGTCGCCGACCTGCGTGCCGCGGTGGCGCACCGGGGGAACGACACGGCGTCTCGAGCCCTGGTCACGCGGCTGCGCACGGCCAGCGCCGAGTTCGCGGCGCTGTGGGACCGGCACGAGGTCGCGGTCCGCCGGGCCCACCGCTACCGGCTGGTGCATCCCGAGCTCGGCACGATCGAGTTCGACTGCGAAGTGCTGGCGACGCCCGCGACGGACCAGCGGCTGCGGATCTTCACCCCGCCGCCCGGCGGCACCGACGCCCTGGGCCTGCTGCGCGTCCTCGGACCGCAGCACCGGTGCGTCACCGGTACGAAGGTCGTGAGCTAAGCGAGGACCGCGTCCAGCAGACCGGGAAACCGCGCCTGCACGTCGTCGCGGCGTAGTTCGACCCAGCGCGTCCGGCCTTCGACGAACGTCGTCGTCAAACCGGCTTCGCGCAATACGCGCCAGTGGTGCGAGAGCGTCGGTGCGGTGATGTCAAGGTCGTACTCGCCGAGCGCGCAACTGCGCGGCTCGGTGACCTTCGCCAGTTCGCGCACCAGTTCCAGGCGCACGGGGTCGGCGAGCGCCTGCAGCACCGGCACGATCTCGATCGCCTCGCGCGCGGGCTGGGGCAGCGTCCGGGCCACGGCTTTCCCTTCGACTATTTGACAACGATCGAAGTATATCTCCATCATGGCCCCATGACGATTCGACGATCATCTAATGATCGGCTGGGGGTCCTGCTCGTCCTCGCGATGGGCACGTTCACGGTCGGCACCGACGGGTTCGTGCTCAACGGCCTGCTGCCCGTCATCGCCGCCGACCTGCACGTGACGGAGTCCGTCGCGGGCCAGCTGACCACGGTCTTCGCCCTGACCTACGCGGTCGCGTCGCCGCTCATCGCCGCGTTCACCGGCGGCTGGGACCGCCGGTGGCTGCTGGCCGGCGGCATGGCGCTGTTCACCATCGGCATGGCCGGGCAGGCGCTCGGCACGTCGTTCGAGGTGGTCGCCCTGGCACGGCTGCTCGCCGCGATCGGGGCCGCCGCCTTCCAGTCCACGGCCTACGTCCTCGCCGGCGCGCTCTCGTCCGAGGAACGCCGTGGCCGCGCGCTGGCGACGGTCGCGGCCGGGATGAGCGTGTCGATGGTGCTCGGCGTCCCGATCGGCGTGCTGGCCGGGAACTGGTTCGGCTGGCGCGCGGTGATGTGGGGGATCGGGGTGGCCGCGGTCGTCGTCGCGGTGCTGATCCCGATCCTCCCCGAGGTCCGCGTGCCCGCGGCGGGACTGCGCACGCGGCTCGCGGTGCTCGGCCGGCCGCCGGTCGTGCGGGTGCTGCTGGTGACGGTGTTCGGCACGATCGCCGCCTTCACCGTGTTCGTCTACCTGCCGGTGCTGGTCGCGCCGGTCGCCAGCGGAGCGACGCTGTCGTGGGTGCTGGTGGGCTCCGGCGCCGGGCAGGTCGCCGGGACGGCGGTCGCGGGCCGCGCCACCGACCGGCTCGGCCCGGCGAAGGTCCGCGCGCTTTCCCTGGTGGGCACCGCGGTCGTCCTGGCGGCGATCGACGTGGCGGTGCTGTCCCTGCCGGGTGTCCTGCTGCTCGCGCTTCTCTCCGGCGTCTTCGGCGGCATGCTGATGGTGCCGCAGCAGCACCGGCTCTTCACGGTCGCGCCGGACGTCGCCACCGTCGCGCTGGGGCTGAACGGTTCGGCGATCTACGTCGGCGGCGCGCTGGGCTCGGCTCTGGGCGGAGCGGTTCTCGCCGGCGCCGGGCCGTCGTGGGTCGGGCCGGTCGCCGCGCTCGCCTCCGTCACGGCGCTCGCCCTGAGCGTCACGACAGCTTCGCCGACCACTTCTCCTCGATCCGCCCGAACCGCCACACCGCCAGCGCGATGACCCAGGTCAGCACGAACAGCCCGACGATCCCGAAGCCGACGTAGTCGAGGTTCACCGACGCGATCGCGGCCAGCGGACCCGACGTGATGTCCAGCTCCTCGGCCAGGATCGACACCAGCTCGATGGTCCCGACGACCAGCGCCACCGCGATCGACAGCGCGGTCACCGTGATGTTGTAGAAGATCTTGCGCACCGGCTTCGCGAACGCCCAGCCGTAGGCGAAGTTCATGAAGCAGCCGTCCACGGTGTCGAACAGGGTCATCCCGGCGGCGAACAGGACGGGCAGCACGAGGATCGCGTACCACGGCAGCGCGAACGTTGCGGCGCCCGCGGCCAGCACGAGCAGCCCGATTTCGGTCGCGGTGTCGAAGCCCAGCCCGAACAGCAGCCCGACCGGGTAGATGTGCCACGGCTTGCGCACGGCCTTCGTCGCGCCGCGCAGCAACCGGTTCAGCACGCCGCGGTTGTCCAGCTGGCGTTCGAGCGCGGCTTCGTCGAATTCGCCGTGCCGCATCCTTTTGAAGACGCGCAGGATCCCGACGAGCACCACGAGGTTCAAGATCGCGATCACGTACAGGAACACGCCGGAGACCGACGTCCCGATCAGGCCGGTGGCTTCGTGCAACGCCGAGGAGTCGTTCTCGACCTGGCCGGCCAGCGCGCGGACGCCGAGGGAGAGCAGGAGGCACAGCGCGAAGACGACCGTCGAGTGCCCGAGCGAGAACCAGAACCCGACCGACAGCGGCCGCCGTCCGTCGGCCATCAGCTTGCGTGTGGTGCCGTCGATCGCGGCGATGTGATCGGCGTCGAACGCGTGCCGCATGCCCAGCGTGAACGCCGTGACGCCGAGGCCGATCCCGAACACGCCGGACGTGCCGAGCGCGTAGTGGTGCGGTGCGACGAACGCCGTGAGCACGCCCCAGCCCACGACGTTCAGCAGCAGGACGAACCCGGCCATCCCGCCGATCGACACCCACTCGCGACGCGACAGCCCGCGCCGCGAGTCCTCGCTCGTGTCCCTCACATCTGAGAGGTTAGACAGATGAACAGATGAAGGCCAGTGACAGCCGGGGCTTCGCCCCGGGCCGGGGGCTCCGCCACCGGAGCCCCCAAAAGCTGCTAGCTTGCCCGAACTCGGACCAGGTCCAGCGCCTTGCGCACGTGCCCGCCGGACGCGTGCAAAGCCTTCGCCGCGCTCTTGACGTCCTCGCCGGACAGCAGGTGCACCAGCGCCACCTTGAGGTCGCCCCCGGCCTCGGTGAGCGCGTCCGAGCAGTCCGCCATCGTCATGCCGGTGGCTTCCTGCAGGATCCGGATGGTCCGGCCGCGCAGCTTCGCGTTGGTGGCCCGCATGCTGACCATCAGGTTCGAGTAGGTCCGGCCCAGCTTGATCATCGTCGCCGTGGAGAACGACGTCAGGATCATCTTCTGCGCCGTGCCCGCCTTCATCCGGGTCGAGCCGGCGATCGCCTCGGGACCGGTGTCGACGGCGATGAGCACGTCCACCCCGGCCGGCTTGGCGGCCTTGGGGTTGCCCGAAACCAGCCCGGTCCGGGCACCGACGCGCGAAGCCGCGGCCAGCGAACCCAGCACGTACGGCGTCCTGCCCGACGCCGTCAGCCCGAGCACGAAGTCACCCGGCTGCACCATGGCGGCCATCTCGGCGGCACCCGCCGCCGAGTCGTCCTCCGCGTTTTCGACGGCCTGACGCAACGCGCGCTCGCCGCCGGCGTGATGCGCGATGAACCAGTCGCCCGGCACGTTGAACGTCGGCACCAGCTCGGCCGCGTCCAGGGTGGCCAGGCGCCCCGACGTGCCCGCGCCGACGTAGTGCACCCGGCCCCCGGCCCGCAGGGCGTCCACCGCGTAGTCCACCGCGCGCGCCACTTGGGGCAGCACCGCGGCGACGGCGCCGGGGACCGTGCGGTCCTCGGCGTTGATCGCGCCCAGGATCCCCGCGGTGGACATCAGGTCGATGTCCGTGGTGCGGGGATTGCGGGTCTCGGTCGGCGAATCGACGTGCACCGCTTGCACGGGGACGGTCATCATGCGCCTCACATTGTCGTCGGTCATTACTTGCCGGTTTCCCGCGGACGGCGACGACCGTCCGGCCTGACCCCCAAGCGGTGCGAGCCGACCGCGTCCCTCGTCGCGTCGAGGGCGCTGACCGACGCGTCCATGTGCCGCTGCGCGACGCCGATGAACAGGCAGTCGATGACGGTGAGCTGGGCGATGCGGCTCGCCGTCGCTCCCGAACGGAAAGTGGTTTCCCGCGCCGCGGTCGTCAAAACGTAGTCGGCGACCTCGGTGATCGGGGACCGCGGGAAGTTCGTCACGGCGATGGTGATCGCGCCGTGCTCGCGGGCCACCCGCAGCGCCTCGACGGTGTCGGTGGTCGCGCCGGTGTGCGAGACGCCGATGGCGACGTCACCGGGGCTCAGCACCGCGGCCGAGGTCAGCATGATGTGCGTGTCCGACCACGCGAAGCACACACGGCCGATGCGGTGCAGCTTCTGCTGCAGGTCGGCGGCGACGAACGCGCTGGCGCCCACGCCGTAGACGTCCACGCGGCCGGCGCTCGCGACGACCTCGATCACGCGCTCCAGCGTCGCGACGTCGAGCTGGTCGGCCGTCTCCTCGACGGCCCTCGCGTCGGCGAAGCTGACTTTGCCGATCACGGCCGCCAGGTCGTCCTCCGGGCCGATCTCGCCGCCGAGGTTGCGCGTGGTCCGCGCCTCGGTGCGGGCGGTGTCCGCGGCCAGCGCGATGCGCAGCTGCGGGTACCCGCCGACGCCGACGGCCTTGCAGAACCGGGTCACCGTGGTCTCGCTCGTGTTGGCGGCGAGGGCCACCTCGGTGATGCTGCGGCGCGCGACCGACGCGGGATCCTCCAGCACCACCTTGGCCACGCGCTGCTCGGCGCGGGCCAGACCGGGGAGCAGGGACCGGATCCGCACCAGGGGGCTGGCGTCGGCGTCCCGCACGGCCGTCTGGACCGATACGGGCTCGGACGGTGCCGCGCCGATTACGGATTCGGTATCACTCACCGTCGGAAAGTTACTAACCGTTGGCATTTGCGACAAGGCTACCCACACCCTTCGGTACGATCGCAACCCGTCCGTGTCTGCGGATCTGGATTTGCGATTAATCGTTGACCAGAAAGTCGCCAACAGGGTCGACCTTGTTAACGCGGCGAAGCTAACGACTTGGCAACTTAGTGTCGCGGTGCAAGCGGCAAGAAGACGGTAAATTCCGTCGGTTGGTCGACGCTCGGCGACAAGGGTGTCACCGAGAGCTCAATTGCCAACCCTCTGCGACGAAGGCGGCGGGGTCTCGTTCACCGTCGAGGAGTGATCGGCCGCTCTCGGTGACTTTCACACCGTCCACGGAAACTCCCCGGCCCGTGTAACTCGGGTCGGTGCTGTAACGCCACCGCAGACTCACCGAGGAGCTCCGCGGCACCGCGCCCGCCACCTTCCACCAGGCACGGTGCCCGTGTCCGGAGAGCGACGTCACGCTTCCGGAGGGTGCGCCCGGTCCCGATACCGATACGGCGATCGGTTGCCAGTTCACGCCGTCGGTGCTGGCCTGCAGCTGAAGTGGATCACCGCTGCCCTCGGTGTCCACGAAAGCGAAGAAGGAAACGATTGCTTGATCACTATCCGTAGTAAATGGCCGAGTACTCAGGGTGGCAACGCCGGCGTTACCGAGCGTGCTCGTCCAGGCGTCCTTGCCGACCACCGGCCGCACGGCCATGGCCCTGGCCAGCGACGTCGCCCAGACCTGGCGTGCGGTGTTGATCGAACCCCAGGTGCGCGCCGGGTGCACCCGGTTGGTCAGCAGGATGGCGAACGACCGGGACTCCGGGTCGATGACCAGCGTCGTTCCGGTGAAACCGGTGTGCCCGGCACTGACCGGCGACGCCAGCGCACCCATGTACCAGGGCTGGTCGAGCTCGAAGCCCAGCCCGTGCGAGTCGTCCGGGAACTGCTGGTTGTAGTTCGTCAGCATCTCGCGCACGGTGTCCTCGCGCAGGATGCGGTGCCCGCGGTAGCTGCCGCCGTTGAGGATCGTCTGGGCGAGGGTCGCCAGGTCGCTCGCGGTGCTGAACACGCCGGCGTGCCCGGCGACGCCACCCAGCGACCACGCGTTTTCGTCGTGCACGCTGCCGCGCACCATCCCGCGCGGCGGGTTCGCCTCGAACTCCGTCGCGGCGATCCGGCTCAGCTTCGCCGCGGGCGGGTTGTACCCGGTGTCGGTCATGCCGAGCGGCGCGGTGATCCGGTCGTGGACGACCTTGTCCAGCGGCTGCCCGCTCAGCTTCTCGACGATGAAGCCGAGGGTCAGCAGGTTGATGTCCGAGTAGAGGTAGGTCGTGCCCGGCTTGTTCTTCAGCGGGCTGTCGAGCACGGCCTGCCGCCGCGACGGGATGTCCGGGTAGCCCGCCCACAGCGACGGAATCGGGTCGGCGTCGAACCCGGAGGTGTGCGTGAGCAGCATCTTGACCGTGATGGCGGCCTTGTCGCCGGTGGCGAACTCGGGAAAGAACCGGCTCACCGGGGTGTCGATGGTGAACTGCCCGCGTTCGGCCAGCTGCAGCACGGCGATCGAGGTGAACAGCTTCGAGATCGACGCCATGTCGAAGATGGTGTCGCCACGCATGGGGATCTGCTGGTCCGCGGGCAGCTCGGTGCCCTTGGCGTCCGCGTACCGCAGCGCGCCGCCGACCGCGTACCGGTCGACGACCACGCCGTCGTGCGCGAGCAGGCCGACCGCGCCGGAGAAGTGCGGGTGCCCGGTGGCGTCCGGTTTCGTCCAGCTCGCCAGGAAGTCCTCCGCCGCCTTGATCGGCGCCGGGTCGAGGCCGACGTCCTGCGGTTTTCCGTCGCGCAGGGTCGTCCACGGCGCGGCGAAGCCCTGGTGCGGCCGGTCGAAGCGGCCGGCGCTGGGGTCGTGGCGTCCGGTGATGGCGCTGGCTCCCGAGGTCAACGTGGTCAGCGCGACCAGCACTCCGGTGGCCGCGGCGAGGACCTTCCTAGCACGCACGACTCTTCCTCTCAGCGGTAGAGCAGGTAGCGGCGACGTTTCCGGTCGAACTCGGCCAGCTCGGCCCGCCAGGCCCCGGTGACCTCGTCGACGCCCGCCCCGGCGTCGACCATGGTCCGCAGGCGATCGGACCCGGAGAGCTTGTCGATGTAGTTGTCGGGGCGCCAGGCGAAGACGTCCGGGTGCAGAGCCTTCGCCGTGACGAGCATGGCGACCGCGGTCCGGATCGCGTCGAAGGCCCGCGGGTCGTCGACGCTCACCTGCACCCCACCGCAGGTCTGGTTGACGAACTTGCTGAACGTCGGCACGAAGTAGGTCTCGCGGAACCTCGCGCCGGGCAGGTTCAGGTCCTCGAGCTTCTCCCGCCAGCGCCAGTCGAGCCCGGGTGCGCCGATGATCTCGAACGGCCGGGTGGTGCCGCGGCCCTCGGAGAACACCGTGCCTTCGAACATGCCGGTGCCCGGGTAGACGAGCGCGGTGTCCGGCGTCGGCATGTTCGGGCTCGGCAGGACCCAGTTCAGGCCGGTTCGCGCGAAGAGCGTGTCGCGCTGCCAGTCGCGTACTTGCACGACGTCGAGCTTTACTCCTTCGTCCGGCAGGAACTCTCCGGCGAAGAAGCGCGCGAGCTCGCCAACGGTCATGCCGTGTTGCTGGGCGATCGGCTGCCGCCCGATCCCGGAGGCGAACTTCGGGTCGAGCACCGGACCGGCCGTCCGGCCGCCGAGCGGGTTCGGGCGGTCGAGCACGACGAGGGCCGCGTTCGTCTTCGCGGCGGCCACCATGGCGGTGTAGAGCGACCAGATGTAGGTGTAGAACCGCGCGCCGACGTCGGCGATGTCGAACACGACCGTGTCGACGCCCGCCTTGGTGAACAGCGAAGCGAGCTTCGTCGCGTCGACGCCGTACGCGTCGTACACCGGAACGCCGGTGCGCGGGTCGGTGTAGTCGCCCTCGGAGCCGCCTGCCTGTGCGCTGCCGCGGAAGCCGTGCTCGGGACCGAAGGCCGCGACCGGTTTCACCCCGGCCGCGACCATCGAGTCGACGATGTGGTCACCGTTCAGCAGGACGCCGGTCGGGTTGGACAGGACGCCGAGCTTGCGGCCCTTGAGGGGGCGCCAGCCCTGCGCGGCGAGCTGCTCCGCGCCGGTGAGGACACGGCCGTGGCTCTTTGCCTGCTCGGTCTGCTCGGGCTGGGCTCCGGCGACGGTGGAGCCGCCCGCCAGCATCGGGACGGCGAGCGCGCCCGCGCCGAGGAAGTGGCGCCGGTTGAGGTTCACCAGGTCAGCCCGTGGCCGAACGGGTACTTCACAGTGTGCACGTCGGCGCCCGCCGGGATGTCGACCGGCAGTTTCCCGACCGGTTTCGTCTCGCCGAGGATGACCTTGGCCAGGGCCTCCAGGGTCGGCCCGATGTAGCCGTACGTGGCGAGCCAGGTCTTCACCGTGGTCGGGAAGCCGGCGTCGTACGGGATCTGCGCGGCGACCGCGACGACCGGTTTTCCGGTGGCCTGCAGGGCGTCCAGGAGCTTGGTCTGCAGGGGGAAGCCGGCGATGTTGTTGGTCAGCACGACGACCAGGTCGGCCTTCCCGGCGTTGGCGACCGCCTGCGCGATCTGTGCGTCCGTCGGGGCCTGACCGGTCTGGTACGCCGTCGCGGTTGTGCCGTGGGCGGTCAGCTTCTGCGCGAGGGACGCCGTCGTGGAGACGCCCCAACCGGTGACGAGCGCCGTCGCGGGCTTCTGCTTCAGGGGCAGGAGACCGGCGTCGTTCGCGATGGCCGTGATGCCGCGGTCGGCGATGTCCTGCGCCGTCTTCAGGCTTGAGGGGACGCCGACGGTCTCCATGACCTTGTTCGCGTTGACGAACGGCGAGAACAGGATGCCGCGCTTGAACTTCAGCTTCAGCACGCGCAGCACGCTCTGGTCGATCCGCCGCATCGGGATCTCGCCCGACTTCACGGCCGCGAGCACGGAGTCGATCGCGACGTCGAGGTGCACCGGCATGAGCAGCTGGTCGACGCCGGCCTTGAGCGCGAGCACCGGGATCTCGGCGTCACTGTGCAGCTTGCGCACGCCCTCCATCTCGAGCGAGTCGGTGATCACGACGCCGTTGTAGCCCAGTTCGCCGCGCAGCCTGCCGGTGATGATCGGTTTCGACAGCGTCGCCGGTTCGAGCGACGGGTCGAGGCTGGGGAACTGGATGTGCGCGCTCATGATCGAGTCGACACCGGCCGCGATCGCGGCCTTGAACGGCGGCACGTCGGTGGCGCGCCAGTAGGCCTCGGTGCTGTCGATCCGCGGCAGCCCGGTGTGGCTGTCGGTCGGCGCGGCGCCGTGCCCGGGGAAGTGCTTGGCGGTCGCCGCCACGGACTTCTCGAAGCCCTTCACCTCGGCGGTGACGAAGTCGCTGGCCAGGCCGGGCTGCCCGGAGAAGGACCGGACGCCGATGACCGGGTTCACGGGGTTGGAGTTGACGTCCGAATCGGGCGCGAAGTCCTGGTTGATGCCGACGGCCCGCAGCTCGCGGCCGAGGATGGTCGCGGCCTGCGTCGCGCGGCCGGTGTCCCGCCCGGCCGAGATGGCCATGGCGTTCGGGAACTCGGTGGCCGGCGCGCCCATCCGCGTCACGGTGCCGCCCTCCTGGTCGGCGGCGATCTGCAGCGGGATGTGCGCCCCGCTCCTGACGGCGGCTTTCTGGAGGCCGTTGGACAGCTTCGCGACCTGCACGGGGTCGTCGAAATTGTCGCGCGTGTCGTTGTTGAAGTAGATGACGCCACCCAGGTGGTACTTCTCGATCACCTGCGCCGGAGTGTCGACGCCGAAGTCCGCCTGGTTCTTCGGGTTGACCTCGTCGGCCGACTTGCCGTTGACCCAGGTGACGAACAGCTGCCCGACCTTCTCCTCGAGGGTCAGCCCGCGCAGCGCCTGGCTCGCGGCGGCCTCGGCCTGGGCGTCCGCGCTCACGCGCGGAGCGCTCGCGGCGGTCGCGACACCCACACCGGTGAGGGCGAGCACCCCGGCGACGGGCAGGGCGAGCGCATGGAACCTCCGATTTCGGGTCGTCACGACCAGCCTCCCAGAAGTAGCGGGCGCCCGGTGGTGACGTCAGAAGTCCACTCGGAGGCGCCAGTATCGGGAAGCTACTCACCGAATCCGGCGCTGTCCATCGACCGACCGCGCGAACGGTCCAGTCGTACCCGGATCGGTAGGAAATTCGCCGTTCGCAAGCTGCACCCAGCTCCGAACGGCCCCCGATCACACGTGTCGTCCCTCCAATCACGCGTGTCGTCCCTCTAATCACGCGTGATGCCCCTCCAGACACGGGTGATGCCCGGTTGATCACGTGCGATGCCCGTCTCGCGCACGCCCAACCCGGAGCCGCGCCGGCATACCCCCACATAGACGAGGCGGCGCCCATGGCCAAGGGCCATGGGCGCCGCCTGCAAAGCGCGAACTTCTCGGGCGACCAAGCGTGCAACTCTGGTCGTACCTACATGGACTCGGCGTGTGGCGTCCCACTACGCAGTCCCTAGACGACGAGCCTCCCGCGGCGCGCTGCGCGTGGGTACCCGGAGTCCGCGCACGGAGGTTTGCCGGGGTGGAGCAGGCTTCTCTTCTACCTGTTCCCTGGCCGACCGAACGTCCGCACCTACTTTCTACGCCGTGAGCCCGGTCACTTCAAGTGCGCGGACGGGTGCACCGGTACAGAGGCTGGATCGGGTGACACGGGCACCCTGCGCGACGGACAATTCGGGGCTGGGCCAAGCAAAGTGGAGGCCGTACGGCCGTGTGGGTGGCCGGTGTCCGGCTATCGGGACCGACGGCGACGGCTGAGCCCGTACCAGGTCGCTCCGGCGGCCACCGCGCCGACACCGAGCGCCACCATCCCCGCCGACCGCGTCGGGATCCGGGTGCGCAGCGACATGGGCCGGTCGAAGGCCAGGATCGGCCAGCCGCGTTCGAGGGCCTCGCGCCGCAGGAGCTTGTCCGGGTTGACCGCGTGCGGGTGCCCGACGACTTCGAGCAGCGGGATGTCGGTGCTGGAGTCGGTGTACGCGAAACACTCGGCGAGGTCGTAGCCGTAGGTCGCGGCGAGCTGCTTCGCGGCGACGGCCTTGTTGGCGCCGTAGCAGTAGAAGTCGACTTCGCCGGAGTAGCGGCCGTCGACGATCTGCATCCGCGTGGCCACGCTCCGGGTCGCGCCGAGCATCTCCGCCACCGGCGCGACGACCTCTTCGCCGGTCGCCGACAGCACGATCACGTCGTGCCCGTCCGCGTGGTGGCGCGCGATCAGCTCCGCCGCCTCCGCGTACACGAGGGGGTCGACGACGTCGTGCAGGGTTTCGCGGACGATCGCCGAAACCTGGGCGACGTCCCAGCCCGCACAGAGCGCGGAAACCTCGGCGCGCAGCCGTTCGGTCTTGTTTTCGTCGGCGCCGGCAAGCGAGAACACCAGCTGCGCGTAGGCGCTGCGCAACGCGGCGCGACGGTTGATCAATCCCTCTTTGAGCAATGGCCGGCTGAACGCCAGAGCGCTCGACGAAGCGATGATCGTCTTGTCCAGGTCGAAGAACGCGGCCACCGCGTGCTCCGGGCCCGGCTTCCGGATGCGCGACGGCGCGCTGCTCGGTTCGGCCACCTGCCCAGGATAGAAGCTTGATCGAGGCGCGTCCCGTTGATCCACCACGCGCGCGTCGCGGCGGGCGGAAAATCCATGACAGGCAGGCACTTCGGGCGCGCTGTGCCGTTACCGAACTGTGTGCCTCGTCCGGCGCGCGAACCTGTGCCGGGCGGAGTTACAGTAAGCGAGTCCGGTGTCCAACCGGGCCGGTTCAGTCCGACCCCCCGGGGCTGAACCCACGGCGGCCCCCGTCCCTCCCCCCTGGCGGGGGCCGCCCTCTTACCTTCGTCTTGCTTTCACGGCTTTTCGCCGTCCCGTTTCCGCGGGCACCCTCCGCCGTCTTGCCTCCCGTTTACCTTTACCCCTTTCCCCGGCGCACCGGTTTCGGGTTTCGACATCGTCGGAATCGGGTTTTCACGTCCATTTCCGCCGCAGGTGCGTCGCGGGCGCGCGCGATCCTGCCACAGCCCACCGACAGGATCCGGCCCGCGAGCCGACTCCCGGGCGGCAGTTGTCCACAACACCCCGGTTGTCCACAGCCGGCCGCCCGGCCCGTTGTGCCGCCACGCCCCCGCCCGCGACGGTGGAAGCCGGGCCACCCACGGCCCGCACCGACGACGGGGGAGGAACGCATGACGGGGGAACGACCGCTGGTGGTCGCCGCGGACGAAACCGTGCTCGACGAGATACTGCGCGTGGCCGCGGTCGCGGGCTGCGAGCTCGACCGCGCACCGGACCTGACCGCGGCGCGCGGGCACTGGGCCCGCGCGCCACTGGTGGTCCTCGACGAAGCAGCCGCGCGGCTGCCACCCACCCTGCCCCGGCGAGGCGGGATCCTCCTGGTCTGCAAGGGCAGCCCGGAACCGCGGACGTGGGAGCACGCGTTCCGCGGTGGCGTCGAGCGCGTGATCTCGTTGCCCGACGACGAGACCGAGCTCGCCGGCGCGTTCGCCGACGTCGTCGAGACGCCGGCCGAGCAGGCCGGGCTGGTGCTCGGTGTGGTCGGCGGCCGGGGCGGCGCGGGCGCGTCGGTCTTCGCCGCGACGCTCGCGCTGGTCGCCGATCGCGATCCGGGCGGTGCCCTGCTGGTGGACTGCGATCCGCTCGGCGGTGGCCTGGATTTGTTGCTGGGCTTGGAAAAGACGGCCGGCCCGCGCTGGCCGGACCTGCAGCTGACCGGCCGGGTGACGATGTCGTCGCTGGCCGCGGCGCTGCCGCAACGAAGACATCGCGGCGGCAGCCTGCCGGTGCTGGCGTGCGGTCGCGAGGGCGAAGGTCCGGCGGTCGAGTCGCTGTCGGCGGTCCTCTCCGCGGGGCGCCGCTCCGGCCGCACGGTCGTGTGCGACCTCCCGCGGACACTCGGCGGCGCGGCGGCGGAAGCGGTTGCGGTGGCCGACCTGGTGGTGCTGATCGTGCCGGTGGAGCTGCGTGCGTGCATGGCGGCGAAGCAGGTCTTGCGCGGGCTCGCCACGCTGACGGCCCGCACCGGAGTTGTCTCTTGTGGACGGCCCAAGAACGGCGCCTCGGCCATCCGGACGGCCGGCCTCCTCGGGCCGCCCCTGCTGGCCTCGATGCTCCCGGAGCGCGGCCTGGCAGCCGACGTGGAACGCGGCGAGTTCCCGGCCAAGCCGGCCGGTCCGCTGGCCTCGGCGGCGGCGCAAGTCCTTGCGGTGGCCCGCCGCGAAGCCCGGGCGGCGTCCCGATGACCGCGGCCGATCTCCGCCCGCCGGGCGGCCCGATCAGGGTGGGTGAGCTCCTGCTGCCGACGGTCTTGATCCTGGCGAGCCGCGGCCCGGTGAGCGCGGAGAACTTCCTGGCGTTGCTGACGGCCCCGGTGCCGCGGCCGCGCTCGGGTGCGTCGCGGAGCACCCGCGTCACGGCCGGCCACCGGTCGCACAACGGGCAAGGTGGGTGAACCCCATGACCACCGACTTCGTGGACCGCGTGCGCCATCGCCTTGCGGGCGACCGCCGTCGGGCCGACCCGGTCGCCGTCGCGACCGCCGTCCGCGCCGAAGCGGGCGGTGCCCTCGGCCATGACGCGGTCCTCGACGCGGCCCGCCAAGCCCGCGACGAATTCCTCGGCGCCGGCCCGCTGGCCCCCCTCCTCGACGATCCGGCGACCACCGATGTGCTCGTCACCGGCCCGGACGAGGTCTGGACGGACGGTCCCGCGGGCCTCACCCGAACCGATGTCCGGTTCACCGACGAAGAGTCCGTCCGTCGCTTGGCCCAGCGCCTCGCCCTCGCGGCGGGCCGCCGTCTCGACGACGCCCAGCCGTACGTCGACGGCTGGCTGCCCGCTGCGGGCCCGCACGGCCGGATCCGCATGCACGCCGTCCTGCCGCCGATCGCGGCCGGCGGCACCTGCTTGTCCCTACGCGTCCTGCGCCCGGCGACGCACGACCTCGCGACGCTCGGCGAACTCGGCGCGTTCGACGCGGCCGGCGCGAAGCTGCTTCGGCAGGTCGTTTCGCGGCGGATGGCGTTTCTCGTCACCGGAGGCACGGGCGCGGGCAAGACCACGCTCCTGGCCGCGCTGCTCGGCGCGGTCGACCCGGGTGAGCGGATCGTCTGCGTCGAGGACGCCGGCGAGCTGCAGCCCGCGCACCCGCAGTTCGTCGGCCTCGTCGCCCGTCCGGCCAATGTGGAGGGTGCGGGCGCGGTCGGCCTGCCCGAGCTGGTGCGCCAGGCGCTGCGCATGCGACCCGACCGGCTGGTGGTCGGCGAGGTCCGCGGCGCGGAGGTCGGCGCGCTGCTCACCGCGTTGAACACCGGCCACGACGGCGGCGCGTGCACGGTCCACGCCAATTCCCCGGCCGAGGTGCCGGCCCGCATCGAGGCACTGGCGGCCCTCGGCGGCCTCAGCCGCGACGCGGTGCACAGCCAGCTCGTCGCCGCGATCCGCGTGGTGCTGCACATGCGCCGCGAACCGGGCGGACGGCGACGGCTCGCCGAAGTCGGCGTGCTCCGCGCCGAACACGGCCGGGCCCGGGTGGTGCCGGTGTGGCGCGGCGGCCGCTGGACGGTCGACCGCCACCTGTTCGTGACGTCGGGGGCGATCGCGTGTTGAGCCTCCTGCTGCTGCGCTTTTCCTTGCTGGTCAACGTGTTCCCGCGTGAGCGGAGGAAGCGCCGATGATCACCGCATGGGTCCCGCTGTGCGTGGGCGCGGCGCTGGCGTGCTGGCCGGAGCCGCCGAACCGGCTCCAAGCGGTGCTCGAGCCACGCACGACGGTCCGGATCCCCGAGGTGTGGCGCGTGGTCCGCTGGCTGCTCCCGGCGGCACTCGCCGGGCTGCTGGCGGGAGCGGGAGGCGTGATCGCCGGAGGCGTGCTGACGCTGGCGTGGCGCCAGGAGTGGCGAGCCCACCACCGCGCCACAGCAGACCTGGCGATGGCCGCGCACACGGCGGCGGCGTTGCGGACGATGGTGGCCGAACTGAGGTCAGGCGCCCACCCGGTGACGGCCGCGGAAGCGGCGGCGGACGTGGTCCCGGAGCTGGCGGGCGACCTCCGGGCACTGGCAACGGCAGCCCGGCTCGACACGGACCTGTACGCACCGGCGCTGCCGGAACTGGCCGCGGCCTGGACACTGGCCAAACGCCACGGCTTGCCGATGGCCGACATCCTGAACGCGGCCCGCCGCGACGCGGAGGCGGCCTTGGCATTCGCCCGCCGAACGCGCGCGAAACTGGCGGGCCCCCGAGCGAGCGCGGCGGTGCTCACCGGTCTCCCGGCACTGTGCGTGCTGCTCGGCCAAGCCATGGGCGCGGCGCCGCTGAAGGTGCTGACGGACAGCGCACCAGGCGGGGTGCTACTGGTCATCGGAAGCGTCCTGCTGTGGGCGGGAACGGCTTGGTGCCGTGCCCTGACCGGGCGGGTGCGTGCCCGATGACCGCGCCGACGGCTGTGTGTGGTGTCCCGGCTGAGCAGGCGGGTCCGATGAACGCGGCAGCGCTTCTGTCCGGCGCGTGCGGAGTCCGTCTTCGGGCGGCGATGGCCGGGTGCCGTGTCTTGGTGGCGGAGGTGAGCGCCCGATGATCGTGGCCGCACACGTGCTCGACGTAAGCGGTGTCCGCCAGGCGGCGATGGCCGGGTGCCGTGCCTTGGTGGCGGAGGTGAGCGCCCGATGATCGCGGCTGCACACGTGCTCGACGCGAGCGGCGTCCGCCAGGCGACGATGGCCGGGTGCGGGCGGGTGAGCGTCCGATGAACCCCGCCACCCTTCTGCTCGTCGCCGGGGCTTTGCTCGTCTGGCCGGACGATGTCGCCGTGATGCGGCGGTTCAGCCGGCTGGCCGGCGCTCCCGAGCCCGTGCGCAGGTGGCCCCGCGCGGTCCCGCACCTCGCGGCGACCCTGGGCGGCGGTTCGGTGGCGGTGCTGGTCGGCGGCGTGACCGGAGTGGTGCTGGGCGCGATCGTCACCGCCACCGGGTGGTGGGCGATCCGCCGCACCCGCCGGCCGCGGCCACCGGCCGTGGACATCGCCGCCAGGCTGCGGCTCGCCGGGACGCTAGACCTCCTCGCCGCCTGCCTGCGGGCCGGCCTGCCGGTGCCTTCGGCTCTCGATGCCGTGGCCGGCACCGCGCCCGCCGATGCGGGTGTGGCGTTGCGTTCGACCGCCGGGCTGCTCGCCCTCGGCTCCCGGCCCGACGAGGCCTGGGCGCCCGTGCGGGCCGTCCCGGGACTCGGCGAGCTGGCGGCCGCCGCGATCCGGACCTCCCGGTCCGGCGCGGCCTTCGCCACGGCGGCCGCCGACCTCGCCGGACGCGTCCGCGACGAGCTGGCCACCGAAGCGGAGGAACGCGCCGAACGGGCCGGGGTGGCGCTCGCCCTGCCCGTCGGCCTGTGTTTCCTGCCCGCCTTCTTCTGCCTGGGTGTCCTGCCGGTCGTCCTCGGCCTGGCCGGAAAGCTCGGCCCGTTCTTCTGACCACAGCAACTGATGACCACAGCAACCGAAGGGAAATCCCATGCGCGCGTTCCACCGGCGCCCCCGCTCGGACGACGGCTCCACGACGGTCGAGTACGCCATCGTCACCGTCGCCGTGGCGGCCTTCGCCGCTGTTCTGTACGGCCTGCTGACCGGCGACTCGGTCGTTTCCTGGCTGACCGGTCTGCTCATGAAGGCCCTGGCGGTGCCGTCATGAGCCGCCGCGACGAAGGCTCGGTGACCGTCGAGGCGGCGCTCGGTCTGGCCGGCTTGACGGTGGTGACGGTGCTGCTGGTCGCGGGCCTCACCGTGCTGACGAGCCAGCTGCGCTGCACGGACGCGGCCCGCGAGGCGGCACGCCTGCTGGCGAGAGGCCAGCCGCACGAGGCCGCGGCAGCGGTCCATCAGATAGCGCCGGCGGGGGCCGGCCTCTCCGTCCGGCAGACGGGCGACGCGATCTCGGTGCAGGTCACGGCCAGCCCAGCGGGCGGCCTGCTGCCGGCGATTCACCTGGACGCCACGGCCTACGCGGTCGCCGAGCCGGGCACGGAGGCGGCGAATGCGCCAGGTTGACCGGCGGACGCGCACCCGGCCGCCGTCGGCCGGCCAACACCCTCAGGACAGCCGTGACAGCGGAATGGCCACCATCTGGACGGCAATGGCGGTGGCCGCGCTGAGCGGAGTGGCGGTACTCGGCTTCTGGCTCGGTGCCGCGGTCGTCGCCCGGCACCGCGCCGAGTCCGCGGCCGATCTGGGCGCACTCGCCGCCGCCTCGCACGCGGCGGAAGGACCGGTCCAGGCCTGCGAACGCGCCAGGTGGGTCGCCGACCGGATGGGCGTCGCGCTCCTCACCTGCCGATGGCAGCGCCTCGACGCCTTCGTCGAAGTCCGGGTCCCGGCCCTCGGTCTCGGGGCCCTGTCGGCGCGAGCCCGCGCCGGCCCCACCGGCCGGCCACCGTGACCCTCGGCGGCGGCAGGCACCCGCGTGCGCGCAGGCACCGGCGACAGCGAGCCAGGCGAGCGCCTCCGACCGGCTGCCGTGGCCGCCTATCGCGGGGTCGGCCGGGTACCGCCCGCCGGACGCCGACCGGTCGGTATGCGGCGATGACCGGCTGATCCGCCGGGCCGGGCGATGAGCGGCCGATTGTCACGGGCAGCGGTCGTCAGTGCACGGCGAGCGGTCGAATCGGCTGCTCACCTGGGCCGAACCAGGGCGTTTCGCCCGGCGCGCGACCGGGAAACGGCGGGTCCGTCCTGGGCTTTCGCGCGACGAACGGTCCTTGTGTGGTCGCCGTTCACCGTCGATCCGCGCCGCCGGATTCGGTCGGGCCGTATGGATCACTGGGCGTTCATCGCCCCGTAACCACCGGTTGTCGCGCGGGGGTTCCGGGCAATGTGCAACTTGCCGTTAAGTGAGATGTGCGACACCACGACCGGGTCTAGCGGGTCGCGGAGAACCGGAACTTGAAGGCAGGAAAGACAATGTTGGACGCGAATTGGCCGGACAGCTGGCGGGGCGCCTTCCGCATCGAACTGCGGGCGGAGGCGATCGGTCTCGCCTGGCGCGGCTGGCCGGTGCTCCCGGGCGTCAACCCCGCTCCGCTCACCGACGGCGACGACCTCACCTGGCGCCGTCCGGTTCCGGCCAGTGACGCCTGGCGCGAGCAGATCGGCACCCACGCCCACGAGGTCGCCACCTGGTTCTCCGACCGCACCCACAGCCTCCTCGTCGCCACCGGCACCGTCCTCGACGCCATCGAGGTCGACGACGAACTCGGCAAGCGCGCCTGCCGCCTCCTGCGTGCCATCGGCCACCCGGCGCCCATCATCGCGCTGCCGAACGGCCGCTGGCTCTTCCTGACCACCGTCGCCGACCGCGTTCCGGCCGAGCTGGCCGAGCGCGCCGCCATCCAGTGGCACGGCAAGGACAGCTACATCCCGCTGCCGCCGTCGCCGTTCCAGCACGGTGTCGTGCACTGGCGCGTCAAGCCCGAGGTGTGCGGCTGGCAGCTGCCGGACGCCGCCGAGGTGCACGACGTCCTCGTGCGTGCCCTGGCCGGCGAGCACGCCGCCCAGCTGGTTCAGACCAGCGCGGCCTGAACCACCCGAGCCACTGCCGCAACCACCGCCGCCGGCCGGTCCCAGCCCGGCCGAGGCGGAGCAGGACACAACTCCATGAACCACCACGTGGCCGTTCTAGCTGCCGTGTTGACGCAAAGCCCCGAGCACGGTTTCCAGAACTGCCACTGCCCCCGCCTTGTCCAGCGGTTCGTTGCCGTTCCCGCACTTCGGCGACTGAACGCAGGACGGGCATCCCGTCGGGCACTCGCAGGAGACGATCGCCTCCCGCGTTGCGGCCAGCCACGGGACAATCGCGGCATAACCGCGTTCGGCAAATCCCGCACCCCCGGGATGCCCGTCATGCACGAACACCGTCGCCTCCCCGGTGTCTTCGTGCCACGCGGTACTCACCCCGCCGATGTCCCACCGGTCGCACGTAGCGAACAGCGGTAGCAGGCCGATCGCCGCGTGCTCGGCGGCATGCAGGGCACCGGGGACCCGTGCCGGAACCAATCCGGCACCCCCCGGTGCCCTGCCACCCTCGTGAACGGGCCCCCGACCGTTCGCCTGGGTTTCCTCCCCGGTCCCCACCGGCCCCGCAGATTCGGTCCCCACCCGATGGCCCCCGGTCCCCACCTCGCCATCGGAACCAGCGGAACCCGCCGAACCACCAGCCGTGGAACCGAGCAACTCGCCGGACACCGTGTACCAGACCGCCCGCGTGCGCAGGCTCTGCTCCGGCAGGTCGAGGGGCGTGTGGTCCAGCACCTCCCCGGAGGGCCGGCGCCGCAGGTAACCGACCACCTGTGACGTCACGGCGACCTCCCCGAGGCAGACGCTCACCCCGCCGAAGTCCTGCTTTTCCTGGGTGCTCAGCACCGAGATGTCGACGATCTCGCGCGGGGTCGTCGTCCAGTCCGGGTTCTCGGCGTGCACCAGCGCCAGCCCGGTTTCCAGGTCCAGCTCGTCGACGACGTACGACGACCCCTGGTGCAGGTACACGGCGCCGGGGTGCACGGCGAAGCAAGCCGAGCCGGGGTCGACCGTGCCGAGCATCCGGCCGGAGTCCGACTCGACCACCGCGATCTGCTCGCCACCCGTCCCGCGGATGCCGACTTCGGCGTGCGGACGGTCCCGCGAAGTCCAGTACCAGCCGCTCGACCGGCGCCGCAGCAGCTTCTGCTCCGCCAGCTCGGCCAGCACTTCCTGAGCCGCCGCACCGCCGAACATCTCCAGCTCGGGCGTGGTCAGCGGCAGTTCGGCGACGGCGCACGCGAGCTGCGGCGCCAGCACGTACGGGTTCGCCGGGTCGAGCACCGCCGTCTCCACCGGCCGCTCGAGCAGCGCCGCCGGGTGGTGCACCAGGTAGGTGTCGAGCGGGTCGTCCCGCGCGACGAACACCACCAGCGCCGAGTCACCGGACCGGCCCGCGCGGCCGGCTTGCTGCCAGAACGACGCGAGCGTGCCCGGGTAGCCGGCCAGCACCACCGCGTCCAGGCCCGCGATGTCGACGCCCAGCTCCAAGGCATTCGTCGTCGCGACGCCCAGCAGCCGGCCCGACAGCAGCGCGGCCTCCAACGCGCGACGCTCCTCCGGCAGGTAGCCGGACCGATACGCCGCAACGGTTTCCGACAACGCCGGATCCACTTCGGACAGGATGCGACGCGCCCCCAGCGCGGCCAGTTCCGCGCCCCGCCGCGACCGGATGAAGGCCAGCGACCGCGCGCCTTCCAGCACCAGGTCGGCGAGGATCCGTGACGTCTCCGCCCCGGCCGAACGTCGGACCGGCGCGCCGTTTTCCCCGGTCAGCTCCTCCAGCAGCGGCGGCTCCCACAACGCGACCGTGCGCGCGCCGCGCGGCGAGGCATCCTCCGTCACGGCGACACAAGGCACGCCCGTCAACCGCGAAGCGAACGAAGCCGGCGAAGCCGTCGTCGCCGAAGCAAGCACGAAGACCGGCGAAGCGCCGTAGTGCTCCGCCACCCGCCGGAGCCGGCGAAGCAGCAGGGCGACGTGCGAGCCGAAGACGCCTCGATAGCTGTGGCACTCGTCGACGACCACGCAGCTGAGCCGCCGGAAGAACGTCGCCCACCGGCCGTGCGCCGAGAGGATCCCGCGGTGCAGCATGTCCGGATTGGTGAACACCCAGTTCGCGTGCGCGCGCACCCAGTCGCGCTCGGCCATCGGCGTGTCCCCGTCGAACGACGCCGCCCGTACCCCCGGCACGTCCAAAGAGGACACCGAACGCAGCTGGTCCGCACCCAGCGCCTTCGTCGGCGACAGGTACAGCGCTGTGACAACCGGGGCTTCGCCCCGGGCCGGGGGCTCCGCCACCCGGGACCCCCGAACTGAAGCTTTCGCCTTCTCGCCCGCGGCCAGCCGGGACAGCACCGGCAGCTGGTAGGCCAGCGACTTGCCCGACGCCGTCCCGGTCGAGATCACGACGTGACGGCCCTCGTACGCGTGTGAAGCCGCCTCGGCCTGATGCGCCCAAGGCGCCGAGACGCCGCAGTCACGCAGCGCAGCGATGACCGCCGGATCCGCCCACGACGGCCACTCTGCGTAGCCCGCCGCGCGACCCGGCAGGTCCGCGACGTGCGTGACCGGGTTCTCGCGCGACGGGATGCCGGCGGTCACCCGCCCCAGCAGCCGCCGCCCACGTGAGTCGTCCACCAGCCGAGCTTGGCACAGGGGTCCGACAGTTCCCGCATCCCCAACCGCGGCAACGGATCGGCGAACGAGTGATCGTTCAAGTGAGGAGGCTCACAAGGTAACGGAATGTGCCGTCACCGGGACGGCGTGAAGACGCTGGTTGCGATACCAATACACTCCCGCAATCCACACCCTCTGTGGTGAGCGTCATGTGAGACGTGCATTGCTGCCCGGCTAGCGTGTCGCTCGGTACAGGGTCCATGCCAGCGTCGGCCGTGTCGAACCCCGGCTTGCCGTCGACGCTGGCGCACGGCGACGTCTCCTGGAGGACGAATGTCACGGCAGTTCCTCGCGGAGGGCGGGTCCATCACGCTCTCCGGAGGTGGCTACACGATTGTCGGTGTAGTCGCCGTGGTCGCGCTTGCCGCACTCGTCATCGGCTACGTCCTGCTCAAGGAGGTGCTGGCCGCAGGCCAGGGCACCGCCAAGATGCAGGACATCGCCAAGGCGGTGCAGGAAGGCGCGGCCGCTTACCTCAAGCGGCAGCGGAACACCCTCGCCATCTTCGGCGTGATCGTGTTTCTCCTGCTCTTCATCCTTCCCGCGGACGACTGGAACGAGAAGATCGGCCGTTCGATCTTCTTCCTGGTCGGCGCGGGTTTCTCGTTCGCGATCGGTTACCTCGGCATGTGGCTGGCGACGCAGGCGAACCTGCGCGTCGCGGCCGCGTCGCGGGAGGAGGGCGGCCGCGAGAAGGCGATGCGCGTCGCGTTCCGCACCGGCGGCGTGGTCGGCATGATCACCGTCGGCCTCGGCCTGTTCGGTGCCGCGGTCGTCGTGCTGGTCTACACCGGCCAGGCGCCCAAGGTGCTCGAGGGCTTCGGCTTCGGCGCCGCCCTGATCGCGATGTTCATGCGTGTCGGCGGCGGTATCTTCACCAAGGCCGCCGACGTCGGCGCGGACCTGGTCGGCAAGGTCGAGCAGGGCATCCCGGAGGACGACCCGCGCAACGCCGCGACCATCGCGGACAACGTGGGTGACAACGTCGGCGACTGCGCCGGCATGGCCGCGGACCTCTTCGAGTCCTACGCCGTCATGCTGGTCGCCGCGCTGATCCTGGGCAGCACCGCCTTCGGCGTGCACGGCCTCATCTTCCCGCTGATCGTGCCGGCCATCGGCGTGATCACCGCCGTCATCGGTGTCTACATCACCAAGGCGCGCGCGGGCGAGGGTGGCCTGGTCACGATCAACCGCTCCTTCTACATCTCCGCGGTGATCTCCGCGGTGCTGTCGGCGATCGCGGCGTTCGTGTACCTGCCGAGCAGCTTCTCCGAGTTCGGCGCCGGCTTCGAGGGTTCGGGCAACCCGGCGGTCATCGCGACCGTCGCGGTGATCATCGGCATCGTGCTCGCGGCGATCATCCTGAAGCTGACCGGTTACTACACCGGCACCGAGTACAAGCCGGTCAAGGACGTCGGCAAGACGTCGGAGACGGGCCCGGCGACGGTCATCCTGTCCGGTATCTCGGTCGGCTTCGAGTCCGCTGTGTACACCGCGCTCGTCATCGGCGCGGCCGTGTTCGGCGCCTACCTCCTCGGCGGCGGCGTCGCGCTGTTCGCCGTGGCGCTGGCCGGCACCGGCCTGCTGACCACCGTCGGCGTCATCGTCGCGATGGACACCTTCGGCCCGGTTTCGGACAACGCGCAGGGCATCGCCGAGATGTCCGGTGACGTCGACGAGAAGGCCGCGCAGATCCTCACCGAGCTCGACGCGGTCGGCAACACGACCAAGGCGATCACCAAGGGCATCGCGATCGCCACGGCGGTGCTCGCGGCGACGGCGCTGTTCGGCTCCTACTCGGACGCGATCACGAAGGCGCTGTCCGGCATGGGCACCGGTATCATCACCGGCGCCGACGCGGCGAAGTCGTTCATCAACCAGGTCGTCAGCCCGAACACGCTGGTCGGCGTGATCATCGGCGCGGCCGTGGTGTTCCTCTTCTCCGGCCTCGCGGTGAACGCGGTTTCCCGTGCCGCCGGCGCGGTCGTCTTCGAGGTGCGCCGCCAGTTCCGCGACATCCCGGGGATCATGGAGGGCACCACCCGCCCCGAGTACGGCAAGGTCGTCGACATCGTCACGCGCGACTCGCTGCGTGAGCTGACGACGCCGGGTCTGCTGGCGGTCTTCGCCCCGATCGCGGTCGGCTTCGGCCTGGGCACCGGCGCGCTCGCCGGCTACCTGGCCGGCGCGATCGCCTGCGGCACCCTGATGGCGATCTTCCTCGCCAACTCCGGTGGCGCGTGGGACAACGCGAAGAAGCTGGTCGAGGACGGCAACCACGGTGGCAAGGGCTCGGCCGGGCACGAGGCCACCATCATCGGTGACACCGTCGGTGACCCGTTCAAGGACACCGCCGGCCCGGCGATCAACCCGCTGATCAAGGTCATGAACCTGGTCTCCGTGCTGATCGCGCCGGCCGTCGTGCAGTTCTCGATCGGCCCCGACGAGAACGCCGCCGTCCGCATCATCATCTCGCTGGTCGCGGTCGCCGTGATCGTGGCGGCGATCGTGGTGTCGAAGCGGCGGGGGACCGTCATTTCCGACACCCCGGCCGAGATCAAGGCCTGAGTTCCGAGGTGACCCCGGGCCCGGTACGCGGCGACGCGTGCCGGGCCCGGCGCCTGCCCGTCCCAGAAAGGCCCGGCGACTTGCGAAGCACCACCGAGTCGGTACCGTCGGGCCTGCCGGGGCGTCGTCGGGCAGGAGGTGTGCGAGTGCGGCAGCGGACGACCGTTTTCGCCGCTCTCACCACGACGATCGCCATCGCTCTCGCCGGGTGCGGGCAGCCCGCCGCGGTGCAGGCGCCGCCGCGGGACCAGGACCTTCCGGCGACGACACCGGCGCCCCCGCCCGATCCCGTGGCCGGCTGGGCCGGTGGCTACTGCGACGCCATGACGCACCTGGTCAGCACGCTGGCGACGCTGCCCGCCGTCGATCCGAGCACCCCTCAGCGAGCGTCCCGGACGTCCAGTGACCTGCTTTCGTCGGTGGTCGACGGGCTCGACCGCAGCCTGGCCGGGCTCAACGCGCTCGGTGCGCCGCCGGTGCCGTCGGCCGATGGCGGCCGCGAGGCCGTCATCAGGCAGTTCGCCGAGATCCGCGCCCAGGCCGAGAGCGCGCGGGAGCGCATCGAGCGGGTCCACGGCGACCCGGCGGCGATGAAGGCGGCCCTCGGCCAGGCCAGGGCGGCCCTCGACCGCATCGACGCGCTCGACTACCTCAAGGGTCTCAAGGACATCCCGGCCTTGGCGGCGGCCGAACAGCGCGCTCCCGCCTGCCGCCGGCTGGATCAGCCTGCCGGATGAAGATCGCCTCCAGACCTGCCGCGAATCGAACTTGTGTTCTAGTATGTCGCGGTGGATCGGACGATCTCGCTCTTCTCCGCCGAGGCCAGCGGGCCGGGCCTGGGCGACCTGGCCGGCCTGTTGTGCTGCCACGGCCAGATCACCGGCTTCGGGCGCACGGCCGCGCGGCTGTCGGTGGTCGTCGAGGAGCCGTGGCGGGCGCACGTGCTGGTGCGCGAGTTCCGCTGCCGCGGCGCGGACGCACAGGTGTCGAAGGCCGACTGCGGCCGTCCGCAGGTGCGCACGTCGTTCCGGGTCGACCTGCTGCCGCTGGCGCTGCGGTGGCTGCGTGAGGGCTGCGCGGGCCCGGCGGAGGACGACTCGGGCAAGGCGGTGCCGGAGGGGTTCCGCCTGAGCGGCGCGATGCTGCGGATGTGGGCGCTCGCCGGCGGCCGTCCCGGCACGCAGGGCTACCTGCTGGGTGTCGACCCGCTCGCGCCCGGCATGCACGAGCGGCTGGTCGAAGCGCTGACGCCGCTGGGCGTCTCGGCGAAGCTGACCGGCCCGAAGGCCGAGGTCCCCGCCGTCAAGGTCACCGGAAAACGCCGGATGGAGGCGCTGCTGGAACTGATCGGCGAGCCGCCGCCGGGCGCCGAAGCGGCGTGGCCGGGGGCCGTGCCGGAGCCGCATCCGGAGTCGCACCCGGAGGCCGTGACGAGCACGGCCTGACCGGGTGCGGGAACCGCGTCAGGGCCGGGGCAGCGTGCAGCCGGCCTGGGTGAGGGCGATTTCGTTGGCCGCGGTGAGGCAGGCCGGGATGCCATAGGTTTCCTGGCCGTAGTTCGTCTTGTAGTGCACCGTGACGTTGCCGGCCTGGTCGACCTCGCACGGGTTGTTCTCCGTGCAGCGCTCGCCGTCCTCGTTGCCGGTGTTGTTCACGCCGACGACCTTGCCGCCGGAGATGATCGGCGAGCCGGACGTGCCGCCGATGGTCTGGCAGGCCGACGTGTAGCGGATGGAGTCCTTCCAGGCCCAGCTGCCCTCCTTCAGCCGGTAGACGAACCCGTCGATGTCGCACGAGTAGACGCGCTTCCAGTACCCGGAGACGACGTCGATCGCCGCGCCGGCCGCCGGGTGCGCGTTGGACAGCTCGAGCGGCGAGATCCCGTAGCTGGCCTTGATCTGCGCGTAGGTGGTGGTGAGCTGGTAGAGCGACACGTCGGTGTCGGTCATCGTGCCGTAGACGATCTTCTTCGCGCGGAGCGTGGCCTTGTTGCTGCCGCTCGCCGTGAGCAGGGTGAACGTCCGGCTGGAGGAGCGGTTGGTGATCACCTCGCCGGGCCCGGGGAAGCCGGTCTCCATGCAGTGCCCGTTGGACATGACGAGCGCGGGCGCCGTGTCGGGCGTCGCGGCCGGTTTGACCACCGACCCCGAGCAGTTGGACAGGGCCACGGTGCCGGCGAAGTTCGCCGCGGCCGCGTTCGCCGGAGTGGCCCCCAGTAATACTGTGGCGGTCGCGGCGGTGAACAGGGCGCCGAGCAGGCGTCGGGTCATGGCGGGTCCTTTCGGCTGGGCGGGGAATTCAGTGAAGCGGTGACGTCCCCGCGCCCACCACCGTCGAACGGAGGGTATCCGGACGGTCACCCGCTAGGCTGCGCGGGACGTGTCCGAAATCACGTGGCAGGTACGTTGGGGAAACATCGCCGAGGTCAGCGGCGATGCGCTGGACACAGGACCGGCGGCGTGTTGGGCCACCTCCGCGCCGTCCGGGCCGGGAGAGCGTGCACACTGGCAGGTCGAGACGCGGCCCCCGGCGGGGACGTGGTGCAGTCCCGCGGCGGCGGGACGAGATGAGCGGAGAGCAGGACAGCGTGGCAGGAGCACGGACCAAGAAGAACGGAGCCTCGGCGGACAACGGCGCCGGGCACCGGCGGCTGGTCATCGTCGAGTCGCCGACGAAGGCCCGCAAGATCGCGCCCTACCTCGGCGGCGGTTACGTCGTCGAGTCCTCCGTCGGGCACATCCGCGACCTGCCGCGCGGTGCCGCCGACGTGCCCGCCCAGTACAAGGGCGAGTCGTGGGCACGGCTCGGCGTCGACGTCGACAACGGCTTCAAGGCCCTCTACGTGGTCACCCCGGACAAGAAGTCCAAGGTCACCGAGCTGAAGGGCCTGCTGAAGGACGTCGACGAGCTCTACCTCGCCACGGACCCCGACCGCGAGGGCGAGGCCATCGCGTGGCACCTCCTCGAGACGCTCAAGCCGAAGGTCCCGGTCCGCCGGATGGTCTTCCACGAGGTCACCGAGCAGGCCATCCGCGCGGCCGCCGACTCGACGCGTGAGCTGGACGCCGACCTCGTCGACGCCCAGGAGACCCGCCGCATCCTCGACCGCCTCTACGGCTACGAGGTCTCGCCGGTGCTGTGGAAGAAGGTCATGCCGAAGCTCTCGGCGGGCCGTGTGCAGTCGGTGGCGACCCGGATCGTGGTCGAGCGGGAGCGCGAGCGCATGCGCTTCACCTCGGCGTCGTACTGGGACATCTCGGCGACGATGGACGCCGGCGAGGACGCATCGCCGCGGAACTTCCCGGCGCGCCTGGTCGCCGTCGACGGCGCGCGCCTGGCCACCGGCCGCGACTTCGGCTCGGACGGGCAGCTCAAGGCGTCGAACACCGAGGTCCGCGTGCTGGCCGAGGCCGACGCCCGGCGCCTGGCCGAAGCGCTGAAGCAGCGTGACTTCAAGGTCGCGAGCGTCGAGGAGAAGCCGTACACGCGGAAGCCGTACGCGCCCTTCATGACGTCGACGCTGCAGCAGGAGGCGGGCCGCAAGATGCGGTTCACCTCGGAGCGCACGATGCGGATCGCGCAGAAGCTGTACGAGAACGGCTACATCACCTATATGCGTACCGACTCCACGACGCTGTCGGAGTCGGCGATCTCGGCCGCGCGCAGCCAGGCCACGCAGCTGTACGGCAAGGAGTACGTCTCGCCGTCGCCGCGCCAGTACACGCGCAAGGTCAAGAACGCGCAGGAGGCCCACGAGGCGATCCGGCCGTCCGGCGAGGTCTTCCGGACGCCGGGCCAGGTCGCGGGCGAGCTGGACACCGACGAGTTCCGGCTCTACGAGATGATCTGGCAGCGCACGATCGCGTCGCAGATGGCGGACGCCAAGGGCACCACGATGTCCGTGCGCATCGTCGGCAACGCGACCTCGGGCGAGGAGTGCACCTTCGCCGCTTCGGGTCGCACGATCACCTTCGCGGGCTTCCTGAAGGCCTACGTCGAGGCGGTCGACACCGAGACCGGTGGCGAGGCCGACGACAAGCAGAGCCGCCTGCCGGTGCTGGAGAAGGACCAGGCGCTGACGGCGTCGGAGCTGAACCCGGACGGCCACACCACGTCGCCGCCGGCGCGGTACTCGGAACCGAGCCTGGTCAGCAAGCTCGAAGAGCTGGGCATCGGCCGCCCGTCGACGTACGCCTCGATCATCAAGACCATCCAGGACCGCGGCTACGTCTGGAAGAAGGGCTCCGCGCTCGTTCCGTCGTGGGTCGCGTTCGCCGTGATCGGCCTGATGGAACGGCACTTCGAGCGGCTCGTCGACTATGACTTCACGGCCGGCATGGAGGACGAGCTCGACCGCATCGCGGCCGGTGACGAGCAGCGCGCGCAGTGGCTGTCGAAGTTCTACTTCGGTGGCGACATGGGCGTCGACGGCTCGATCGGCCGCCTGGGCGGGCTGAAGAAGCTCGTCGAAGGCAGTGTCGAGGACATCGACGCGCGGGAGATCAACTCGATCCCCCTGTTCAGCGACGAGAACGGGCACACCGTCGTGGTCCGCGTCGGCCGCTACGGGCCGTACCTGGAGCGCGAGGTCGACGGGAACTCGCAGCGCGCGAACCTGCCGGAGGACCTGCCGCCGGACGAGCTCACGCAGGAGATCGCAGAGAAGTTGTTCGCGACCCCGCAGGAGGGCCGCGTGCTGGGCACCGACCCGGTGAGCGGGCACGAGATCGTCGCGAAGGAAGGCCGTTTCGGGCCGTACGTGACCGAGGTGCTGCCGGAGATCGAGATCCCCGAAGACGCCACGGCCGCGCAGAAGAAGGCGTTGAAGGCGAAAGCGCCGAAGCCGCGTACGGGGTCGCTGTTCAAGTCGATGGACATCGAGACCATCACGCTGGACGACGCGCTGAAGCTGCTTTCGCTGCCTCGCGTGGTCGGCAAGGACCCGGAGTCCGGGGACGAGATCACCGCGCAGAACGGGCGCTACGGGCCGTACCTGAAGAAGGGCACGGACTCGCGTTCGCTCTCGACCGAGGACCAGCTCTTCTCGATCACCCTCGAAGAAGCGCTGAAGATCTACTCGGAGCCGAAGCAGCGTGGGCGGTCCGCCACGGCCAAGCCGCCGCTCAAGGAGCTCGGCGAGGACCCGGTTTCGGGCAAGCCGATGGTGGTCAAGGACGGCCGGTTCGGCCCGTACGTGACCGACGGCGAGTACAACGCGACGCTGCGGAAGGGCGACGAAATCGAGTCGTTGACCGCGGAACGGGCGGCCGAGCTGCTGGCGGAGAAGCGGGCCAAGGGCCCGGCGCCGAAGCGGAAGGCGCCGGCGCGCAAGCCGGCTTCGACGACGGCGAAGACGGTCAAGGCGGGCACGAGCAAGACCGCCAAGGCCGCGGCCGCGAAGTCCACCGGGACGAAGCGCAGCTCGACCGCGACGAAGGCCAAGTAAGACCGCTGCCGAAGGCCCCTGGTTCGCCAGGGGCCTTCAGCGCGTCCGGCCACACTTTCGAGTGACACCTCGAACGGATGTTCGGAAAATTGTCGGTGGTGCCGGGTTCCATGGACGCGTGACCAAAACACCACGCACCGTGCACACGGTGACCACGAAGATCCTGAAGCCGGTCCGGGCGGCGGCCGCCGGCAGCTCCACCGCCACGGACCTGATGGATTCCCTCCCGGGCTTCCTCGGCAGCGGCGGCGTCTGCGGCGTGGCCGTCGCGATGGCCGAAGAGCCGTGGACCTCGGCGTTCTTCGACGATCGGGCTGGCTTCGGCATCGCCGGGGACGGCCTGCGGCTGTCCGGGCCTTCGCCGGGCTCGGTCGCCGAGCTGCTCCGGCTGGCGCTCACCCGGCTGCCTCCTCTCCCGCCGGTGCCGGGCGAGGGGCTTTACCTCGACGCCGACGAGCGCGGGGTGCTGGAGCCCGAGCAGGAGTGTCTTGTCCTCGACCTGATGGACGACCTGCGGCGGACCCGGCTCGGCACCGTCCAGTTGGACGTCGTCCGCGACGGCGAGCGGCGGCCGTGGGAGATGCTCGCGTTCGTCGACGACGACCGCGGCCGGCACCTGGCGGCACTCGGCAGACGCCGGGGCGGCCACCGCCGGTTCTGGTGGCTGCCCGGAAGCGTGGAACGGCTGGCCGACTTCGTCGAGGGGCGGGTGCCGGACCATGGTTGAGCCGCCGCCGACCGTTCACCGAACGATGTCACCCACTCGAACAAATGTGCGAGAAATTGTCGGTGCCAGGGTGTTCAATCGAAGGGTGAGCAACGCAGTCGCCGTCTTCGACGTCATCGACGAGGTCATCGCCCCGCTGTCGGCCGAGGTGCCGGAGCGGCCCTCCGTGATGGAGTTCTACGACCCCGAGTTCGAGATCCCGCCGGTGCTGGCGGACACCTCGCCGCTGCCGGGCCGTCGCTCTTCGCCCGCGTCGAGCCTCGCGGACGAGGTGGAGCAGTACACGCGGTTCGTCGCCGGGATGGCCGCCATCGGCCTCGCCCCGGGCGGCGAGGTCACGGCCGAGGCCGTCGGGCTCTACCGGGCGCTGCGCGGTGGCTTCATCCGCGGCGTGGTCACCGGGGTCTTCCCCGCCCGGGCCAAGCCGTGGGAGGTGCGGTTCTTCGGCGACGAGGACTACACCACGGTCCTGCACAAGCTGGGCAACCGCGCCCGGCTGCGGTCCGGGTTCCTCAGCGAGCTGCCGGGCTGGGTGTTCGACGGGCTGCCCGACCGGCCGCCGGGGCCGGGAGAGCACCTGCGCATCGAGACCGACGAGCGCGGGCTGATCCCGCGCCGGTGTGCGCGGGCGGTCGAGCAGATCCGGGCGTGCGCGGCGCGGCCGCGGCTGGGCACGGTGCTGGTCGACCTGGCGGTGCGCGACGCGATCCTGGCCGAGTACCCGCACGGCGCGTTCGGGCTGGTGGACAACGACCTCGGCCGGTACCAGTTCAGTGCGGCCGTGGCGCGGAGCGGGCGCTGGACGGTCACGTGGGGTCCGGCGTCGCGGAGCACGGCCGAGCAGTGGATCGTCGAGGCGGTGCAGAGTCATGCGTGAGTACAACGCTCATCAGCCGGCGGGGCCGGTGCCCCAGGAGCCGGAGGTCGCCCCGGCGCCGATGGGCCTCACGGTGGGCGAAGCCATCCTCGAGGCGGCGGAACTGAACAGCGGGGTGCCGGACCAGCGGGCGACGGATGGCTCGTCCGCGGCCGCTCCGGCCGAGGGTGGGCCGGCGCGAGAGGCCGAGCCGGTCTGCCGCGATGACCACGGTCGCGCGGCGGCCGGGCGGAACGGCGTGGCAGGGGAGGTGGTGCGCAGTCATGGCTGAACGGACTGCGGCCCGGGAGCTGCTGGAGCTGGCGGCCTGGCCGGTGCTGGCGGCGATGCCGGACCGCGAGCCGGTCGACCGGCTGTACAACCCGGACGTCAGCGACCACGAGATCCTGGTGCACGGCCCGGTCTCCGACGACCCGGCGGACCTGGTCGCCGAGGTCGAGCGGCACATGGCGTGGGCGGCCTGGATCGACGGCACGCCGTTCGGCGAGGACGGCGAGCTCAACGAGGTCGGCTTCGAGGTGGTGTCGCTGATGCTGCGCGGTTCGGTCCGGGCGGCGCTGTGCGGCGTGTTCGACGGAGGGCCGGAGATGGCGGACATCCGGTGCTACGCCGACGGCGAGCGGGCCTTCATGATGGGCTCGCTGCCCGGTCGCACGGCGATCCACCTCGCCGACTTCGAGGAGCTGCCGGAGATGCTGGTGGCGGAGCTGCCGGAGGTCCCCTTCGGCGCCTCGCCCCGGGCGATCTGGGTGTCGGTGGACGACGACGGCCTGGTCCGCGACGGCCAGGACGACGACGTGGGCGCGATGCGGGAACTGCTGGCCCGGCCGCGCTCGGGCACCGCGGTGCTGGACATGCTCGCGTTCGGCGGCCTGTGTGCGGAGTTCCCCGACCACGGCTTCGTGCTGGTCGACACGGACCTCGGTCGCTTCGCCCTGGCGGCGCTCGACCGTGGCGACGGCCGGCGTCAGCTGGTCCTGAGCCCGTTCAGCCGCGGCATGCTCCGCGACTGGTGCCGGAAGATGATCGACCTCGGGCAGGAGGAGATGCCCTGACCACAGCGGCCTGACGGCAGGGCGGCGAGGTGTGGTGGCCGCCAGTGTGACCGGACTCACTACGATCCGTCACCATCGGCGGTCGACCCGGCCACTCGCGGGCTGGACACTGCAGGGGTCCGGGCACGGGCTTGCGCTGCGTGACCGACTCTCCACTGGAGACAGAGCCATTGGGCGGATGCGTTATCCGCCATCGTCGCTACCCTGGAAAGGCGAGGACATTCAGTAGTGAGGTGGTCACCATGAGCGCGAACGGTGAGGCTCCCTTCTTCAATGCCCCCGAACTCACTCAGCGCGACGGCACTCTGTCCGCAGTGCCCGGCGAGACGTTCGCGGACCCGGTCTCCGGACTGGTCACCGCGGCACCCGAGCCGGGCGTCGCGGTCCCGAACGGCCACGAGCCCGCCGCCATCCCGGTGGCCGGACCCGTGCAGCCCGACGAAGAGGCCGTGCGCCGGATGGTCGAAGAGACGCTGCGGGACGAAGGGGCCAAGGCCCCGGAGGCCATCCCGCCGGCGGGCACCTTGACCTCGGTGGGCGAGACCGTCGCGCCACCGCTGGGCGTGCTGCCCCGGCAGCGGAACCGGCAGCGCACGTGGCCGACCCGGCCACCGCAGCTGCTGCGGGCCGTCCGGCCGGAGGTGCCGTCCGAGGAGGACGCCGAAGACCTCGAAGTCGTGCCCGTCCGGCGGCGGAAGCTGCCGAAGATGCCCTCGGTGTCGATGCCCGCGTTCAACCGGCCGTCGTCGAGCGCCGCTGGTGTCATGCTGGCGGTGGTGCTGCTGATCGTGTTCGGTTTCGTCGCCATCGAGATGGTGTCCAGCCTGGTCAGCAGCGTGACGGGGCTGTTCGACTAACGTCCGCCGGCTGTTCACCGCCTACCCCGCACCACGGGGCCGTGCCGCGCGCCAGGGGCCGATCGGGCTACCCTGGCTTCACGGTCGGACGACCTCCATTGAAGAAAACGGGAGCGTCCGGCGCCGCGGTGACTAAGGGGATGGGCGTATCAGCGAGGGCGTGCGATCGGTAGCCGGGGCCGGCCCGGGTGCGTCGTCGGGCGCCGAGGCGTCCACGATCAACCGGGTCCGGCGGGTACTGGCGATCAAACCTTTCCGGCGGCTCTGGGGCGTCACGTACCTGTGCAGCGTGGCCGACTGGCTGAACATCCTGGCCCTCACCGGCCTGGCCACGAAGCTCACGGACAACTACTTCGCGCAGAACTTCGCGTTCGTCGGCGTCGTGCTGACCGGCCTGGCCCCGGGGCTGCTGTTCGCCCCGGTCGGCGGGCTGCTCGCGGACCGGTTCGACCGCCGCAAGGTCATGGTCGTCGCCGACCTGCTGCGGTGCGGGTTCCTGCTGTCCATCGCCATCGTCAGCGCACCGTGGTGGCTGCTCGTCGGCAACTTCCTGGTCGGCAGCGCGTCGAGCATGTGGATCCCGTCGAAAGAGGCGGCGGTCCCCAACCTGCTCCGCCGTCCCGACCAGGTCGAGACGGCCAACCAGCTCGGCATGGTGATGACCTACGGCCTCGCCGTCATCACCGCGGCCGGGGCGAACGCGATCATCACCGGCTTCAACACGACGTTCCACTTCTTCCCCAACGACGACGCGAGCCTCAGCATCGCGAAGCTCGTCGTCATCATCACCGGCCTGCTCTACCTGGCCAGTGCGATCCTCATCGCCACCCGGATCCCCGAGCTTTCGCTGCGCAACGTCCACGCGCTGCCGGAGCAGAAGATCAAGCCGGCCGACGAGGAGAAGTTCGGCATCGGCCAGATGATCGCCGACGGCTTCCGGTTCATCCGCAGCACGCCGCTCGTCCGCGGCCTGCTGGTGGGTGCGTTCGGCGCGTTCGCCGCGGGTGGCGCCGTGATCGGTTCCGCCAAGCCGTACTCCTCGAGCCTCCTGGCCGGCGACTCGGCGTTCAACCTGCTGGTGCTGGCCGTCTTCCTCGGGCTGGCCACCGGCATGGCCACCGCGCCGAAGCTCGCCCGGCGGCTCGCGCACGACCGGTTGTTCGGCATCTCCATCGTCGCCGCCGCGGTCTCGCTGACGGTGGTGGCGCTGTCGCCGCACCTGACGATCTCGCTGATCGCCGTGTTCTTCGTCGGCATCTGGGCGGGGACGGCGTTCCTCACCGGTGTCACGATCATCGGCTCGCGCGTCGAGGACGCCATCCGCGGCCGGATCAACGCGATCTACCAGCTGATGATGAAGCTGGTGCTGTTCGGCACCACCGTCACCGTGCCGCTGCTGGTCGGCCTGGTGCACCAGCGCAACATCACCGTCTGGGGCAGCGAGCTCAGCATCGACGGCACGCGCCCGGTGATGCTCGGCGGGGCCGTGATCGCGCTGGTCGCCGGGCTGTTCGCCTACCGGCAGATGGACGACAAGCGCACCGAACCGATCCTCGCCGACCTGCGCAACGCGCTGCGCCGCACGCCACGGCGCGTCAACGGCTACCTCATCGCCGTCGAGGGCACGACCGCGATCAACACCGCGATCCAGGCCGTCAACCTCGCCGACTGGCTGCGCGGCGGTACCCGCCCGGTCGTCGTGGCCGCCGACCCGGCGCTCGACGACCAGCGGCTCACCGCGCTGGTCTCCGGCGCCTCGCTGACCGGGGCGCGCGCCCTGGCGCTGGCCGCCGCCGCGGTGCGGGCCGACATCGTGGAGCGGCACGTCCAGCCGGCGCTCGACGCCGGTTCGGTGGTCGTGATGGAACGGTTCGTCGACTCGCCCCTGGCGCACCTGTCCGCCGTCGCGGGCCTCGACAGCGACGAGCTCGAGGGCCTCGCCGACTGGGCGACCGGGCGGCTGCGCCCGGACCTGACCGTCCTGCTGGACGCCGCCCCGCACGGGGCGCCGCGGGACAGGTCGGCCAGGCTCAACGACCAGTGGCGCGTCCAGCACCTGCTCACCGAGATGGCCGCGGCCGACCCGGACCGCTACGTCGTGATCGACGCCGACGGCACCGACGCCGAGGTCGCCGAGCGCATCCGGACCGCGCTGCGTGCCGTGTTCGTCGGCCGCCTGGCTTCGCTGGCGCCGACGACGGAAAAGCCGGTGACCCTGCCGCTCGACGTCGACATCGACACGACCCTGCCCGTCGAGACCCCGGAAGAGCCTCGCGTGGAGGCGAAGTGACGACGACCGAACGCATCGGCGTCTGGAACCAGCTGGTCGGCCAGGAGCCCGCGGTCGAAACGCTGAGCGCGGCCGCGTCGGCCGCCGCGAAGATCATCGCCGGCGAGCCGGCGCCGCCCGGCGCGATGACGCACGCCTGGCTGCTCACCGGTCCGCCCGGGTCGGGCCGTTCGGTGGCCGCGCGGACGTTCGCCGCCGCCCTGCAGTGCAGCACCGGCACGGGCTGCGACGCCTGTCCCGGCTGCCACACGACGATGGCGGGCACTCACGCCGACGTCCGGCTGGTGGTACCCGAAGGCCTGTCGATTTCGGTCGCCGAGATGCGCGCGCTGGTGCAGGCCGCCGCGCGCCGCCCGACCACCGGCAACTGGCAGGTCGTGATCATCGAAGACGCGGACCGGCTCACCGAAGGCGCGTCGAACGCCCTGCTGAAGGCCGTCGAGGAGCCGCCGGACCGCACGGTGTTCCTGCTCTGCGCGCCGTCCGACCACCCCGAGGACGTCTCGGTGACGATCCGTTCGCGCTGCCGCCTGGTGACGCTGCGGACGCCGCCGGCGGAGGCGATCGCGGACGTCCTGGTGCGCCGCGACGGCGTCGACCCGGAACGCGCGCAGTGGGCCGCTTCGGTGTGCGGCGGCCACGTCGGCCGGGCGCGCCGGCTCGCCACCGACGAGGCCGCGCGGCAGCGCCGGGCCACCGTGCTGCGGATCCCGCTCGGCCTCCGCCGGGCCAGTGACGTCTTCACGTGCGCCGACCAGCTGATCAGCGCGGCCGAGGCCGACGCGGGCGAGGCGAGCAAGGCCCGCGACGAGGACGAGCGCAACGAGCTGCGCACCGCGATGGGCGGCGACGGCGTCGGCAAAGGCGTCGCCGGGGCGAAGCGGGCCGCCGAAGCCGCCGTGAAGCAGCTGGAGAAGAAGCAGAAGTCCCGCGCCACCCGGACCCAGCGCGACACGCTCGACCTCGCGCTGGTCGACCTCGCCGGCTTCTACCGCGACGTCCTGGTGACGGGAACCCGCTCCGGAGCGTCGCTCAACCATCCGGACCACGCCGACCAGATCCGCGAAGCAGCGCAGGCGTGGACGCCGGAATCGACGCTTCGCCGCCTCGAAGCGGTGCTGGAATGCCGCGAGGCGATCGACCTGAACGTGAAGCCGCGCATCGCCGTCGAGGCGATGGTCACGACGCTTCGCCAAGGTTGAGACGCTGAACGCAAAGGAACCCGCCAGGAGCACCTGGCGGGTTCCTTCACACCCCTCGGATCACTCGCGCGGACGAGGTGAGGGCTTGAACGGCTTCTCCTCGACGGCGACGGCGAGCGGTCGGCGTCGTCCGCCCGGCATCGCGGCCACCATGACCACGCCGAGCAGCAGCATCGCGGTACCGGTCCAGAACAGCGGCACGGTGTCGTAGGCGCCGCCGGTGTAGGCGAGGTTCTTCACCGGTCCCTTGGGCGCCTCGCCGCCGGCGGGCGGCGTCGACGTGGTCCCGCAGATGACCCCGCCGGTCGGCGCGTAGGCCCGCGCGACCTGCTCGCCGAGCGACAGCTGGGCCAGCGACGACGGCAGGTTCTTCGCCTGGTCGTCCGGCAGCAGGCTCTTGAGCTTGGTCGTCGGCAGCAGCTGCAGGTCGAACATCCGTGCCGAAGCGCCGAGCTGGAAGCCCTTGAACGGCGTGGTCATGTTCGCGGACTTCTGGTCGAGCCCGGCGATGCTCAGCCGCAGCACACCGAGGTCGAGAACGGTGCCCGTGGTGTCGCCGACCTGCTGGACGCCCTTGGTGAGCGTCGAGACCAGCCCGCCGACCACCGGGATATCGCTGACCTGGCCGAACTGGTCGCTCAGCCCCTTCAACGGCAGCCCGATCGGGATGTCCTTGGTCGGGTGCGCGGCATCCAGCGTGTACAGCACCTTGCCGCCGGCCCCGATGGTCAGCACCGGCGCGGTGTACTCCACTTTGGACGTTTTCGCGTCACCGGTGGAGGTCACCTTGAGCGTCGGCTGGCTGGCCACCTTGACGCTCAGCGCCAGCGGCGTGCCCTTGAGGATCTCGATGTCCGCGGCCTGCAGCGTCGACGTCGCCTGCACGGCCTTGTTCTTCGAGCCGGGCAGGTCGACCAGCTTGACCTGCGACCGCGACGACAGCGTGTTCGGCAGGCTCAGCAGCGACCCGGTGCCGTTCGCCGCGGTCTGGCCGCCGCCTTGCAGCAGGCCACCGAGGCTCTGCAGGCCCTTGGTGAGGTCGAACCCGCTCGCCAGCGCGCTGGGGTCGAGCTTCGGCTTGAGGGCGTCCAAGCCGAGGTTCGGCATCGACGGGATGACGTTCAGCAGCGACAGGCTCGCCACCGAAGTGCTGGCGTCGGCGATGGTGTCGACGCACGGGCCGAGCGTCGGGCTCCACCGCGCGTGCGCGCTCCCGTTGAGCAGCCCGACGTTGAGCAGCGGGTTCGACGGCGCGTTGAGCCCACCACTGATCGGCTGCGGGTTGTCCGGCAACGCGGTCTGCACGACGCTGCCCGGCGTCTGCGGCGCGTTCCCGCCCACCGACAACCCGAACGGCGACGCCTGCGCGATGGCTTTCTCGTAGCTCAGGTAGGCATCGGAGTTGGCCGACGCGCTCGACAGGCCCATGCCCGCCTCGAGCGCGGACTGCTTCGGCAGCGTCTGCCCGAACCCCGGCAGGATGGTGCTCGTCGGCACGGCGTTGGGCAGCAGCCGGATGATCCCGAGCGCGGTCCCGGCATCCCCGACGGCCTGCCCGAGCGGCTGCGGCCCGACCGGCGCGGAGATGGGCGCCTGCCCCGGATTCGCCGGCTGCGGAATCGGCGTCGTCGGGTAGGCGGGATCAGCCTGCGCGGGAGCCCCGCTGAGCAGGAGCAACGCCGCGGCCGCGGGCAGGGCCACCGAACGGGGCAGTCTTCGCCGCATGTGCCAGAGCCTCCAGACAGGGTCGACCGGGGAGTGAGACCGACGTCATAGGGCCCTAACGACGGTCCCCCCGGAAAGTGACGCGAACAGCCTCCGCTACACTTGTCGATGTCGCCAGCGCGAGCCGGAGACATGCCGCCTTAGCTCAGTCGGCCAGAGCGATTCACTCGTAATGAATAGGTCGGGGGTTCGATTCCCCCAGGCGGCTCGCAGGTCAGCGGTACCCCCGGACGGGTTCGGGGGTACCGCATGGACCCATTTGTGGACCGAACGCGCGTACGATCCGGTCCATGGCCACCTCATCCAAGCCCAAGCGGCGCTCTCGCGGCATGATCGAGACCCTGCCCAGCGGGTCACTGCGAGTGAGGATCAAGGCCGGTATCGATCCGGTAACCAAGAAGGAACACCACCTGACCGAGGTAGTTCCCGCCGGGCCGGACGCGGCTGCCGAGGCTGAGAAGGTTCGGACGAAGCTCCTTAACCAGCTCGATGAGCGGCGCGCTTCGAAGACGCGGGCGACGGTCAATCAGCTCCTGGACAAGCACTTCGAGTTGCTCAAGGTCGAGCCGAAGACGATGGAGGGGTACCAGTCGGTCACCCGGAACCACATTCGTCCGCTGCTCGGTGAGCAGCAGCTGGGCAAGATCGACGGGCACATCCTGGACTCCTTCTATTCGGTGCTCCGAACCTGCCGCGCGCATTGTGGGGGGCGCAAGTTTGTGGAGCACCGCAAGCAGGGCGAACACCAGTGCACCGACAAATGCCGACCTCACGTGTGCAAGGGGCTCGGTGACGGGTCTCTTCGCAAGATTCAGGCAGTGCTCTCCGGTGCTGGTAAGCGCGCGAAGCGTTGGGGCTGGATCGGTGTCAACCCGTTCGACTTGGCTGAGCCGCTTCCGGGCGCCCAGTCGAACCCGCAGCCGCCATCTTTGGAGCAGGCAGCGCGGATCGCCACCGAAGCATGGCAGGATCTCGACTGGGGAATGCTCATTTGGCTCGCGTTCATCACCGGCGCACGCCGGGGTGAACTGTGCGCGCTCGCGTGGGATCGGCTCGACTTCTCGACCCGCGTCCTGACCATTCGGAGCAGCATTGCCCAGTCGGGTGCCAAGACGTGGGAGAAGGAGACCAAGACGCACCAGCAGCGTCGCATCTCGCTCGACGAGCGCACGGTGGCCCTGTTGCGCTCGTATCGCGAACACTGCGCGGAGCGCGCCGGGCTGAAGACCATGCCGGCTGCGGCGCGCATCTTCTCGCTCAAGCCGGACGGCAGTACTTGGCTCAAGCCTGACTCGGTGAGCCAGCGGTACGCCCGGATGTGCGCGCGCCTCGGGTGGGACATGAACATTCACCAGCTTCGGCATTACTCGGCAACGGAGCTGATCGCCGCCGGGACCGATATCCGAACGGTCGCCGGTCGTCTCGGCCACGGTGGCGGCGGCACGACGACGCTACGCGTCTATAGCGCTTGGGTTGCCGAAGCTGACGACCGCGCGTCTGGCACGCTCGCCGGGCGGCTGCCTGACCTGCCCGTCGCGCTCAGCGCGCAAGGGAAGCTCGCACCAGTCGCACTGGTTGCCGCGCCTGAGGACGAGAGCCCTTACAAGCGCATCGCGAAGGATCTTCAGGGGGCGATCGTGTCCGGCGTGCTCGCGCCCGGTCAGCAGCTCCCCACGGTCGTCGACCTGGCGAAGCGGTACGAAGTGTCATTCGGGACGGCTCAGCGCGCCATAGCGCAACTCAGGGCCGCCGGGTTGGTGAGCGTGAGCCGGGGCAAGCGCGCTGTGGTCGTCGACCCGGCCGCGGCCGCCGATGGCGAACCGGCGAAGGTAGTCGGCTTGCGCGAGCGGCGCGGAAAGTAACTCCGCTCAGGGGCGCTCCGGCGACCGCTAACGTTGGGCTTTCTTGCCGTGAAGTAGTTCGAGGAGTCGGATCGCGTGTTTGCGCCCGGCTTCGTCCGCGCGGAGTGACCAGAGAACGATGATCAACTGGGTCACGTACCGGACGACCAAGGTCGTCCCTACGAGCCCGCTCATCGCAGTCGCCACAACTTCGCCGGTCACCGGCCAATGGTGACGGGTCGAAGTGTGATCGCGCCATAACTGAGCGCAAAAGGTGCAGCTTTTCAGTTGTGATCTTTTCACGGTCGAGTAGCGGTGACGCTCCCATACAACTTAGCGGATGTAGAGCAGTCGCCTACATGGCGCCTTCGGGGGCGACTGCGCGGAGGACCGGTCCGAAGACCTGAGCGGCAGGAACGAAGCGCGTCAGATCTGCCCGGTCCACCCAGATCGCCGCGACATTCTCGACCACGTCCGCGTTGCGCGCTTCGCCAGCCACGTAGTCGCACAGGACGTACTCGCAGAGCACGCCGGTCGTCGGGTGCAGCCGAGTGCCGAGCTTGCGCGTCACGACGCAATGGACGTCCGTTTCGGCGAGCGTCTCGCGAACAGCGACCACTGATGGGCGTCCACCCGGCTTGATGACTCCGGCCGGGAACTGCCACGAAATGCCATTCGCGTCCTCGGACCGTCGGCAGACGATCAGCACTTCTGAGTCCCGGACCACGACGGCTACCGCGACTCGCAGCGGCTGAAACGTCGTTCCGGTCGGCCGGTCGAGCGGCGCAAGTAGCTCATCGATGCTGAGGCCGAAAATGCGTTCCAAGAGGCGGGCGGTAGCCGGACGGACGGCGCCGAGCGGCCTGCCGTCCGGATGAGCACCGGCGACGAGTCGTCCGAGGTGCCGAACGCTCAGTGTGCCGGGCTCGTCATGCTCACGGGCGAACTTCTCGGCGAACTCGGCGAATTCCTCGAAGGTCTGCCGTCGTTCCCAGATCAGTTGTTCGAGCAGCGTTCGGGGTGCCGGCTGTTCCCCGTCCATGTCCTGCATCGTGCGCTCCTCGTCGTGCGTATGGCGTCCGTAAGTCGTTCGCATGTCCTGGTCCGTGGCCCGCACTCACCAGAGACTCATTTCATTCTGTCATGAAGGTCAATTTTGACCCAGTCTGGAAGGCGTGCGGGTGAGCTACGAACGGCCGGGGAAGGTCGCCGGGTTGTACCTGACTTGGCATCGATGCGTTGTCGACGGTCGCGATCACGCGGTGACCGACGAACAGTTCCTAGCCGGAACGCAAGCACAGGACGGCCGATATGAGGCGGTCTGCGGGCATGTCCTCGACGTCGCTTCGCTCCTCGTACCTCCCGGTACCCCGTGCGCGCGATGCCGCGCCTTCTTAGCCGCTCGGGCCACGCTGCGGGATGCGTCCGAGCGGATTGCGTCGCGTCGGCATCGGAAGCCTGGCGTCTGGCGTCGGCTGTTCCGGCGCTCATGCACTCCGGCCGTCGTCGGCCGGACCCCGGTTCCGGCGGGGGCGGGTAGCGCCGCGATCGCATCCGTTCCCGCTGGTCGCCATGCGCTGCGGTGTGCCCAGTGACGGTCTGGCTGTTGTTCGGGCGTCCGCTTCCGGGAACGGTCGGCGAGTCGCGCCGGGTAGTGCACGTGTTCGAGGTCCCGACCGGGGACAAGGTGCCGGAGAGGCTGACGGCGTTCTGCGCCGCGTCGTTCGGCCTGGGGGAGCTTGAACTGCTCGACCGTCCGCAGGGGATGCCGTGCGAGTCGTGTTTGCGCCGGACACCGACCCCGGCGTCGAAGTTGCCCGCTGGCTCGCCAGAGCCGGAGGACAGGACGGGTGCGACCACCGATGAGTGACGACGTGGCGGAGGAGACCACCCCCGACGCAACGGTTGACGAGGACTTTGAGCAGCTGTCGCGGGAACGTGAGATCGGCCAGCCGCTGACCGCCGGGGACTGGGCGGCTGCGCACCGCGTCGTGAATGCCTACTGGCCCCGCTTCGGTACCCCGCGCCCGCTCCCGGACCGGTGGCGCTAGCGCCGGGCTCGGCCTCCGAGCATGAGGCTCGGAGTTGTTGGTACACAAAGGAAAGAGGAGATTGAGAATCATCGCAAACGGGTGCGCTGTCATCGTGTCCGCTCTGACTGCCCTGCTCGGAACCAGCACTGCGACGGTGTGCCCGGCGTGCCTCGCACACGATTGTGCGAGCGTCCCGCACCCCCGATCGGGCACGCCGGACGCCGGTGAGTTCGTCGGCAACCTGGTCGAGATGGTGACTCGCGATGTCCGAAGGTAACCCCTCACTACTTGAACCAAGGAGCACGGCCTACCTGGTTGCCGCGTACAACGCCGGCGTGTCCATCCGCGTGCTAGAGGAACAAACGGGGTGGACCTACTCGTGGATACGTCGTCAGCTGCTCGCCGAGGGTGTGGAGCTGCGGGGCCGCCCCCCGAAGCGACCGTGCAGCGTGCCGGTTGCCCAGTTGGCCCAGGAGTACGCCGACGGGGCGAGCATCCTAACCCTCGCCAAACGGCACGGCTTGTACTTCAAGCGGGTACGGGAGCTGCTACTCAGCCACGGCGTCACGCTGCGCCCGTCGACGAAGGCGGGTCGCGATGGACGCACGTGACCGGGAGCTGCTCACGACCCTCGGCACGGTCGTGGAGCGCACCAATCGCCTGATCGGGCAGGCCGAGGGCGGCGAGATAGGGCAGGTCGAGTTCGCCGGGGCCCTGCTGGTGCTGGTGCGGGCGTACTGGGACGCCGCCGACCAGATGCGCGCACGGGCTGCCGCTCTGAACGCTGTGCATCCGTGGAAACCGGGGAGTCCTGTTGCACGAGGATGATCGCCAGCTGCTCGAACGGGTCATCGTCACCGCGGAAGATTGCCGCCGCGTCGTCGACGTGTTGGCGCGGACCCCGCCCGACAGCGCCATGTTCGTTGCTCGATTGCGCCAGCTCTCCGATGCACTGTTCGCGTTGGTGGCTGCCATCTCACGACGACTCAGCTCCGTGGACGTGGACGCGGTCGAGAAGACGACTCGTGACGTGTTCGCTGAGCTGACCGAGCCGCCCGAGCTGCCGAGCCCACCGACGCGAACGTGCTCGACGGCATCCGGTCCGCGGCGAACACACTCGCCAAGCACGCGAAGGGTGTCCTTCAGAAGGACCCGCCTCCGCACGTCGTCGCCGTCGAGCTGGCCATGGCCTTCGGCACGCTGAACATGCTGTCAATGATCACGGCGATTCGAGCCGCGACGTTGGCCGACCGACTGGATCTCGGTTCTGGCGGTGATTCCGCGTGCTGAAAATCCGCATGACCCCGGCCCGGGTGAGTCCGGTGGCCCCGCCGTCGCCTCCGTGAACGGCGTCCCGCAACCGGTCGGCACGTGTAGCCGCGCCGCCGCTCAGTACCCGGGCGTCAAGCTCACCGTCTACACCAGCGCCCGGGCTTCCGGACCTGGCTCTACGGACACCGCCCGAGGGGTTTCCCGCCGCTGCTGCCTAACCAGCGTGCATAGCCTCACGGTCTGTTCGCGACGAAGCGAAGAGGAGTGATCGCCGCGATGCGATACGACAGGCGCCCAGACACCATCGCGAGCCTCAGCCGGAATCTTGACCCTGTGCTGTACGCGCCCGCTCGGCTGTTCATCGTGACCTTGCTCGTCGACATGCGTTGGTGGCGGTTCGTGGTCGTCCGTGACGCGCTCGGACTGACCGACTTCGGGCTGTGTCGGCAACTCACGAAGCTCCACATGGCGGGCTATGTGCGGACGCAGTGCGCTCGCGGGCGATGCACATGGGTCCGGCTCACACCTGACGGTCGCGATCGCTTGGTCCGCCATCTGGAAGTCCTGCAAGACGTGGTGTCCAAGACGGTGGAGCTGGTCAACCACCCTCGGGTCGACGACGTGTGATGCCTGCCGGACGCGTCTCGAATCCGGCCCCGGACGGCCGTTTTGGGACGGGTGAGACGGGATTCGGCGAACCCGTCTCACCCGTCACAGACGACGTATCCCCTGGTAGGCGAGGGTTGGTACCCGTCACGCCGCATGTGACGGCGGGACGGGTACGTGAGACGGGTTGTGACGGGTTACGGGTCGTCTCCGTCGAGCCCATCCGCGTCGGTCGGGCTGCTGGCGACGGCTTCGACGGCGGTACGGATGTCGGCCGTGAAGTAGCCGCGTATCTGCCGTGTCTTCCCGTCCTCGCCCGGCACGCGGTAGCGCTCCGAACGACACCCGTAGTCGCCCATCTGCCGTCCGAACGCGGTTGGCTCGACGTCGAGCGCGCCGACCAGCTCGGCCGTGGGGACGAACTCCCTGCCGCCCTCTTCGAGGTCGTCGCCGAGGTAGTCGACGACGGACGCGAGCGGTTGGGGCAACTCGACCGGCTCGGCCGGTTCCGGCGTCGTCGGCGTGCCGCTGCCCGCGCCGATGGTGCGCGCGACGGCCGCGTGATCGAGCGTCGGCATAGTGTCCTGCCCGGCCGCATGCCCGGTGAGCGTCCCGGCTGCCTCCCGGAGTGCCCGGCCCTGCTGGCAGATGGTCTGCCAGTCATCGTTCGGCATGTAGTACGTTCGGACGGTCATGGCGAGCACGTCAGCCCCGGCCGCCGTGTCGCCGTCCGGCCGCAGGATGCCCACACCCTTGTGCGAAGGCAGCAGCCGCGAGGAGTCGAACCCTCGGGTGTTCATCTGCTCGCCCAACACGATGTTGGAGTCGCGCCAGTCCATCACCCGCAGCGCGAACCGCGACCCGAGCACGGCCCGCAGTCCAGACGGGATGGTCTTGGAGTCCGGCCGCTGTGTGGCGAGGACGAGCACGATGCCGGCCGCCGGTCCCTTCTTCGCAAGCCACGTCAGCAGCTCGCCGACGTACTCGCCCGCAGTCACCTTCTTCCCTTGCACCACGACGGGTGTTCGATTCTCCAAGGGCACCTGCACCTCATCGATGAAGATCGCCGTAATCGGCATGTTCAGCGCAGTGTCCCGCGACATCTCCGGCGTGACCTTCGACTCCGGGCACGTCAGGTCGTCCAGCTCACGCATCCGCCGGAACCGGCCCTGCACCTCGGCGACCAGCTCGACGAGCCAGTCCACTAGGGCTAGGACGTGTTCGGTCTCGTCGCCGGACATGAACCGGTGCGCCACCTGGCCGGCCGCGTCCCAGTCCTTGCCCGCCTTAAAGTCCGCGACGTACAGCCGCACCCATGCGTCCAGGATGAGCCCGGCCGCCGCGAGCCGTGCCGCGAACGTCTTACCCTGCCGAGGAATCGCACCCACGAGCAGCGACGTCCACACCAGCGGCAGGTCAATCCGCCGGTCCCGCGCGTCCCGTCCGAACGGGACCGGACGCCACGCATCCCACCGCGTCACCCCGAGCAACGGCGTCGGCAACGGTGGCGCGCTGTAGGGGTCCTCATCGGCCACCCACATCGACACCCGTCCGGCATGGCCGCCGCTACCGCGCACGCGTTCCACGATGAGCTGCACCTCATCGACCGCCAGCGCGGAGGCGAGCGCGTCCCGGTTCTTGACGACATCGGCGGCCTTGCGGGTCGCCGGGAGATCGACGGTGATCGCCCACCCCTCACCGACCCTGGTCGCCCGCTCGACCAGCCGCAAGGATTCATCCTTGCCGATCAGCTTCGCGTCCCGGAACGCGTCCACGAGGATCTGCGGGTCCATCGTCCACCGCAGGGTGCGCGGCCCGGCGAGCGCCGGCGAACGCCCCGGGCTGCCGTCCTTGCGGCGACCCAGGATCGCCAGGGCCACCGATGCGGCGGCCCCGGCGACCCAAAGTGGATCGCTGCCGTACACGAGATCCACCACTGCGACCGCCACGGCGACGATCGCGAGCACCGCGCCCGTGACCTTCCAGCGGAAGAGGGTGAGTTCACGGATCTCGGTGAACTTGTCGGCGAGCTTGTCCGACTCTTCGGCGGCCGTCCGGTAATCGAGCACCGTGACCCACCGACGCCACCACCGCGTACCGACCACGAGGCCGCGAACCACGGTGCCGAGGAATCGGAACGGCGACCTCAGCAGCCACGCCACAGCGTCCTTCGCGGCCTGTACCGCTTGCGGCTTGCTCTTGAGCCACGAGGGCACCCGAGGTGAGTGTTGCCACCACCGCGCGAACCGGCGTCGCACGGTCCGGCGGCGCGGCTGCGGCAACGTGTCGTCAATAAGCTCGCCGTCCAGCACCGGCCCGACATGCTCGACATCTCGTGAACCCACGCGCGCCGGCAGCGTGTCCGTGTCCACGGGGTTGTCGGCGGCGTTCATGACTGGTCCTCCTCTCCATGCGGAGCCGTGTCCGGCGTGTTGCCGAGTTCGTCCGCGAGTGCGGTTGCCAAGCGGGGCGATAGCCCCCGCGAGCAGCCGGTGACCTCGCGAATCCATGCAGGCGTGACCACGACGTCGGGTGTCCACGCTTGCTTCGCGTCGCCGAGGTAGTCGGCGAACAACTTGCGCCGCGCCGACGTCGCGCGGCGGGTTGCTCGCGGCTTGCTCGGTTTCGACCCGTGAACGTCTTCATATGCGTCGCGCGGCTCAGCCTGCTCAGTGGCGTGCGTGAACGCCACGTTCATGGCCTCGGTGAGCTTGTCCCGGAGATCCGTGATCGCTTCGGCGGCGGCGAACACGATCAGGGGCGGCACCGAGTGCAGAACCACCCCGGACAGTGAACCGGCCGCAAACGACGCCCACGTGTTCATGACGTACGTGGCGCCGAGTGCGAGCCACTTCGCCGCACGAACCCACCGGCCCGTGTGCACCTGGTACCGCGCGGTGACCTGCTCGGCCCGCAGGATCGCCAGTAGGACCAGCGACACTGTGGGGTCAAGCAACCATGCGGCGAGCCACGGCAGCGACCACGGGACCGAACCCGCAGCGGCGAACCACTGCACGTTGGCCATCGTGAACGCCAGGCCGAGCATGATCCCCGCCCAGCACAGCCGGTCCACCTGCGTCCGGACACGCTCGACCCGCAGAGCGATCACGTCGGGGTGATCCTGCCACCGGCGAACCTCCGCCGCGTCGGCCGCGTCACGGGCGAGGCGCTGTGCCCGGGTCGGGGCGGGTGGCCGCCCGGAGACGGCCACCCCTTCCAACCCGTCGACTCGGTTCAGCAGCTCGTTCATCGCCGGCCACCGCCCCTGTGCCTGGTCGCGTCGAGCGACGTGACCGTCAAGGCTCGGGTGAGCACGTGAGCCGCGATGAGGTCCGGCACGCCGAGCACCACGAGCAGCAGCGTCGGATTGCCCGGGTGCGTGATCACCAGCCACTGGACCCCGACGAACGAGGCGCTCATGAGCAGAACGCGTCCGGCCAGCGAAACCACCCGCGCCGACGCGCGGGCCGTCTCGGCGGCGCGGCGCGCCTTGCGCGCGCCGAACCGCCAGACCACGAACAAGGCGAGCAGGACACCGACCCCGGCCAGGATCTGAGTAGGCGTCAGGTTGACCGTCATCGCTGCTCGCCTCCCTCGCGGCGCATCTGCCAGACCTGGTGAACGGCCCGGCGGTCCGTGTCGGCGAGCGCGCCCCAGACCCCGACCGTGTCGGCACCGGCCGACCTCAGTTCGAGTTCAAGGCACTCGTCGATCACGGGGCACCCAGCGCACATGGCGGCCGCCAGCTCCCGGTCCGGTGCGTCCACTCCGGTCAGTTCCGGCATCTCCGAACGGTCGAACGCCCAGAAGCACAGACCGTCCCTGGTCACGACTTCGGCCAGGACGTCGGTTGGAACGGTGGCGTACCGGTCGAGCCGGTCGGCAATCTCCTCGTAGGCGTCTCGGCTCACCACGACGCACCCCCGGTCAGCCGATTGGCCTCGCGCTCCATCCGGCGCTTGGCGATCAATTCGGCGAGATCGATGCAGCCTCCCGAGGCGGTGACCTCGGCGATCAGCTCGTTGAGGGCGGCGGCGGGCACGACGTAGCGAGTGCGGATGCGGACGGCGGGGAAGGCGTCGTCCCGGATGGCGCGGTACAGCGTCACCGGGTTGACGCGCAACATGCGCGCCACTTCCCCGACTGTGTAGAACGTCAGGCCGACGTTCTGATTGGTATCCATGAGTAGACCCTTTACTAGAAAGACTTATTTAATCCTTAAAAGCGGGATGATTTAATCCCGCGAAGGCTAAAAAGATCCGAATGTGTCCGCGCGGGCGCGGAGAGTGGGCCGCGGAATCGCGAGCCGCGCTAGTCTCGCCGTCAAGGCGGAGCGCGGAGGGATACGTGTCGGAAGACTGGGCGGCAGTCGCAAGAGCGATCAATCAGCGCATGGCCGAGCTCGGTCTCAGCCAGCGCGAGCTCATTGCGCGCTCGCAGGTCTCCAAGGCCACGGTTCGCGAAATCCAGCACAACACGGCGCGTAGGCGCCGGAGCGACCGCACGCTTGAGGCGCTGTCGCTTGCGCTTGACCTGCACCCGGGGCACTTGTCGGCGGTGCTCGCGGGCCGCCGGCCTCCGGAGCCGGGCGAGCCGATAACGAGGGGAGACGACGACATCCCGGGACGCCTTGCGGTTATCGAGCATCAGCTGCGCGAAATTACCGCCCGGCTTCGCGAGATGAGCGCGGTAAACGAGCGTCTCGACGAGATCAGCGCGAGCGTTGAAACGGTGCTCGATCGCGTCTCGAACGACCGGGAACCGCGCCGTCGCTAGGGGGTTCTGGTGGATTGCTTTCATGCATCACAGTTTTCGCCGAATCCCTGTCGCAATCGACGAATTGCCAGCGCATTTCCGATGTATCACGGTGCACCGCCGATGCACAAGCAGTGCATCGGCGGTGCACTTGCGGGATTTCGGGGGCATCTGTGGAATTCGTGAACGAATGGACCGGCCGGTCGGCGTGCGCCTTGCAGGCGGCCCTGCGGATGACGAACGAGGGGTTCGCGCGTCACCTCAAGGTGGCCGTGCGGACTGTGGCCTCGTGGCACGCCAGTCCAGACGTCACGCCGAGGTCAGCCATGCAGGAGCTGTTAGACGCCGCGTTCGAGGACGCGTCGGACGCGGCGAAGGCGCGGTTCCGGCGGCTCGTCGAGCCAACGGACGCACAGGGCGCGCCTGCGGCAGGCGGCGAGCCGGTTCAAGCCCTGCGGGTCGCGATAGCAGTTGTCGTCGACGACGCGCGAGTGCTCATAGTGTGCCGACGCGACGAAGACGGCTCCGGCATCTCGTGGCAGTTCCCGGCCGGCATGGTGAAGCCCGGTCAGGCGCCGGAGAGCGTTGCGATCAAGGAGACGCTCGCCGAAACCGGGGTCCACTGTGGGGTCGTGCGCAAGCTGGGCAGCCGGCTTCACCCGATTACGCACGTCCATGCGGAGTATGTGCTGTGCGAGTACCTGACCGGGGAGGCGCAGAACATGGATGTCCTGGAGAATGTTAATGTGGTCTGGGCTGAAAAGACCAAGCTGACGAAGTTCATCCCGGCGGATCGAATTTTTCCGCCCATATTGGAAGCCTTGGAGGTGTCGGAATGACTGAATCTGCGGAGTCCGACAAAAAGAAGTCGATTGCTTCAGCTATCACCGTGCACGAAGGCCGCGTTCTTCTCGTGCGGCGTCGCGTAAAGGAAGGCAGCTTGTCGTGGCAGTTCCCGGGCGGCGAGATCGAAGAGGGTGAGTCGGCGAACGAAGCCGCAGTCCGCGAGACACGCGAAGAAACCGGTCTTGAGGTTAAGGACGTATCGGTTCTCGGTGAGCGTGTCCATCCGAACACAGGGCGGACGATGATTTACGTTGCGTGCCAGGTCATCGGCGGGACTGCGACCGTGGTCGACGACGACGAACTTGCGGAATTCGCTTGGTCGGATCGACGCAAGTTAACCGAATATGTTCCATATCCATTTTACGGCCCGGTGCAAGTTTATTTGGATGAAAACTTGTCAGAATAACTCTGCGTGGTTGGATGAGGTCATGATGCGGCGCCTGAATCCCTCTTCGCTCGGTCCGAATCGAGCTTCAAACGGTGAACCATCGCCACTGTTCGCCAGCCGGTCGCCGCTTCGCAATCTTTCTGTACTGATTGAATCTGACTTATTAGAAGGCCTCAAGACTTCAACCGTCACGCCGGATCTTATCCTGGCCGGCCTTCTGACGGACCCTCTCGTTTCTTTCTATCGTTACGCCGACGACGGTCCTCCGTCCGATATGCAAGCCCGCGAGTACGGGACCTGGGCAAAGGCATATGAAGGTTGGGCAACTGTTGAGCCTCCCGAGCCTGTGATGGGAATGAGACAGGTGACCTATGCAGACGCCGATACTGTTGCGAGCACTGGGATAGTCGGCGATATCGTCGAATTTGCGCGGGATGACATCAGGGGAGACGTTTATGGCGAACTGGGCCCAAAGGATGCGGGTCTGAGGCGAGAGGCGGATGCCCTAGCCGCCCAGGTTGCGGCATCCATTGGGGCAGACATATTTATTACTAATCGCGAGTTTTTGCATCAAGGTCACGCTGCCTATACTCGTGATATCACGGTAGTTCGCCCATCGTCGGCCCTGCCGCTCGTGTCCCTTTATCTGCGTGCGCAGGGGAGGTTCATTACGTTTCGATCCCCTGATGGGCGTGGGACCTTTACGCTCAATCGCGGGTCGTTCTACTGGGTTGCCGCGCGCGAGTTGCTGCCGTCGGCGTGGCGATGGTTTGGCGCCTGCGTGAAGGAGTCTGGTGCAAATGGAGACGAGACCCTAATCTATCTTGGGCAATCCGTCTTGCAACGTGTGCAGCGTGCGCTCGTCGCTCGTGACGGTGTTCATTGCCTGGTTAACCGGCCTCAAAATAACGACATTGCAGACGATATTCTTTCCGGCCTAGACAATATATTCGTACTGCTTATGGGTGCACTTGATGCAGCCGCACGTGTTGCCCACACTGTGCTCAAACTGCCCTTAAGTAAGGGAAAGCTCCGCAATATTGGTTGGCAAAATTCCCAATGGTTGAGCTTGGTCCGCGGTAAAGAGCCAAGCTTGGCTGATGTAGTTGCTGATAATTCGCCGGGACAACACGTCGTAACAGTATTGCGAATGCTTAGAAACTCGGTGCATGGCGAGGCGCTGCAGCCCCTTGCTGTTCAGGATTCAGGTCAACGTACTGCTACTCTATTGCGTCTTCCTCGAACTGACATGGCTGAACTTCTCGCGGCATGTGACGCGCTCGGTGGGAGGAGTACTTGGGGTGTCGAGGAGAGGATACCCGGGCGGATGCACGCCGATCCGTTCGTATTACTTGAGCAATTGTTCCCGCGCGTGATCGATTTGCTTGAATCACTAATAGCGCTCACGCCGGTCGAACGGCTGCCCCATGTCGGTTCTTCCGACTTGCCGTCTGGCCCGCCGAACGACGAGAGCGGCTTCGGGCCTTTTAGTGAAAACAATAGAAAGAGTATTCGCTGGCAGCTCGGTTTTTAGATGTTTACCAGTTGATTCATGGTGTAAATTGAGTGCTTTGCGACTCATGCGGCGTGAGCGCTTGGAATACCTGAGTCTAGCGGTCCGACTTCAGTTCGGAACGGATTTGGTTGAGGAGCTTATCTCCTGCCGTCTTTAGGTTATCAATAGCTTTTTCGATGGCCGATGGAAGATTGCGCGGCCGTGGTTGTCCGGTCACTCGCTCCGGCTGCATCGTTCCAGCAAGCCTAAGTATGGTGTCCGTCCATGCAAGGTATCGATCACGCGTCTCGTCCGATGCGTATGACCAAACCCTGGCGCTATTTGACTGCCACTCTTTGGTTCGGCGATCTATTGGCGACTGCCAATATGTATTCGGTTCTTTGTCAAGATTGTCTGCAATCATTGTGTATTCTTTGGCGTCAATACGTCCAACTTCTAGAACGAGTCGAACGAGATCGACATAGAGGTCGGCGCGTGATTGCCACAGTCGCTCCTCACGCTTGTCTTGAAGGGTCTGTCGCGCAGTCCAGACGTTGGCGGCAATGGCAAAAATGGCAACCGCAACCGTGCCAATTTGGCTGATAATTTGCGTTATATTCACACCGATCCTCCGATTTAGTCTGCATTTGTAGGCGTGCGGCTTTCACTCGCGAGTTAGCGACGTTGCAAATGTAGCGACTTGATTGCTCGGTGTGAGAATTGAGCGGCCCGCGAACTGTGTCGCGGGCCGCCCGTGACCGGCCTAGTACAGAACATCGCCTAGTCGTTCGCGGACAACATCGGAGTGGAGCAGACCCGGTATCGGGACGCCGCCGACGGTCGCCCGTGTGCTTGCAATATCTGTCAAAGACTCGGACGGCAAGCCATCCAGAAGTTCGATTGCCCGCCTCGCCCATTTGCCTGCTTTGTCGAAACGGCGCGCGCCGGCGACGTCCTCGTTGCGATATCGGAAAGCCAGAGCATAGGCAGTTTCGGCCGCAGCCCGTTTGTTCGTTGCCAACTCTGCTTGGAAGGCAGCACAAAGCTCGATGAGTGACGACCGACCTCCGGTGTCGGTGGGCATATCCGAGCCATCCTCAGTAGGCGAGCTTCTCCGCGAGAGTCTCGTACTCGAACTGCTCCGACGCGTCGAACCAAAGCTCGACCTCGTACTTGCCTTCCTCTGAGTTGCCGGATGCGTGCACGAGGTTCATCACGGCCTTGCCGCTCACCTCGGAAGACGCCTTGGTCTGGTGGGCGAAGTCGCCTCGCACGGTGCCCGGCGCGGCGTCGCTCGGGAAGGTGCCGCCGATGATCTTCCGGACCTTGGCAACGGCGTCGACGCCTTCAAGGGCGAGCGCGATGACCGGTCCGGACTGCATGAAGACGGCCGTCGTGTTGTAGATCTCGGCTCCGGCGCGCTCTTCAAGGTCGAAGTAATGCTTGCGCGTGAATTCGGCGTCCATGTGCTTCATCTTGACGCCGACGATCTTCAAGGCAGCGTCTTCGAAGCGCGTGAGGATGCGGCCCGCCAGTCCGCGAACAAGGGCGTCAGGCTTGAGCAGGACAAGCGTCCGCTCGACGCCGAGGTCCGACGAGTCAGCCATTGGGTGTCCTTCCGTTCGTGGGGATCTGCGGATCGTACCCACACGGTGACGTAGCTCATACTGCCGCCGGTGCCGAGTCCAGCCAGGTGAACCTCGCGGGCGATAAGCCTCGGGTGCTCGCGCTGAGCTAGGTATCACCGCTTGCTTCATCAGTTGGCGGTCGGAGTATCTGAGGATCGGTGCTTCGAGTGCGATTCCGGATGACCCTGTCACGGCGGCCCTCTCGGAGTTGACGGCCTGGCTTTAAGATCTTCAGGACTTCGAGTGCAGCCTTGCGGCGGTGTGGCTTCGATGAGAAAACTGCGACCAGCGCAAAAAGTGCGAGCAAGCCGATGTAGGCGAGCCCGATCAGGCCAGACAGAGACAACACGTCTTGGACCGGTGTAAATAAAGAAAGGCTCGCAGCCACGTCGTCTCCGTCAGTATCGCGTCTCCGCGCTGACGGGGCGGTGGCCGCGACGAATAGCCCGATCCAGCGATCATGACCGTTGGCCGGTTCACCCGGCCTTTCGGCTAGCCGGGAATACCATCCGTCGCGTGCCCTCGCGTGGTCGTGAGCCACGTGTCGGGCGGACCCGACGAGGGCGATCTAGCTCAATGGTACCCGGGCACCCCGACAACTTGCGCGGTCCCTCGCGACCGGATGTCGACCATCCGGGAGCGCAGGGTCATAGGGGTCCGGCTCGCGCTCCCGGAGGCCGGATCGGCCGCGAGGGGGGAGGATGGGCCGACCCAGTGCAAGCCTCGGGGCGGTCGCAAGCTGTCACGGTCCGTCATGACCCGACACGTCCGGCGGTGCGACACACCGAGCGACTTCCAAAAATTTTCATGGACCAGATTGTGGACCGAACTAGAGTGCTCCGGGGTAGTTGGAGGCACTTTCGGTCCATGGCATGTCCGGCTAAGTACCTGGTAGAAGACTACTTTATCGCTGTACGTAGTTCTCGTAATGAATAGGTCGGGGGTTCGATTCCCCCAGGCGGCTCCGCAGGTCAGGCCCCATCCGAGACATCTCGGATGGGGCCTGACTCGTCTCGTGGGTGACAAAGTGAGTGACTACGGCGCTTGGCGGAGGCGGAGAAAGTTCCGCAGGTTCACCCGTCACGGCGAAAGCAACTCCATCGGTGAGCGTCGGCCGCTCCAACCGGGACCAGAATGACTCCATGCCGCTGCTCACCACGCCGAGGCTGATCCTGCGTCGCTTCCGTGACTCCGACGCGGAGACCTTCGCCAGTTACCGCTCCGACCCCGCCGTCGCGCGGTATCAGTCCTGGGACACGCCGTTCCCGGTCGACGCCGCCCGTGCCTTCGTTCGCGAGGAGGCGGCCGCCGATCCCGGGCAGCCTGGCTGGTTCCAGTATGCGATCGAGTTGCGTTCGGATGGCAGTCTCGCCGGGGATGTCGGGGTGAATTTGCACGAGAACCGGATGCAGGCCGAGATCGGGTTCACGCTCGCCGCCGCGTACCAGGGGCATGGCTATGCCCGCGAGGCGGTCGGGCGGGTACTTACCCAGCTTTTCGCCGCGGACGGGCTGGTCCGGGTCTCAGCCGAGTGCGACGCCCGCAACGACCGCTCCGCGCGGCTGTTGGAGCGGCTGGGCTTCCGCCGCGAGGGGCTGCGGGTACGCAACACCTGGATCAAGGGGGAATGGACCGACGACCTGCTGTTCGGTCTCCTCGCCGAAGACGTTCGGAGCCGGCCCCGTTAGGCGAACTCCGAGAAAAGCGGAACTGCCCGTACCGGGCCCCGGCCACCAGCCGGGGCCCGCCGGGGCTACTCGGGCGGGGTCAGCTTCACCACCGTGGCCTTGGCGTCGCCCCGGGGGGTTCGGTAGGTGATCTCGTCGCCGGCCTTGGCGCCGACCAGGGCCAGGCCCAGGGGGCTGTCCGAGGTGATCGCGTCCGCGTCCTCGCCCGGGACCGTCACCACCTGGAACGTCTCCTCGTCCCCGTCGGGGAAGCGCAGGGTGACGACCGTGCCGTCCGGGAGCTGGGCGTTGCCGTAGCCGCCGTGTTCCATCTTCGCGGCCAGGTCGGCGATCTGGCGGTCGAGCCGGGCGGCCGCTTCCGCCCGGTCGATCACGTCCGCCTGGTCCGCCGCGTCCCCGGTGCGTTCCTGCTCGCCGGGCTGCGGCGCGAGAGCTTCCCGCTGCGCGCGCAAGTTCGCGATTTCCTTCTCCAGCTGGCTGCGCGCAGCCGGGCTGAGCCCCTTGTCCCCTGAGATCACCATGCCGCGCATTGTCCGCTGCCCGGACCGGGGTGGCCAATCCGGTTTTTCACCCGAAGGCCACCCACCGGACGTCTGCCCTAGGATTCGGGGCTGCCGTCCAGGAAGAAGGTAACGAGAATCACCGTGAGCGCAGTCCCCGGTCGCAGCGAGCGGCTCTCACCGAACCAGCTGGCCAAGCAGGAACAGATCGTCGAAGCCGCCCGCGTCGTCCTCGCCCGCGACGGGCTCGCCGGCTGCACCGTCCGCGCCATCGCGGACGCCGGCCCGCTCACCAAGAGCGCCATCCACTACTACTTCGCCGACATCGACGTCCTCATCGACCGGGCGATGGCCGCGCACATCACCGCCTTCGCCGCGGGGCTGCGCGAGGTCGCCGCGAAGTACGACGAACCCCGCGAGCGGCTCTTCGCCGTCCTCGAGGAGTACCTGAGCGTCTTCGCCGCGAACCCGAACGCCGCCTTCCTCTGGTTCGAGTACTGGATCGCCGCCGGACGGGCGCAGCACCCGCAGGCCATCGACGTCATGCTCACGTCGCTCACCGAACTGCTCGCCGAGCTCCTCGCCCCGCTCGACGTCGACGACCCGCGGGCGCGGGCCCGCGCGCTGCTGTCGTACCTGCTGGGCACGGTCGTCCAGCAGCGGGTGCGCCCGCGGCCGTTCGCCACGCTGCGTGCCGACATCGAGGCGCTCTGTTTCGCCGACTACGGCTAGAAACGCCCAATAGATCCGTACTGCTACGGCTTGTGCGGTCCGTCCGGCTCCGGCCAAGGTCGAAGGACCCCCGAGAGCAGGAGACGTGATGCGCACACGAACGTGCATGGCGGCGGCCGCGGCCGTCCTCTTGGTGCTCACCGCCGGCGGCCAGGCCGTGGCCGCCCAGCCCGGCGGACCACAGGTGTACGAGGTGACCGGCACGGGTACCGCCCAGCAGCGCACCGAAGTGGCGAAGACCGGCGCGGACATCCTCGACGTCGAAGGCGCGACGACCACCGTGATCGCCAACCCGGCCGAAGCGGCCCAGCTGCGTGCGCTCGGCTTCGGCGTCAAGTCGCTCGGTGCGGTGAACCGGCCGCAGGGCACCGCGGCCGTCGAGGACTTCCCGGCCGGCTACACCGGCTACCACACCTACGCCGAGACGCAGACCGAGCTGCAGAAGACGGTCGCGAACTACCCGTCGCTCGCGAAGCTCGGCAGCGCCGGGACCTCGTACGAAGGCCGTGCGCTGTCGCTGATCAAGATCTCCGACAACGCAGGCACCGACGAGAACGAGCCCGAGGTGCTCTTCACCTGCAACCAGCACGCGCGCGAGCACCTCACCACCGAGATGTGCCTGCACATCGTGCAGCGGCTGACCAGCGGGTACGCGACCGACAGCGCGATCAAGCGGCTCGTCGACAGCACCGAGATCTGGGTGATCCCCAGCGTCAACCCGGACGGCTCCGAGTACGACATCTCCGGCGGCACGTTCCACAGCTGGCGCAAGAACCGCCAGGGCCCGGGCACCGACACCAACCGCAACTGGGGCTACAAGTGGGGCTGCTGCGGCGGCTCGTCGGGCTCGACCTCCAGCGAGACCTACCGCGGCACGGCGGCGTTCTCCGCGCCCGAGACCCGCGCGGTCTCGAACTGGGTCAACTCGCGGGTGGTCGGCGGCGTCCAGCAGATCAAGACGCACATCGACTTCCACACCTACTCCGAGCTGGTGCTCTGGCCGTTCGGCTACACCTACGCCGACACCGCGCCCGGCCTGACCGCGGCCGAGGCGCAGAAGTTCCAGACGCTCGGCAGGCAGATGGCCGCGACCAACGGCTACACGCCGGAGCAGTCCAGCGACCTCTACATCACCGACGGCAGCGTCAACGACTGGATGTGGGCGACGCACAAGATCTGGAGCTTCACCTTCGAGATGTACCCGAAGGGCAGCAGCCCGGGCTTCTACCCGCGTGACACCCAGATCGTGCCGCAGACGACCCGCAACGACCAGGCCGTCGACATCCTGATCAACGCCGCGATCTCCGGCTGACTGACCCCCGGCAGCCGGCGCGGCTCGCGAATGGCCGCCTTCCCCGCTGGACCGGGGAAGGCGGCCTGCGCGGTTAGGGTGCGGGCATGCCTCTGTTCTCGTTCGAAGGGCTCAGCCCGCAGGTCCACCCGGACGCCTGGATCGCCCCCACCGCCACCCTCATCGGCGACGTCGTCGTCGAGAAGGACGCCTCGATCTGGTTCGGCGCGGTGATCCGGGCCGACTTCGGCCGGATCGTCATCCGCGAGGGCGCCAACATCCAGGACAACTCGGTGATCCACGTCAACGACGGCGTCTGTGAGGTGGGCAAGAACGTCACCGTGGGCCACCAGTGCCTGGTGCACGACTGCACGATCGGGGAGCAGGCGCTGATCGGCAACGGCTCGACGGTGCTCGACAAGGCCAAGATCGGCGCGCGGGCGCTGGTCGCGGCGGGAGCGACGGTCACGCCGTCGACGGAGGTGCCGGAGGAGGTGATCGCGATGGGCAGCCCGGCGAAGAAGTTCGTCCCGCTGACCGACTCGGCGCGGATGTGGGTCGAGCACAACGCGGCGATCTACCAGGAGCTGGCGCGCCGGCACCGTGTGGGCACAAAGCCGGTTTGACTCTCCAGCAACTGGAGACTCTAGCTTCGGAGCATGGCTCCGAAGAAGAAACTCACCCACCAGGTCACCCTGGAACTCACCGCGGGCAACGCCCCGGTCGTCGACCTCGGCAAGATGCTGGGGCAGACCGGGGTCAACCTCGTCGAGATCAAGAAGGCCTACGACGCGGCGACGGCGGGCCAGCGCGGCGACATCGTCCCGGTGGTCGTCTCGGTGTTCGAGGACCGCTCGTTCGAGCTCCGGCTCAAGACGCCGCCGACGTCGTTCCTCATCAAGAAAGCCTTGGGGGACAAGGGTTCGTCGCGTCCCGGGCACGAGGTCGCCGGCAAGCTGACGAAGGAGCAACTGCGCGAGATCGCCGAGCGGAAGCTGCCGGACCTCAACACCTCCGACGTCGAGGCGGCGATGCGCACGATCGCGGGCACGGCCCGGTCCATGGGCGTCGTGGTCGTGGACTGAGGTGCGCAAGCACGCGATCGTGCCGCCGTTCCACGCGCTCGACCCCGAGCTCGGGGTGGCGGAACGGTTGCTGCGCAAGGGAAATCCGCAGCTGTGCGCCATCGTCGCGCGGTTGCCCGACGAACACGCGGCCGCGCGCCGCCTCAACGCCGTGCTGGCGGAGGCCGGAGCGCGGCCGCGGCTCGTCGACACGGGTGCGGCGTGGCGGATCGTCTACGTGACGTCCCGGGCGGAGGCGGGCGAGCTGGCGGCGGGCGCCGCGGGGCTCGCGGAACTCGTCACGGTCGGCGGCTGGCGGCGGGTGAAGCGCTGCGCCACGTGCGCCCGGCCGTTCTGCGACCGCACGTCCGGGTGCACCCGCAAGTGGTGCGCCGAACACCGCCGGGCTTCGAGCGGCGTGGACTAGGCTCTCCCCCGCAGCAGCGACTGGCGCCATCAGAGGTGGAGCACCACCGGGAAGCGACGACGAGGCCGGCACCGCGCGCCTGGGTGAAGGCCACTCCAGAGCCGGAGCACGCCATGACACACCAGCCGAAACTGAACGCACTCGCCGCCGCCGATCCCGTGATCGCCGGGCTCGTCGAAGGCGAAGCCAAGCGGCAGCACGACAAGATCCGCCTGATCGCTTCGGAAAACTACGTCTCGCAGGCCGTCCTCGAAGCGACCGGCAGTGTGCTGACCAACAAGTACTCCGAGGGCTACGCGGGCAAGCGTTACTACGAGGGCCAGCAGTACGTCGACCAGGTCGAGCTGCTCGCCATCGAGCGCGCGAAGGCCGTGTTCGGCGCCGACCACGCGAACGTCCAGCCGTACTCCGGTTCCCCGGCGAACCTCGCCGCCTACCTCGCCTTCGCCGAGCCCGGCGACACCGTGCTGGGCATGGGCCTGCCGGACGGCGGCCACCTCACCCACGGCTGGGGCGTCTCCGCCACCGGCAAGTGGTTCACGTCGGTGCGCTACGGCGTCGCCAAGGACACCGGCCGGCTCGACCTCGACCAGGTCCGCGACCTGGCCCGCGAGCACCGGCCGAAGCTGATCTTCTGCGGCGGCACGGCGATCCCGCGCACGATCGACTTCCCGGCGTTCGCCGAGATCGCCGCGGAGGTGGACGCGGTGCTCGTCGCCGACATCGCGCACATCGCCGGCCTCGTCGCGGGCGGCGCGCACCCGTCGCCGGTCGGGCACGCGCAGGTGGTCACGACGACGACGCACAAGACGCTGCGCGGTCCGCGCGGCGCGATGATCCTCTCCGACGCTTCACACGCGAAGGCCGTCGACAAGGCGGTGTTCCCCGGCCTGCAGGGTGGCCCGCACGACCACACGACGGCGGCCATCGCGGTGGCGCTGCACGAAGCGCAGCAGCCGTCGTTCAGCGAATACGCGCACATGATCGTCGCGAACGCGCGGGCGCTGGGGGACGCGCTGCTGGCGCGCGGGTACGACCTGGTGTCCGGCGGCACGGACAACCACCTGCTGCTGATCGACCTGACGAACAAGGCGGTCGCCGGCAAGCCGGCCGCGCAGGCCCTCGACCGCGCGGGCATCGAGCTGAACTACAACACGGTGCCGTTCGACCCGCGCAAGCCGTTCGACCCGTCCGGTATCCGGCTCGGCACGTCCGCGATCACCACCCGCGGCCTCAAGCCGGAGCACCAGCCGCAGGTGGCGGAGTGGATCGACCGCACGGTGACCGCCACGGCCGCGGCCGACGACTCCTCGCTGGACACGATCGCCGCGGAGATCCGCGAGTTCCTGACGCCGTTCCCCATCCCCGGCTACTCCGCCTGACCCAAGGTCCGTGAAGGCCTCCTTACCGGCTGTTATGGCCGGGAAGGAGGCCTTCACGGCTTTCGGCGCGGGAGACGGGCGTCACAGAATAATTGGTTGCTTCATACAAGCTTCTGGGGAATAGTTGGTCGAAGCAAGTAGTTGATCGGTACAAGCAACTACGCGGACTTCGAGGGAGACCACCATGAGCGACACCACCACGGCGGAAGGAGCAGCCGCTACGAACGGCAAACTGTCCCACCGCCAGATCCTGACCGTGCTGTCCGGGCTGATGCTCGGCATGTTCCTCGCCGCGCTCGACCAGACCATCGTGTCGTCGTCGATGCGCACCATCGCCGACGAGCTCCACGGCCTGTCCCTGCAGGCCTGGGCCACCACCGCCTACCTCATCACCGCCACGCTCTCGACGCCGCTGTACGGCAAGCTGTCCGACCTCTACGGCCGCAAGCCCATGTACCTGACGGCGATCTCGCTGTTCCTGGTCGGCTCGCTGGCCAGCGGCATGGCGACGTCGATGTACGAGCTCGCCGCGTTCCGCGCCTTCCAGGGGCTCGGTGCCGGTGGCCTGATGTCGCTGGCGCTGGCGATCATCACCGACATCACCGCGCCGCGGGAGCGCAGCAAGTACCAGGGCTACTTCATGGCGGTGTTCGGCATCTCGAGCGTCGCGGGCCCGGTCGTCGGCGGGTTCTTCGCCGGCATCGACACCTTCGCCGGCATCACCGGCTGGCGCTGGGTCTTCCTCGTCAACGTCCCGATCGCGCTGGCCGCGCTGGTCGTCGTCACGAAGGTGCTGAACCTCCCGCACACCCGTGTCGAGCAGAAGGTCGACTACTGGGGTGCCGTCGCGCTGGCCACCGGCCTGGTGCCGCTGCTGATCGTCGCCGAGCAGGGCCGCGAGTGGGGCTGGGGTTCCGCCGCTTCGGTCGCCATGTACGTCGTCGGCGCGCTGGGGGTGACCGCCTTCGTCTGGATCGAACGCCGCATGGGCGACGCCGCCCTGCTGCCGCTGCGCCTGTTCAACCGGTCGGTGTTCCGGATGTCGACGATCGTCACGGTCGTGCAGGGCGCCGGGATGTTCGGCGCGATGATGTCGCTGCCGCTGTACCTGCAGATCGTCAAGGGCGCGACGCCGACCCAGGCCGGCCTGCAGATGCTCCCGCTGACGCTCGGCATCATGGTCGCCAGCATGGGCAGCGGCCGGATCATCTCGGCCACCGGCCGGTACAAGATGTTCGCGGTGGCCGGGATCGGCCTGATGGCGGCGGCGCTGTTCGCGCTGTCGACGATCACCGTCGACACCTCGCTGGCGCTGGTCATGGTGATCGCCTTCGTGATCGGCCTCGGCCTCGGCGCCTCGATGCAGACGCTGGTGCTGGCCGCGACCAACGACGTCCGCCCGCAGGACATCGGCGTCGCCACCTCGGCGGCGACGTTCTTCCGGCAGATCGGCGGCACGGCGGGCACCGCGGTGTTCCTGTCGATCCTGTTCGGCACGGTCGGCGACCGGATCGCGAACGCCGTCCGCTCGGCGATGACCACGCCGGCCTACACGGCGGCGCTGGCGCAGCACCCGGAGTTCGCGAAGCAGATGCAGGGCGGCCTGGACGTCAACGACACGTCGTTCCTGTCGACGCTCGACCCGACGCTGGCCCGGCCGATCCTGCAGGGCTTCGCCGAGTCGATGAGCACGGTGTTCCTGGTCGGCGGGATCGTGCTGACCGTCGGCTTCGCGCTGGTGTGGTTCCTCAAGGAGAAGCCGCTCTCGGACAAGTCGGCGATGGAGCAGCGCGCCGAAGCCGAAGCGGACGCCCCGGCGCTCGCCCTGGCCCACTGACGGCGTGAAAAGGCCCCCTCGGGATCTCCCGAGGGGGCCTTTCCCGTGAGCTCAGTGGCCGCCGTCGGCCTCTTCCTTGGCCAGGCGGTCGACCTCGCGCTCGAGGGAACGCTTGATCTCGGCTTCGGCCTCGGAGCGGCCGACCCAGGTCGAGCCCTCGACGCTCTTGCCGGGCTCGAGGTCCTTGTAGACCTCGAAGAAGTGCTGGATCTCCAGCTTGTGGAACTCGTTCAGGTGGTGGATGTCCCGCAGGTGCTCGAGGCGCGGGTCGTTGGTCGGGACCGCGAGGACCTTGTCGTCCGGGCCCTTCTCGTCGGTCATCCGGAACATGCCGATCGCGCGGCAGCGGATCAGGCAGCCCGGGAACGTCGGCTCCTGCACGAGGACGAGCACGTCGAGCGGGTCGCCGTCCTGGCCGAGGGTGTCGTCGATGAACCCGTAGTCGGCCGGGTACTGCGTGGCCGTGAACAGGGTCCGGTCCAGCTTGATGCGGCCGGTCTTGTGGTCGACCTCGTACTTGTTGCGCTCCCCTTTGGGGATTTCGATCGTGACGTCGAACTCCACGCCGTCCTCGCTGCTTCTTTGTTAGGTCCGGGCATGCCACGCGTCGCGGGCGGCAACCTTCATGACTGTCTTGACGTCTCCTAGTGTGGACTACGCCCTGCCGGGGGACCGCATCGATGTCGGCCACGCGGCATGTGAGCTTGGCCCCTCCCGGGGCGGGTGAGAAGGAGTGGTGGGTGCCGGAAAACGACCAGCCGATGTGGCCTTCGTCGGACGAAGACCGCTCGTCGTCCGGCGCGCGGGAGACCACTCCGATGGCCTTGCCCGACTCGCCGAAGCGCACCGAGACCGACTCGGGCGTGCCCAAGGTCACAGGCAGTGAGGCCCCGAAGGGCTCGTGGTTCGCGCCGAACGTCCCGCCCGAGCCGATCCCGGGGATCAACGCGCCCGTCGAGGAGCCCCCGCCGCCGCCGACCCCGGCCAAGCAGGACCTGGCCGACCGGCTCGGCAGCCGCGAGCCGAAGCAGCCTCCCGCGGCGAAGCAGCCTGCGGTGGCGAAGCAGCCTCCCGCGGCGAAGGAGCCGCAGACCGCGAAGGAACCTCCGGCCGCGGAGGAGACCCCGGCGGCGAAGGAGCGCACCGCGGCGGAGGAGCCGGCCGACGAAGGCACCCAGTACATCCAGGTCGAGCAGCCCGAGCAGAAGCCGGCCGAGCCGGCGTCGGCCGCGGAGAGCACCCAGTACATCGAGGTGAAGCAGGCGCCGCTGGTGCCGGCCGAGCAGCAAGACCGGCGCGAAGAGCCGCAGCAGCCGTGGCGCGAAGAGCTCAAGCAATGGCGTGACGAGCAGCAGCGCCGCGAAGAGCAACTGAGCCGCGCGGAGACGCAGCGTCGCGAAGAGGCCCAGAACGCCGAAGCGCAGCAGCGAACAGAACAGGTCCCCTGGGCCCAGCGCCTCGAAGTGCGGGACGACCGCACCGCCGAACCGGGTGACCGCCGTCCCGTGCTGCCGCCGGAGCCGCCCCGCGGGGTGGTGCCGTCGGCGTCCGCCGGGTCGCTGGCCCGGCCGCAGCGGATCGAGCCGGACGGCCAGCGGTTCGACGCCGAGGCGACCGTCGGGATCGAGCGGCCCACGCAGTTCCCCGGCGCCTTCCAGCAGCAGCCCCAGCCCCGGGCCGAACCGCCCCGAGGCGACCAGACGCGGACCGAGCCGCCCGCCGAGCCGCCGGCCGTCGCCCAGGCACCGGCCGCCGAGCCGCCGAAGAAGCGGCGCAAGGGCAAGGTGATCGCGCTCGTCGTGGTCGTCCTGCTGGTGCTGGCCGGAGCCGGCGTCGCCGCGGCGTCGCCGAAGGTCTCGAACCGGCTGGGCCTGCCCTGGGCGCCGAACGCGCCCAAGGGCGACATGCCCGAGCCGGTCGCGGCCACGCGCCAGCTGCAGGGACCGGCGACCGCCGGGGCGGCACCGACCGCGAACGGCGTCAAGTCCGCGCTGGCGTCGGCGGCCGGGAACAACGCGCTCGGGCAGCTCACCGGCAGCGTGATCGACCCGGCGACCGGGTCGGTGCTCTGGGACCGCAACGCGTCGACGGCGGTGACGCCCGCATCGACGACGAAGGTGCTCACGGGCGCGGCCGCGCTGCTCTCGATGGACCCGAACACGCGGTTTTCGACGAAGATCGTGCAGGGCGCCGACCCGGGCACGGTGATCCTCGTCGGCGGCGGCGACCCCACGCTCACCGCGCTGCCGATCGGCACCGATTCGCCGCTGTACCCGGGTGCCGCGCACGTCGACGACCTCGTCGCGCAGGTGAAGAAGGCCCACCCGGGCGTCAAGAAGGTGCAGGTCGACCTCAGCCTGTTCAAGGGCGCGACGACCGCGCCGGGCTGGGCCGCGGGCGACGCGCCGTCCACGTTCGCCACGCAGATCTCGTCGGTGATGGCCGACGCCGGCCGCACGGACCCGAAGAACAACGGGTCCCAGCGCGTCGCCAACGCGGGCACCGCGCTCGCGGGGACGATCGCGTCGAAGCTCAGCGCCTCGCCCGGCGGCCAGGCGACCGCGCCGAAGGACGCCAAGGTGCTCGCCGAGGTCAAGTCGGCCCCGCTGACCGAGCTCGTCGCCGACATGATGGAACTGTCCGACGACGTCCTCGCCGAGACGCTGACCCGCCAGGTCGCGCTGGCCAACGGGCAGGAGGCGAGCTTCGCCGGCGGCGCCGCGGCGACCCTCAAGGTGCTGCGGGACCACGGCTTCGACGTCTCCGGCGTCAAGCTCTCCGACGGCAGCGGCATCTCGACGGAGAACAAGATCCCGGCCCGCGCGCTGGTCCAGGTCCTGGCGGCCGCGGCGGCGCCGGAGGGCAAGAACCCGGGAACGGCGAAGCTGCGTCCGCTGCTGGCTGGCCTCCCGGTGGCCGGCGGCTCGGGCACCCTCGCCGACAAGCGGTTCGACACGCCGGCGTCGCAGGCCGGCCGCGGCTGGGTGCGTGCCAAGACCGGCACGCTCACCGCGGTGACCACCCTGGCCGGGCTCGTCCTCGACCAGGACGGCCGGGTGCTGGTGTTCGCGTTCATGTCCAACGGCGCCGACCAGGAGCCCGCCCGCGACGGCGTCGACGCCCTCGCGACCAGCCTCCGCAAGTGCGGTTGTGCGTAACGGAGGACGCCGAACCGTACGAAGATCGTGGCCGGAAACCCGCCGGGGCCGGGTAGCGTCGGAAGGGTGAGTCAGGAAACGCAGACCCGGCCCATGGTCGACTGGGCGATCGCCGCGCAGACCGGCGCGTTGCTGGTGCGCGGCGGTCCGCAGGTCCCGCGCGAAGAGGCCGAAGCGGCCGTCACCGACCTGCGCGAGCTGACCGTCGAGGCCGAGGGGCACGTGCGGCAGCTGACGAACCTGGGCCTCGACCTGCCGCTGCTGCCCGGCGAGGTCGTCGACCGGCCCGGCTGGGTGCGCTCCGCCGCGGCGGGGCTGGACGGGCTGACCGGGCGCGCGTTGCCGCAGCAGGGCGGGCCGCTGGGGCCGATCCTGGCCGGCGGTGCCGGGGTGCAGACCGGGCTGGTGCTCGCCTTCCTCGCCAGCCGCGTCCTGGGCCAGTACGACCCCTTCGGCGGGCCCGACAAGGAAGGCCGGCTGCTGCTGGTCGCCCCGAACGTCGTCGCCGCCGAGCAGGCGATGAACGTGCCAGCCCACGACTTCCGGCTCTGGGTCTGCCTGCACGAGTGCACCCACCGGTTGCAGTTCACCGCGGTCCGGTGGCTGCGCGACTACTTCGCCGACGAGGTCGAGCGGCTCGTCTCCAGCCTCGCCGGCGGCGGCACCGACAGCCTGTCCGACCTGGTCGGCAGGCTGCCCGAAGCGATCAAGCAGGGCCCGAAGCTGAACCTCGCCGAGCTGCTCCAGTCGCCCAAGGAGCGCGCGGTGTTCGACCGGCTGCTGGCGCTTTCGACGCTGCTGGAAGGTCACGCCGACTTCGTGATGGACGCCGTCGGCCCGCAGGTCGTGCCGAGCGTCGACACGATCCGCGCGCGGTTCACCGCCAGGCGCAAGGGCGGCGGCGTCTTCGACCGGCTGCTGCGCGCGCTGCTCGGCGTCGACGCGAAGATCCGTCAGTACGAAGAAGGCGCGAAGTTCACGAAGCACGTCGTGGACGCCGTCGGCATGGACGGCTTCAACGCCGTCTGGCGGTCGCCGAACACCCTGCCGTCGCGCGCCGAGATCTCCGATCCGGCGGCGTGGGTCCGGCGCCTGCACGGATGACCGGGCAGGCGGTCGCCGCCGTCCGCCGGGCCGTCCGCGCGTTCCTGGACTCCGTGGAAGCACCGCCGGAGCTGTGTGTCGCGGTCTCCGGCGGCGCCGACTCCCTCGCACTGGCCGAGGCGACCGCGTACGCCGGCCACCACCGCGGGCACGTCGTCCGCGCGCTGGTCGTCGACCACGGGCTGCAGGACGGTTCGGCGAAGATCGCGCGTGATGCGGCCGCCGCGGCGAAGGCCCTCGGCGTCGACGAAGCCGAGGTGCGCCGAGCCGACGTCTCCGGCCCGGGCGGCCCGGAAGCCGCCGCGCGCAAGGCCCGGTACCGGGCCTTGGCCGGCCACGACCTCGTCCTGCTCGGGCACACCCTCGACGACCAGGCCGAAACCGTCCTGCTCGGGCTCGGCCGCGGCTCCGGGCCGCGCAGCGTCGCCGGGATGCGGCCGCACGACCCGCCGTGGGGCCGTCCGCTGCTCGCCGTCCCGCGCGCCACCACCCGGGCGGCCTGCGCCGAGCTCGGCGTCGAACCTTGGGACGACCCGCACAACGCCGAGCCGCGCTTCACGCGCGTGCGGTTGCGCACCGAAGTGCTGCCGTTGCTGGAAGACGTCCTCAACGGCGGAGTCGCCGCGGCGCTCGCCCGGACGGCGGCGCAGCTGCGTGAAGACAATGAGGCGCTGGACACAGTGGCGGACATGATCTTCACCCGCGCGGGCGGTCCCGGAGAACTCGACACCGGGGTGCTCGCGGCCGAGCCGGCGGCACTGCGGCGGCGGGTTCTGCGCAGGTGGCTGCTGGCGTCGGGCGTGCGCGAGCTCACCGACGCGCACCTGCGCGCGGTCGACGAACTGGTCGCCCGGTGGCGTGGTCAGGGCGGCGTGTGGCTGCCGGGCAACTTGGAGGCGCGCCGGTCGCATGGCAGGCTCTGCCTCACCTCCCAACCCACCACACGAGGAGAATGACCCGTGTACGAGGGCGAAATCGCCTCCGTGCTCGTCACCGAGCAGCAGATCAAGGACAAGATCGCGGAACTGTCGGAGCAGATCGCCGCCGACTATCCGGCCAACGGGCAGGGCGAACTCCTGCTGGTGGGCGTCCTGAAGGGGGCGGTCATGTTCATGACCGACTTCGCCCGCGCGCTGCCGCTGCCGACGCAGCTGGAATTCATGGCCGTCTCTTCGTACGGGTCGGCGACGTCGTCGTCCGGCGTCGTGCGGATCCTCAAGGACCTCGACCGCGACATCGCGGGCCGGGACGTGCTGATCGTCGAGGACATCGTCGACTCCGGCCTGACGCTGTCGTGGCTGCTGAAGAACCTCGCCAGCCGCAACCCCGCGTCGCTCGAGGTCGTTTCGCTGCTGCGCAAGCCCGAAGCGGTGAAGGTGGACGTGCCGGTGAAGTACATCGGCTTCGACATCCCGAACGAGTTCGTCGTCGGCTACGGCCTCGACTACGCCGAGCGGTACCGGGACCTGCCCTACATCGGCACCCTGGACCCGAAGGTCTACACGTCTTGATTCAAGCTTTCCGGGGGCTCCGGGTGGCGGAGCCCCCGGCCCGGGGCGGAGCCCCGGTTGTCACCGACCGTTCGGCGCAACTACCGGATCTGCGGAACCCCGGCCCGGCGGAATGCGTCATAGGCTCTGATCACGTGCGTTAACCTATGCGAAGACCATTCGTGCCCGCGGTGACCGGGTCGGGGGAACGGGAGAGAGTGCAGATGGGGAACAGCAGCGCTGCCGACGCGAACGCCTTCAAGGCCGCGGCCGCGGCGGGTCAGGTCGGGATCGACCCCGACGCCGCGCAGGCCGTGCTGAACAAGATCCGCACCGGCAAGGACGCGGTCGAGGCCCTGCTCGCCGGCGCGGCCACGCTCGCCCAGCCGCCGAAGCTCGGCGACAACCCGGTCGGCAACGCGATGGCCGCGAAGTTCGTCCAGCGGGCCGACGGCGGGAACGATTCGTACGCCTCCGCCCTGCAGAACCTGCTCGACCAGTACACCGCGGCCGAGGAAGGCATCGTCACGGCGATGTCCCGGTACCACGAGATCGACCAGGCCGCCGCCGACCCGTTCCGCAACGCCTGAGTCAGAGGGGGATTCCGAAGTCATGGCTCCGAAGAACAGCGACCAGTCTTCGTCGACCGACCCGGGCTCGCTGGTCCCGCTCGGCGACAACTCGGCGTCGCAGAACATCGTCGACAACGCCCGCGGCAGCGCCGGCGGCTTCGACATGGGCAGCGACCGGGCGATCGCCAACCCGCCGAACTGGAACGCGCAGGAAAGCCAGCAGCTCTACGCCGGTGCGGTCAACAACAACGACCCCGGCACGGCCGAGGCGACCGGGCACGCCTGGGCGCACCACGGCTCCGAGCTGAAGCAGGCCGCCGACCACCTCTACAACGCGATCTCCGAGCTGGGCAACGCGTGGGTCGGCCAGGGCGCCGCGGGTGCGCAGGGTGCGCTGGTGGCCATCGCGAACTCCGGTTCGCAGGCCTCCGACGCCGCGCACACGATGTCCGACCGGCTCGCCAAGCAGGCCGCGGCGGCCGCCGAGGTCAAGAAGATGCCCGCCCCGAAGGACTACGACCCCAAGCAGGCCATGGCGGCCGCGCTGGCCGGTGGTCCGGCGGCGTTGATCGCCGACCAGAAGGCGCAGGCGGACGCGGCCAACGACGTCAAGGCGCAGCAGGTCGCGTTCTTCAACGCCTACACCAAGGCGATGAGCGAGGTCGACAGCTCGACCCCGAGCTTCGGCCCGGAGTCGCTCGGCATGAAGCCGACCGCGACGCACAACTCCGTTTCGTTCACCGCGGTCAGCTCCGTCGGCAGCGCGGGCCAGGTGCAGAGCCTGCCCGGCGGCGCGCGTGCCGCGGTCTTCGCCTCCGGCGGCCCGGGCTTCGGCGGCCAGGGCGGCGCGTTCGGCGCGCAGCACGCGGGCGTCGGCCCGAACGCGGCCCACGGCGTCGGGACCTTCGGTCACGAGGCGGCCGCCGCGCTCGGCAGCGACGCGCCGGGCGGCACGGCCGCGGGCACCGGTGCCGGCGTCGGGACCGGCGCGGGCCAGGTCGCCCCGGGGAGCACGCAGACCGGCGGCGGCAACCCGCTCGGCAAGGTGGGCATGGGCCTCGGCATCGGCGGCCTCGCCGGTGGCCTCGGCGCGCTGGCTACGCGGGCGCTGGGCTCCGGCAGCAAGTCCGGTGCGAAGGCCGAGAACGAAACGACCCTCGCGTCGGCCGAAGGCCAGGGGCAGAGCGCCGCTTCGGCCCAGGCGCCGCAGCAGGGCGTCGTCTCGCCGGCGGGCACCATCGGCGGGCAGACCCCGCCGCCGATGACCCCGGGCATGGGCGGCATGGCCCCGCGCGGCGCCCACGCGGAGCAGGAAGAGGAGCACACGCACGCGTCCTTCCTCATCGAGGCGGACCCGGACGAGGCCTTCGGCGCGAACCAGGCGACCCCGCCGCCGGTCATCGGCGCGTGGTCCGGGGACGACGAAGACCGCTGATCCTTCGGGCCGGGCACACCGCCGGTGTGCCCGGCCCGGTTTCTCCTTGGGGGTGGCTCGATGCCGAACGCTGAGCTGCTCACCCCGGTCGAGGTCGACTTCCTGTGGGAGTCCGCCGGGCTGGGCGAGCTGCCGTACCCGCTGCGCGTCCGCTCGCACGGCGAGACCGTCGACGAGCGGTCGATGCTGCGCCGCCGGGTTCTGGAAGGCCTGGCCGCGCGGGGGCTCGCCGACGGCCGCGGCCGGCCCGAGCCGCACATCGAGGACTACTTCGGGGTGCTGGCGAGCCCCGAGCTGAGCCTGGACGCCGTCCAGCTGATCGCCCCGGACGCCGAACCGCTGCTCGCCATCGCCGGCGTGCTGGGCGGCCAGGGGCTGCTGGCCGTGCAGGACACCCGCGGCCTGCACCTGCAGCCGTGCCCGGCGGACGGGCTCGCGAGCGCGATCGTCTCGCTGCTGCCGGGTGCTCCGCGAGGCAGTGAGAAGTCGGTCACAGTGCCGCTGGAGCAGCTCGTCGGCCCGCACGGCGTCGATTTCCTGCAGCGCCGCGGCAACGGCGACGAACGCGCGTCGGCCGACGAGGACCGCAAGGCGCTGGCGCGGCTGCACGCCCAGCCGCGGCTGCGTGGCGGCCAGATCGCCGCCAACGCCCGCAACCGGATGGGCGGGCGGACGCGCACGCCGGTGCTGAGCTGGTTCGACACCGAGACCGGCCGCTACTTCACCCAGGCCAGCCGCGGCCGCGACGGCCGGGACTGGATCACGATCGCCCCCGCCGACGCCGCCACCTTGCGTCATCGCCTCGGCGAGATGCTCGCCGGAGCCGCGACGACCAGCACGGTGTAGAACGGGTTCTTCGGACGTGCCCAGCCCGACACCGGAACGATCCGGTTTTGTCGGTGGTGCGGGCTACGCTGAGCGAGAGTCCGATCCGGGAGAGTAATGATGCAAGAGTTCTTCTCGCCACTGGCGTTCGACTTCCTCTGGGAGTCGGCGCAGGTCGGGGAGCTGCCGTACCCGCTGATCGTCCGGTCGCACGGCGCGACCGAGGACGAGCGCGTCTCGCTGCGTCACCGCATCGACGTCGAACTGAAGGCGCGGGGCATCCGGGAGCCGCGCGGCAGGCTCGCGCCGCCGATCGAGGACGCCCTGCACCTGCTGGCCTTCGCCCCGCTGACCATCGACGCCCTGCACATCCCGCGGTTCGAGGCGCCCACGGTGGGCGTGCTGGCGGCGGCCGACGACACCAAGGGCGTGCTCGCGATCCAGGACGCCGACGGCATCTGGCTGCGGGACGTCCCGCCGGACGCCCTGGTGTCCGCGGTCATCGGGGTGCTGCCCGCCGGGCCGCGCGGCAGCGAGGCTTCGGTCACACTTCCGCTGGACGACGCCCTGCACACGGCACCGATCCGGGTGCCCGTGCCGCTGCCGGCGACGGGTGAGGAAGAAGACAAGAAGCGGGGCAAGGCGCGCCGGACCCCGCTGAGCGAACGCGTCACGGCCGATCCGCGCGAGGCGTACGGCCGCATCGCGGGCCAGCCCCGGCAGTGCGGCGGTCAGCTGGCAGCGAACAGCCGTTCGCAGGTCGGAGCCAAGCAACGGTCGCGCGTGCTGGCCTGGTTCGACACCGCCACCGGGCGCTACCTGAGCCTCTCCCGCGCAGGTACGGACGGGCGCGAGTGGGTCACGGTCGCCCCGGCCGACGCGGCGACGTTGCGCATCCGGCTGGGCGAGATGGTGAGCAGTGTGTCCGACGGCACCCGATAGCGTGACCGGCGCGGACACCCGTCGGGAACCCGGGGGCGGTATCGCCCGTTGACCTGCGAGAGGCTCACAGGGGATGAACGCGGCGGCGGACGGTACCCTGATGGGCAGGTGTCCAGGCACCACGGGTTGTCAAGATCGTGATGGCGGGTATCACAGGAGCCGCCCAACCAGGGAGGGTCGAGGCCACCAGGGCCGAGTCGTATGAACCGGAAGAGCGTGCTCAGGAACCCACTGCTGTGGATCGTCGCGGGGTTGCTGGCGTTGTTCGCGTACAACACGATCTTCGACAGTGATCGTGGGTACACCCAGGCACCCATCTCGGTGGCGAACTCCCAGATCACCTCGAACAACGTCAAGGAAGCCAGCCTCGAGGACAAGGAACAGCAGCTCAAGCTGCTGCTGGTCAAGCCGATCGACGTCGACGGCCAGCAGGTCACCCAGATCATTTCGCAGTACCCGGCGGACGCCACCCGTCCGATCTACGACTCGCTGCTCAAGGCGGAGACCGGCGGCCAGCCGATCAAGTTCACCACCAAGGTGACCCAGCAGGGCGTGCTGACGCAGATCCTCATCTTCGCCATCCCGCTCGCCCTCGTCCTGGGCCTGCTGATGTGGATGATGAACAACGCCCAGGGCGGCGGCAACCGCGTCCTCAACTTCGGCAAGTCCAAGGCCAAGCAGCTGAACAAGGACATGCCCAAGACGACCTTCGGGGACGTCGCGGGTGCCGACGAGGCCGTCGAAGAGCTGTACGAGATCAAGGACTTCCTGCAGAACCCGGCGCGCTACCAGGCGCTCGGCGCGAAGATCCCGAAGGGCGTGCTGCTCTACGGGCCGCCGGGTACCGGTAAGACGCTGCTCGCGCGCGCCGTCGCCGGCGAGGCGGGCGTGCCGTTCTACACGATCTCCGGCTCGGACTTCGTCGAGATGTTCGTCGGTGTCGGTGCCTCCCGCGTCCGTGACCTGTTCGAGCAGGCCAAGCAGAACGCGCCGTGCATCATCTTCGTCGACGAAATCGACGCGGTCGGCCGCCAGCGCGGCGCCGGCCTCGGCGGCGGGCACGACGAGCGCGAGCAGACGCTGAACCAGCTGCTCGTCGAGATGGACGGCTTCGACGCCCGCGGCGGCATCATCCTGATCGCGGCGACCAACCGGCCCGACATCCTCGACCCGGCGCTGCTGCGCCCCGGCCGGTTCGACCGGCAGATCCCGGTGTCCGCGCCCGACCTGCGCGGCCGCAAGGCGATCCTCGAGGTGCACGCCAAGGGCAAGCCGATCGCCCAGGGCACCGACCTGTCCAGCCTGGCCAAGCGGACCGTCGGCATGTCCGGCGCCGACCTGGCCAACGTCCTCAACGAGGCCGCGCTGCTCACCGCCCGCCAGAACGGGCACGTGATCACCGACGCGGCGCTGGAGGAGTCGGTCGACCGCGTCGTCGGCGGCCCGGCCCGCAAGAGCCGGATCATCTCCGAGAAGGAGAAGAAGATCACGGCCTACCACGAGGGCGGGCACGCGCTCGCCGCGTGGGCGATGCCGGACATCGAACCGGTCTACAAGCTGACGATCCTGCCGCGCGGCCGCACGGGCGGGCACGCCCTGCTCGTTCCCGAGGACGACAAGGACCTGATGACCCGTTCCGAGATGATCGGGCGGCTGGTCTTCGCGATGGGTGGCCGCACGGCGGAGGAGCTCGTCTTCCACGAGCCCACGACCGGCGCGTCGTCGGACATCGAGCAGGCGACGAAGATCGCCCGCGCGATGGTCACCGAGTACGGCATGAGCGCCCGCCTCGGCGCGGTCAAGTACGGCCAGGAGCAGGGCGACCCGTTCCTCGGCCGCTCGGCCGGCCGGCAGGCGGACTACTCGCTCGAGGTGGCGCACGAGATCGACGAGGAGGTGCGCAAGCTCATCGAGACGGCGCACACCGAGGCGTGGCACGTGCTCAACACCTACCGCGACGTGCTCGACGAGCTGGTCATCGAGCTCCTGGAGAAGGAGACGCTGACCCGCAAGGACCTGGAGCGGATCTTCGCGACGGTCGAGAAGCGCCCGCACATCACCGTGTTCAACGAGTTCGGTGAGCGGACGCCGTCGGACAAGCCGCCGATCAAGACCCCGGGCGAGCTGGCGATGGAGCGCGGCGAGCCGTGGCCGCCGCCGGAGAAGGAGAAGAAGCCGGTCCTGAAGCCGGAGCCGACCCCGGTCGGCACGGCCCAGGGCGCGGGCGACCTGCCGGGCGGCCCGCCGTACCCGTCGCCGGTCGACCCGAACGCGAACCCGTACGCCCCGCCGGGCGCCTACCCGAACGGCGGCCGTCCCTACGGCGGCCCGAACGGAGGCCCCAACGGCACGTCACACTGGCCGCAGAACTACGGCGGCCAGCAGCCGGGCGGCCCGGCGGGCCAGAGCGGCCCGCCGAACTACGGTGCCCCTCCGGGCTGGACGCCCGCGACCTCGCCGGGCGGTCAGCCGGGCCAGTCGTGGCGCCCCGGTGGTGACGAACGCCCTCGTGAGCACGGCTGGTTCGCCGACCAAGCCGGCAACCAGCAGAGCGAGGGGGAGCGTCGTGACGTGGACGGTCCGGACAAGCCCCAGTGACGCCGACCGCCCGGTCTTCGACCAGGACCGGGCGGAGAAGGCGATCCGCGAGCTCCTGCTGGCCTGCGGCGAAGACCCGGAGCGGGACGGTCTAAAGGAGACCCCCGCCCGGGTCGCCCGCGCGTACCGCGAGATGTTCGCGGGCCTGTACACCGAGCCGGACGCGGTGCTGGACCGCACGTTCGACGAGGCCCACGAAGAGCTGGTGCTGGTCACGGACATCCCGATGTTCAGCACGTGTGAACACCACCTGGTGCCCTTCCACGGCGTCGCGCACGTCGGGTACATCCCGAACGCCGCCGGGAAGGTCACCGGACTGTCCAAACTGGCCCGCCTGGTCGACCTCTACGCCAAGCGCCCTCAGGTGCAGGAGCGCCTGACCTCCCAGGTCGCCGACGCCATCGTGCGGAAGCTCGAACCCCGGGGCGTCATCGTCGTGATCGAGGCCGAGCACCTCTGCATGGCCATGCGGGGCATCCGCAAACCGGGCGCCCGCACCACCACCTCCGCCGTCCGCGGGCAGCTCAAGAACTCGCCGTCCTCGCGGGCGGAGGCGCTCGATCTCATCAAGGCGCGCCGGTGAGTGTCGGGCTTCCCGCGCCGGGCCGGTGCGCTGTCATGGGCGTGCTGAACGTGACGCCCGATTCCTTTTCGGACGGCGGCCGGTACCTCGGGCTCGACCAAGCCCTGGAGCACGCCCGCGCGATGTGGACGCGCGGTGCCGACCTGATCGACGTCGGGGGTGAGTCGACGCGGCCCGGGGCGTCCCGGGTGGACGCCGGCACCGAACTGCAGCGTGTTCTGCCGGTGATCAAGACGCTTGCCGGTGAAGGCATCCAGCTGTCGGTGGACACCACGCGGGCCACCGTCGCCGCCGCGGCACTCGAGGCCGGGGCGAAAGTCATCAACGACGTCTCCGGCGGACTGGCCGACCCGGACATGGCGCGGGTCGCCGCCGACGCCGGGGTGCCGTGGGTGCTGATGCACTGGCGGGGGCACAGCAAGGACATGCAGGCGCTCGCGAAGTACGAAGACGTCGTGGCCGATGTCCGCGCCGAGCTGCTGTCCAGAGTGGACGAGGCGGTCGCGGCGGGTGTGGCCGAGAGCGCGATCGTGCTGGATCCCGGGCTCGGCTTCGCGAAGGACGCCGAGCACGACTGGGCTTTGCTGCGCGGGCTGGATTCCTTGATCTCGCTGGGTTTCCCGGTGCTCGTCGGTGCCTCGCGCAAGAGGTTCCTCGGCCGTCTGCTGTCCGAAAAGGACGGCACGCCGAGGCCGCCGGATGGCCGTGAGGACGCCACCGCCGCGGTCTCCGCGCTCGCCGCCGCCGCCGGTGCGTGGGGCGTGCGGGTGCACGAGGTCGGGGCTTCGCTGGACGCGGTCGCGGTGGCTGCCGCTTGGAGGGCCGATGGCTGACCGGATCACGCTGACCGGCCTGCGCGTGTTCGGCCGCCACGGCGTGTTCGAGCACGAGAAGCGGGACGGGCAGGAGTTCGTCGTCGACGTCACCGTGTGGCTCGACCTCGGGCCGGCCGCCGCGTCGGACGACCTGACCAAGACGCTGCACTACGGCGAGCTGGCCGAGCTGGCGGCGGGGATCGTCGCGGGCGAGCCGTACGACCTCATCGAGAGCGTCGCGGGCAAGATCGCCGACGAGGTCATGCGTGACGAGCGCCTGGGCGCGGTCGAGGTGACCGTGCACAAGCCGTCGGCGCCGATCCCGCTGACCTTCGACGATGTCGCGGTCACCGTCAGGCGGGAGCGATGAGCCGTGCGGTGCTCTCGCTGGGCTCGAACCTGGGCGACCGGCTCGGCTTCCTGAAGCTGGCCCTGGACGCCGTGCGGCCCGCGCTCGTCGCCGTGTCGAGTGTGTACGAGACCAAGGCCTGGGGCGTCGAGGACCAGCCGGACTTCCTCAACGCCGTGTGCGTCGTCGACGACCCCGCGCGGGACCACTGGGCGTGGCTGCGCACCGGCCAGGCCGCCGAGCAGGCCGCCGGGCGGGTGCGCGAGCTGCGCTGGGGCCCGCGCACCCTGGACGTCGACGTGGTCACGGTGGACGGCGTGACGTCCGACGACCCGGAGCTGCTGCTGCCGCACCCGGGGACGCCGGAGCGCGCGAGCGTGCTGGTGCCGTGGGTGGAGATCGAGCCGGACGCGGTGCTGCCGGGTCACGGCCCGATCGCCGGGCTGCTCGCCGCGCGGCCGGCGGACGAGGTCGCCACTGTCCGCCGTATCGAGCTCACGCTGAGCTGAACAAGTCAACCCCTGGCTGCTCGCCGATCGCCGAGTTGCTTCCCAGTGGCGGTCAACCGCGCAGGGCGGCGATCATGAAGCCGACGGCGGGCCGCGTCGTCGGCACCGGTGGCCAGCCGTTGATGATCGCGAGCAACTGCCAGTAGCGCTCGGCGCGCGGGTCGCCGCTCGAAGCGAAGCGGTCTGCCAGCTCGCGGCGGAACGACGCCGACCCGGCGTCCTGGTCCGGTCGCGCGCAAGCCGCCGCGATCTCCGCCGCAAGCGTTTGCCCCGCCTCCGACGTCGGGTCCGCCCCGGCGTCGACGGCTTCCTGGGCCCGTGTCATCCAGGTGTTCCAGTTCTCCCGCCAGCCCTCCGCCGGCTGCTGGAACTCGCCCGACTTGATCTGCGCCGCCTGGGTTTCGCTCATGCCGCGGATCAGCGCTCGGAAGTCCGGGTCCTGGATCAGCTCGGCGAACTCGATCCAGGCCTCGAGCTGCTCGGGCGTCGGGTCGTCGGGCAGCTCCGGCTTCCCGGCGCGCATCCGGCGGTAGAACTCCTGGTCGATGTCGAGTCCGGCGACCATTTCGTCCCAGAACTCGTCGACCAGCCGCTTGCGCTCCTCGTCGGACATCGACGCGAGACGGTTCATCAGGTTCACTTCCTCCAGTTCGGAATCGCGTTTCGCCACCGCGCGCAGCACCGCCCGGCGCAGCCGCAGCCGCCGGATCTGCTCGTCGAGCGCCTCGACGTGCCGGGTCGCCAGCTCGCCGACGGTCGCCGACCGGCTGAGGGCGGCGGAGACGTCGGCGAGGCCGAGCCCCAGCTCCCGCAGCGTGCGGACCAGCTCCAGGCGGGCCATCGCCGCCGCGTCGTAGAGCCGGTAGCCGGCGTCCGTCCGCTCGGTCGGGGGCAGGAGGCCCTCGTCCGAGTAGAAGCGGATCGTCTTGACCGGGAGGCCGGTCCGCCGGGACAGCTCGCCGATGGTGAAGGTCGCGGTGGTGCCCACGAAACGCATGATGAACTCTCCAGTCGGTGGAGAGTCAACCGTACTTCAGGAAGCCCGGGTGGCGGAGCCCCCGGCCCGGGGCGGAGCCCCGCAACGTTACTGCACGGTACGGTTGGGGTATGCACTTCACCCGGCCCCGTGACCTCGTGGTCGCCGGGCTGCTCGGCCTGGGTCTCGGCTACCTCCTCTTCCAGCTGGCCTACGGCTCGCTGCCGCAGCTGCCGCTGCTGGCCGGCGTCACCTTCGCCGTGCTGGCCGTGATCGAGGTCGTGCTGGCGTTCTCGATCCGGTCGCGGATCCGGAGCGGCCGCCTGGTTGCCGCGATCGGGGTCGCCCGATCGGTCGCCCTCGCCAAGGCTTCGTCACTCGCCGGAGCGTTCATGGCGGGCGCCTGGCTGGCCGCGCTCGCCTATCTTTTTCCGCGACGTGACGAACTCGTCGCGGCCGTCCTCGACACCCGCGCCGCGGTGGTCGGTGTGGTGTCCGCCGCAGCCCTCGTAGCTGCGGCTTTGTGGCTCGAGCACTGCTGCCGGACCCCGCGCGACCAAGACCGGGAGAGCACCCGCGGGACGACCGGTTAGCGCTGGAATCACACCGCTCGCTGGACCGAACAGGTCTCGTTCGGATTACGAGCAGGTACGGTGTCAGTCATGACCGGCGTGGGTGACGACTCGCGCGGCCGCCTACTGGGCAGGCCGTGGCTTGTCGTCGGCTTTGTCCTCGCCATCGGAGCCACCCTCGCACTGGTGCTCAGCGACGATCTCCGCTATCTCCGCCTCGGGATCGTCGCCGCCCTCTGGGCTGCCCTGATCGGCGCTTTCCTCGCCGTGAAGTACCGCAAGCACGCGGCACAGAGCGAGGACGCGGTCGCCGAGGCGCAGGCTGTGTACGAGTTGGAGCTGGAACGCGAGATCGCGGCCCGGCGCGAGTACGAGCTGGAGATGGAGGCGGAGAAGAGCAACGTGGCCGACTCCAAGGAACGCGAGGAACTGGCGGCGCTGCGCGCCGAAGTGACCGCTCTGCGCGACAGCCTGCAATCGCTGTTCGGCGGCGAGGTGCTGCTCGAACGCGTCGCGCTGACCGCGCAGGCGACCCGGATGCGCAAGCTGTCCGACGACAACCGCATGGTCACCGACGGCGCGCCGAAGAAGAAGCCCGCCCAGCTGCTGGCCGGGAAGAAGCCGGTGGTCGAGGGCGGCGAGCGGCCGACCGAGCTGATCGACCGCGTCCTCGACGAACGCCGTCGCAAGGCCGCCTCGAACGGCAAGGGCCTCGGCAAGGGCAAGGGCTTCGGCGGCAAGCCGGCCCCGAAGGCCCCGGCGAACGTCACCGCGCAGAGCACCCAGCAGATCGCCCGGCCGAAGCCGCTGAGCGAACGCCGTCCGCCGGTGCCGCCGGTCGACCCGGCGCTGAACGCCGCGCAGCGCGAGCTGAAGGCCGCCGAGCTGCGTGCCGAGGCGGCACGCCGCCAGGCCGAGTCGCAGCCGATGCGCCTGCCGAAGCAGGAAGAAGTCGCGAAGCAGCCTGAGCGGCGCCCGGAAGCCGCCGCCGAGCCGACGCGCCGGGACGTGCCGCGGCCCGCCGACCCCAAGACCGAGATCCGCCGCCCGACCGAGGCCCCCCGCCCGCCGGAGCCGAAGACGGAGATCCGCCGTCCGGAGCCCCCGACGGAGATCCGCCGTCCCGAGCCGCCGCCCGCGCGCCGCGCGGAGATGTCGCGTTCGGACATCCGGCCGGCGGAGGTGTCGCGTCCGGACATTCCGCGGGTCGAGATGTCCCGCCCGGACATCCCGCGGGTGGAGATGTCTCGCCCGGATATCCCGCGGGTGGAGATGTCTCGCCCGGATATCCCGCGGGTGGAGATGTCCCGCCCCGACATTCCCCGGGTCGAGATGTCGCGGCCCGACATCCCCAGGGTGGAGATGTCGCGTCCGGATATCCCGCGCGTGGAGATGTCCCGCCCCGACATCCCGCGGGTCGAGATGTCCCGGCCGGACATCCCCCGCGTCGGCGGCGGCCGGCCGAACGGCGTGCGCCCCCCGGAGCCGCCCCGCAAGGCGCCCGAGCCGCCGCGGCCGGTGCCGGGTCGTCCGGCGGCCAGCGTGCCGCCGCCGAAGCCGTCGGAGATGTCGCGTTCGGACATCCGCCCGGTGAAGGACCTCAGCGCGGCCTTCCAGAACCGCGACGACTTCGCCGAGCGGCAGCGGCCCAACCGGCCGAAGCCGCCGATGCCCCCCGAGCCGTCACTGCCGCAAAAGCAACCCGCCAAGCCGCCGATGCCGCGGGACGCCGCGGCATCGCGTACCAACCTCCCGCCCGTCCCGGCGACGACGCCGGTGCCGAGCAACGGCCCGTCGCCGCGGCAGCCGTCGCGCACCGACCTGCCCCCGGTGGTGCCGCCGACCACGCCGGTCCCGGCCGCCGACAGCCGCCGCCCCTCGCGGCTGGAGCAGTTCTCGCGTGCCGACATGTCGCCTGCCCTGGAGGAGCCGGCGTCGCGGCACAGCGGTTCGCACCGCGCGCCGGTGGAGGCCGCCCAGGCCGAAGCGCCGCTGGTGAACCCGACGCTGCCGGAGTCGGTCCGCAACTTCCAGGGCCGGTCCGGCGGCCGTCGCCGCAAGCCGGACGACTCCCAGCAGATGCCCGCGGTGCCCGCGCCGGAGCCGGCCGGTGGCGGCCGCCGCCGTCGCCCGGACGGCGAGCCGCCGGCGTGGGAAGGCATGGTCGCCGAACGGGCGTCGATGTCCCGCCGCGGCATGGCCCCGGTCGACCCGGCGGACGTCGAGCAGAACGGCAACGGCAACGGGCACGGCGCGCGCAACGGACGTCGTGCCGCCGAGCCCGCGCCGGGCAGCGGTTCGCACGCCGCGGGCCGGTCGGTGAGCGAGCTGCTGGCGGCGAACGGCGGCGCCGGCTCCACCCCCCGCCGTCGCCGGCGCGCCGAGGACTGAACCGCGCTGGGAGCAACCGGGCGTGAGGCGTGTGGAAGTGCCAGGTGGCGTTCCCGTTCCTGTCCGGTCTGCGTAGGGTGACCGGCTGTGAGCGGAACCCTCTCGCCCGCGACGGGACTGGATCGCGGACGGCGGCCTCGCCGGATCACCGTGCTGCTGCCGGTGCTCGGGCTGATCGTGGTGGCCCTGTGCGGCCTGTTCCTGTTCGGCCTGGCCACGGCGCGGGTCGGCCCGCTCGCCGTCACGATCGGGGTGCTGGCGGCGCTCGTGCCGGTCGCCGGGGTGGTGGCCGGCTTCCTGTGGGTCGACCGCTGGGAGCCGGAGCCCGCGAAGTTCCTGCTGCTCGCCTTCGCGTGGGGCGCCTGCATCGCGACGATCACCGCGCTGCTCATCAACACCACCGCCGAGGCGGTCGGTGACGAACTCCTCGGCACCGGCAACGGCAACACGATCGCCGCGCTGGTGTCCGCCCCGGTCGTCGAGGAGGCCGCGAAGGCGCTGTTCGTGGTGCTCATCCTGTGGCGCCGGTCCAGCGAGTTCGACGGCGTCGTGGACGGCGTCGTCTACGCCGGGTTCAGCGCCGCCGGGTTCGCCTTCACCGAGAACATCTACTACTTCGGCCGCGCGTTCGCCGACTACGGCTTCGGCGACGGGCACAGCCAGGGCGTCATCACCGCGTTCTTCCTGCGTGGCGTGCTCGCGCCGTTCACGCACCCGCTGTTCGCGGTGCTCACCGGTATCGGGATCGGCATCGCGGCGCGGACGACGACCAAGGCGCTGAAGGTCATCGCGCCGCTGGCCGGCTACCTGGCCGCGGTCTGCCTGCACGCGCTGTGGAACAGCGCCGCGCTGCTCGGCGGGTCGAAGTTCCTCACCGTGTACTTCCTGATCATGCTGCCGCTGTTCCTCGGCGTCGTGTACCTGGTCATCCTGCAGCGGAAGCGGGAGCAGCGGATCATCGCCGCGGCGCTGCCGCACATGGCGGCGGCGCGCTGGATCGCGCCGTCGGAGGTCGACCTGCTGGCCAGCCTGCCGGGCCGCCGCGCGTGGCGCCGGCAGGCGAAACGGCAGTCGGGCAAGCAGGCCGCGAAGGCCGTCGCCGTCTACCAGGCGAGTGTGACGGAGCTCGCGTTCCTCGACCGGCACCAGCTCACCAGCGACGCCGACCGGCAGCGCCAGCAGGAGCTGCTGCGCACGTTGAAGGCCGCCCGGGCGGAGGCGACGCGCCTCGCCGACGAGGCCGCCCGCGGGTGACCCGGTCCGGGTGAAGCTGGTCACCCGGGCTGAACGGCGCGCGCTCGATCGAGTTAGTCTCGCGCCGTCGTCCGGTACCCGGAGCGGGACTGGAACGAGAGCAGAGGGAGTCTGCCAACCATGAGCGTCCACAGGCGCACGCCATGATGAGGCCCGCCCGCCTCGCGGTCGGCGTCGTTTCCGCCGGCCGGGTGGGCAGCGTGCTCGGTGCCGCGCTGGCCCGGGCCGGGCACACGGTGGTCGCCGCGTCGGGCCTGTCCGGGGCGTCGCTGGCCCGTGCCGAACGCCTCCTCCCGGACGTGCCCCTCCTGCCGCCCGACGAGACCGTGAGCCGGGCCGATCTGGTGCTGCTCGCCCTCCCCGACGACGCGCTGGCCGGGATGGTCCGCGGGCTCGTCGCCACCGGGTCGGTGCGGGCCGGGCAGATCGTCGTGCACACCTCCGGCGCGCACGGCATCGACGTGCTCGCGCCGGTGGCCGAGGCGGGGGCGCTGCCGCTCGCGCTGCACCCCGTGATGACCTTCACCGGCCGCGAAGAGGACCTCGAGCGGCTGGCGGCGTGCAGCATCGGCGTCACGGCGGCGGCGGACGACGAGGCGGCCTGGCACGTCGGCGAAGCGCTCACCGTCGAGATGGGCGCGGAGCCGGTGCGGATCCCCGACTCGGCGCGAGCGCTCTACCACGCTGCGTTGACCCACGGCGCGAACCACCTGATGACGCTGGTCGCCGACTGCGCGGAAGTCTTGCGGGAGGCGGGAATCGAGCAGCCGGAGCGCCTGGTCGCGCCGCTGCTTTCGGCGGCGTTGGATAATGTTCTCCGGCACGGCGACCGCGCGCTGACCGGCCCGGTCGCCCGTGGCGATCTCGGCACCGTCCGCAAGCACCTCGCGGTGCTGGCGGACCGGGCGCCGGACGTGGCGCCGGCCTACCGGGCGCTGGCCAAGCGCACGGTGGCGCGTTCGACGGCTGCCGGGCTGCTGGACACCGCGGCCGCCAAAGACCTCACCGAACTCCTCGACGATCCCGCCGAAGGGCATCCAGACCAGTGACCACACCGAAATTCAGCCGCGGCACCCTGAACACGTTCTCCTCGCCGGAGCACGTGAGCCAGGTCAGCCGGGCGTTGCACGGCGTCGGCCGCAAGCTGGCGCTCGTGCCGACCATGGGCGCGCTGCACGCCGGCCACCGCGAACTCCTCCGCCGCGCCAAGCGGCTCCCGAACGCCGTCGTGGCCACCTCGATCTTCGTCAACCCGCTGCAGTTCGGCGCGGGCGAGGACTTCGAGGCGTACCCGCGGCCGCTGGAGGCCGACCTCGACATCCTGCGCGAAGACGGCATCGAAATCGCGTTCACGCCCAGCGCGGACGCGCTCTACGCCGACGGCGCCGTGGTGACGGTGCACCCGGGACCGCTCGGCGAGGAGCTCGAAGGCGCCGTCCGGCCGGGTCACTTCGCCGGCGTGCTGACCGTCGTGGCGAAACTGTTCAACCTGCTCCGTCCGGACTACGCCTTCTTCGGCGAAAAGGACTACCAGCAGCTGGTGCTGATCAAGCGGATGGTGCGGGACCTGAACATCGACACGCGCGTGATCGGCGTGCCGACCGTGCGGGAGCGCGACGGGCTGGCGCTGTCGTCGCGCAACGTCTACCTGACGCCTGAACAGCGCGAAGACGCCATCGTCCTGTCGGCCGCCCTCACCGCGGGGGCGTTCGTCGGCCGGGACGGTGCGGACGCGGTCCTCGAGACCGCGTGGAAGACCCTCGCCGCGCGGCCCGCGGTCGAGGTGGATTACCTGGAGTTGAGGGGAACCGACCTCGGGCCCGCGCCCGTCGATGGTGAAGCACGACTGTTGATCGCGGCTCGGGTGGGGAGTACCCGGCTGATCGACAACGTTCCGGTGCTGCTCGGCGCTGCCGTCGAGCACCCGGAGCGGCTGGACGCAGGGGAATAGGAGTCCACGATGTACCGCACGATGCTCAAGTCGAAGATCCACCGGGCCACCGTCACCCAGGCCGACCTGCACTACGTCGGCTCGGTGACGGTCGACGAGGACCTGATGGAGGCCGCGGACCTGCTGCCGGGGGAACAGGTGTCCATTGTGGACGTCACCAACGGGGCGCGGCTGGAGACCTACGTCATCAAGGGCGAGCGCGGGAGCGGGGTGATCGGCATCAACGGCGCCGCGGCGCACCTGGTGCACCCGGGTGACCTGGTCATCCTCATCTCGTACGGCCAGATGGACGACGCCGAAGCGGCGACGTACCAGCCACGGGTGGTGTTCGTCGACGCGGACAACCGGATCGTCCACCGGCACACCGACCCCGGCCACGCGCCGGAGGGGTCCGGGCTGCTGTCCGGCACGGTGACCCTGCCGATGGACGAGGAAACCGCGGTGTTCCCGGTCGCCGAGACGGCGGACGCCCGCCGCCTCGACGCGCTGCTGCACGCGGAAAGCTGACCCGCTTGCTGCTCACCGTCGACGTCGGCAACACGAACATCGTCCTGGGGCTGTGGTCCGGCCGGACACTGGTCGGCGACTGGCGGATGCGCACGGACGCGCGCATGACGGCCGACGAGCTGGCGTTGACGGTGCGCGGTCTGTTGGGCCCGCACGCGGATGCGGTGAGCGGCATCAGCGCGTTGTCGACGGTGCCGGCGGTGCTGCGCGAGCTTCGCGTGATGCTGTCGCGGTACTACGCCGCCGTTCCGAAAATCGTGGTGGAGCCAGGCGTGCGCACGGGCGTCGCCCTGCTCGTGGACAACCCGAAGGAGGTGGGCGCGGACCGGCTGGTGAACACGCTGGCCGCGCACCACCTGCACAGCACGGCGTGCGTGGTCGTCGACTTCGGCACATCGACGAACGTGGACGCGATCTCGGCCCGCGGCGAGTTCCTCGGCGGGGCGTTCGCCCCCGGCATCGAGATCTCGGTGGACGCGCTGGCGTTGCGCGCGGCGGCGCTGCGGAAGGTGGAGCTGGTGCCGCCGCGGTCGGTGATCGGCAAGAACACGGTGGAGTGCCTGCAGTCGGGGATTCTCTACGGGTTCGCGGGCCAGGTGGACGGCCTGGTCCGGCGGATCGTCCGCGAGCTGTCGCCGGGCGGGACGGAACCGGTGGCGGTGCTCGCGACCGGTGGGCTGGCGCCGCTGGTGATCGGCGAATCGGAGACGATCACCGACCACGTACCGGACCTGACGCTGCTCGGCCTGCGGCTGGTCTACGAACGCAATATCCGCTGAGGCCACAGCGCCGGCCAGGGTCGCGAATGACTCATTCGGGACGTGCGAGGTCCCCAATGACTCATCCGCGACCCTCGGAACCCCGCGGCGCTCGCGCGGCGGTGCTGCCCCCTCCACCTCGATCGAGGTCAATCACCGGCGCCGGGCGCGGAACGCCCACGTGCGGAGCGGCAAATCGAACTCGCCGGACGCGGTGTGCGGATTCGACGACAGGAACCGGCGGATCTCCGCCAGCCCGGCCGCCCGGTCCGCCGGATCCGCGACGATCATGTGCGAATGCGTGGCGATCGTTTCAGCGAGGCTTTCCGCGGTGCGCCGTTGCGTATGGTGAAACGTGGCCTTTTCGAACGGCTCGAACCCGGGATGCGTCGCCGGCTCGCGGTCGCTGTCGATCCAGGCGCTGCTCACCCCGGTCCGGCCGAGTTTCCCGAACTCGGCGACCCACGGCACCGATTCGTCTTCGTAGTTCCACATCGGCACGAGGACCCCACCGGGACGCAGCACGCGGCCGATCTCGGTCATCGCCGCGGGCTCGTCGAACCAATGGAATGCCTGACCGGCGAAAACCGCGTCGACCTCGGCGTCCGGCAGCGGGATCCGTTCCGCCCGCCCGGCCAGCGACGTCGCCGGCGGCACGCGCCGCTCGAGTTCCGCGCGCATTTCCGGATCGGGTTCGACCGCGACGACGTCGAGCCCGAGCGCGGCGAGACCGAGGGTGAGTTTGCCGGTCCCGGCGCCGAGATCGAGCACCCGGCGCGGTGTTCCGTCCGCTCCGGAAAGGCCCCACTCGATCGCCTCCCGCGGGTAATCGGGCCGGTGCTGGGCGTACTCGGCCGCGCGGCTGCCGAAGGAACTCGCCCGCCGCGCCCTTGTGGGGTCGCTCACGAGTTCCAGGTTAATCGACGGAAAGGAAAGGTAATCCGGTTGGCGTAGCGTCCGGCGGGGTTCGTACCCTATGGCCATGACCGAAAACCCCGCTTCCACCAGCGAGCCCGCCGAAGACGAACTGCCCGAGCAGATGCGGGTGCGCCGGGAGAAGCGCGACCGGATCCTCGCGGAGGGTATCGATCCTTACCCGGTCGAGGTACCCCGGACGCACTCGCTCGCCGAAGTGCGCGCCGCGCATTCCGGGTTGCCCGCCGACACCGCCACCGGCGAGCAGGTCGGCGTCACCGGCCGGGTGATGTTCCTGCGCAATACGGGCAAACTGTGCTTCGCGAGCCTCCGCGAGGGCGACGGCACCGAGCTGCAGGCGATGATCAGCCTGGCGAAGGTCGGCGAAGACGCGCTGGCGGCGTGGAAGTCCGACGTCGACCTCGGCGACCACGTGTTCGTGCAGGGTGAGGTCATCACCTCCAAGCGCGGCGAGCTTTCGGTGATGGCCGACGCCTGGCGCATCACCTCGAAGGCGCTGCGCCCGCTGCCGAACGCGTTCAAGGAGCTGGCCGAGGAGACGCGGGTCCGCCAGCGCTACGTCGACCTCATCATGCGCCCGCGCGCGCGGGACGTCGTGCGCACGCGCGCCGGCGTGGTCCGGTCGCTGCGGGAGTCGTTCCACCGCCGCGGGTTCACCGAGGTCGAGACGCCGATGCTGCAGACGCTGCACGGGGGCGCCTCCGCCCGCCCCTTCGTCACGCGTTCCAATGCGTTCGACATGGACCTCTTCCTGCGGATCGCGCCGGAGCTCTACCTCAAGCGCTGCGTCGTCGGCGGCATCGAGAAGGTCTTCGAGATCAACCGCAACTTCCGGAACGAGGGCAGCGACTCGTCGCACTCGCCGGAGTTCGCGATGCTCGAGTACTACGAGGCATACGCCACATACGACACGAATGCGGTGATGACGCGGCAGCTGATCCAGGAGGCCGCGCAGTCGGTGCTGGACACGTTGGTCGTCACCCTGCCCGACGGTTCGGAGTACGACCTGTCCGGCGAATGGACCACACTCGGAATGTACGAGTCGTTGTCCGATTCCCTCGGCGAAGAGGTGACGCCGGAGACGCCTGCCGCCAAACTCCTCGGATTCGCGCAGGCCAGGGGCCTGGAACTGGATCCGAAGCTCGGGCACGGGAAGCTCGTCGAGGAACTGTGGGAACACCTCGTCGGAGATCACCTGCACGCACCGACGTTTGTCCGTGATTTTCCGCTGGAGACGTCGCCATTGACCCGCCAGCACCGCTCGCGGCCGGGTGTCGCCGAGAAGTGGGACCTCTACGTGCGCGGATTCGAACTCGCCACCGGATACTCCGAGCTGGTCGATCCGGTCGTCGAACGGGAACGGCTCACCGAACAGTCCCTGCTGGCCGCGCAGGGCGATAGCGAAGCCATGCGGCTGGACGAGGATTTCCTGCGTGCCCTGGAGTACGGAATGCCGCCGAGCGGCGGCGTCGGAATGGGGATCGACCGGCTGCTCATGGCGCTGACCGGTCTCGGTATCCGGGAGACGATCCTCTTCCCGCTGGTGCGTCCCGAATAACCCGGCCGTGTGAGGATAGCCGCCGGTTATGGCAATGAGATTTGCGCTGCCCTCCCGAAGCGGGTACTAATGTTCTAGACAAAGTCTTCTGTCCCGGGGCTCGCCCCGTAACCAGATCATTGAGTAAGCCCCGCAGGAGGAATCGGATGGCACAGAAGGTGCTCGTCTCGCTGGTCGACGACCTCGACGGCAGTGAGGCGGAAGAGACCGTCGAGTTCGGTTTGGACGGAGTCAGCTACCAGATCGACCTCTCCTCGGAAAACGCGGAGGAGCTCCGGGACGCCCTCGCCCAGTATGTCGAGCACGCGCGTCGTGCGGGCGGCCGCAAGCGCGCTTCGGTGCGCCCGGTCGCGGGTAAGGGTTCCGCTCGCCCGGCGGCCGTGGACCGTGAGCAGAACCAGGCCATTCGGTCTTGGGCGCGCAAGAACGGTTACGCGGTGTCCGACCGCGGCCGGATCCCCTCCGAGGTCGTCGAGGCCTACCACAAGAAGAACTGAATATTGTTCACGGCTGTCCCGGCAGGTCGCTGACCAGCGATGACCTTCCGGGGCGGCAGGGCGGGGTTTCCAGCGGTGGCCGCCGGGCGAATTCGCCCGGCGGCTTTCTTCATGTCCGATCACTGTCCGGTTCGCGTTCGGGCACCGCACGGGCCGTTCGGGCGTACTCGGCGGGCGACTGACCGGTCACGGTCCGGAAATCGCGGATGAAGTGCGACTGGTCGCTATAGCCCAGCCGAACCGCCAGACCGGCGTAATCCACCCGCCCTTCCGCGGCGAGCTGCTGCGCGGCGTCGTTGAGGCGGTATATCCGGATCGCCCACTTGGGCGCGCAGCCGACGTGTTCGGCGAACAACCGCTGGACAGACCGGGTGGTTAGTCCAGTATCCGCGCAGAGTTGCGCCACCCGGGTAATTCCCGGATCACGTGCGATTGATTCCACGGCCTCCGCCGCCTGCCGCGCGGCCGGCGAGAGCGTCACGGGATTTGCCAACAGCAAGTTGTCGATCGAACTGACCATTTGCGCGTCACTCGCCGCCTCGCGCACCGATTCCGCGGCCTGAAGCGCCCCCGGCCCGAAAACGTCCGTGAGCGGGACAGCCCGGTCGGCGATGTCACGCACGGGCCGGCGGAGGAACGCGCGGAAGCAGCCGGGCCGGAAACGCACGCCCAAGCCCTGGACCCGGCCTTCGAGGCGGTACGAAAAGAGGTCGCGGCCGGGGCCGTGGACACCGGAAGCGCCGGGGAAGAAGGTCACGTTGACCGCGAGGTTCGGCAGCACCCGCTGTTCGTGGGGTGGTTTGCCGCGCAGGTCCCAGCGCAGGACCCAGTGGTAGTCGACGAAGTCCGCCAGCCCGGGCGCGGGCGGGTGCCTGGTCAGCGTGAACATCGTGCGCGCGGTGGCCTCGGCCACGATGCCGCGCGGGATCCGGTGCGCCACGGGCCCACGGTAGCTGTCGCGTTCGTTCAAGACGGCTTGCCTTCCCGCGGGCTTGGATCGCCGCATGAACGCCGAGTTGCTGCGCCCCGCCGCGGCCGGATTCCTCCGGATCGCGGACGCCCTGGACGACCTGACGTTGCCCACGCCGTGCGCCGGCTACGACGTCCGAGGGCTGGTGAACCACCTCCTGTACTGGGGCCCGTGGCTCGTCGCCGCCGGCCGGCGCGAGGAACCGCCGTCACCGGGGGTTTCCGAAGCCGAGGCGACGCTGGTCGGGGATGACTGGCGTTCGGCGCTGGAGAAGCAGACGTCGACGCTCGTGGACGTCTTCGGGGCGGCTTCTGCCTGGACGGGGATGACGGCGCTGGGGACGGCTTCCCTGCCGGCCTCGGTGGTCGGTGACATGGTGCTGGGTGAGTTCGTTCTGCACGGGTGGGACTTGGCGCGGGCTTCCGGGCAGGAGCTGCGGTGTGCGCCTGAGGTGGCTGTGGCGGTGTATGAGTCCGCCGTGGCCATGGGTGAGCAGGCTCGTTCGATGGGTGTCTATGGGCCTGCTGTCGAGGTGGCTGGTGATGCGTCGCCGCTGGAGCGGGCGTTGGGGGCTTCCGGGCGGGATCCGGCCTGGACCCGCTGACCCGTCCGGATCAGCGCGAGCAGGTACGCGGGCAGCCGTCGCACTCCGCGGCTGCCGGAAGCAGATACGAAAAGCAGCAGCTCTCGCGCCGCCGCGTCCACTCGCGGTGGCCGTCCGGGCCCTCCACCAGGCGCAACGCCGATGCCGACGTCAAGGGCGGGTAGTGCGCGTCGAGAACCAGTGCCGCGTCCGCGACCCCCGCGCCCTCCGCTTCCGGCGTTCCGCCCTGCCGCCCCGCCCACCACAGCGAGTTCTCCAGCGCGTCCGTCGCCGCTGCCCACAGCGTCCGGCGGCCCAGCCTGCTGATCGGGGCGTAGGCCCGGACGAACTGGGCCGCGTGGGCCAGGTAGCGGGCTCGCAGCACCGCCGCCAGGGCTCGCTCGTCGCGGACCATCGTGGCCTCCGGGCGGGCCGAGCCCGGGTCCGTCGGCAGGCAGTGGAACGCGTCACCCAGCACCGCCATCCCGTCCGGGTGGGGGCGGTCGTCCGACAGCCTGAACGCCAGCTCCGCCGGCTTCAGCGAGGGCACCCGGCGCTCGTGGTGCAGCAACAGGGCACCGATGTACGCCGGGACGTGCAGGTACCACGTCATCACCCAGCTGGCCGTCGTACGGTCCGGGGCCGACGAGTGCTCCCGCAGCAGCCAGTCGCCCAGCAAGCCGCGCCACTCGTCGAAGTTCGCGGGCGTCTCCAGCAGCTCCGAACAGCGGATCCAGCCCGCCGGGACGTCCTGCCGCAGCTCACTGCGGTCCTGGAGGCCCGAAACCCGCCGCAACGACGACGCGAGGCCGTCGCCGACCTCGCGTGCGTCACGGAAGGACCGCTGCTGGTTCAACCGCGGCCCTCCTTTGAGCGCCATAGGGATTAGGCGTGCCTAACCTTACACGCAACCCGGCGCTGCGCCAATCGAGTGGGTACTCCCGGGTTGCGGACTGTTCGCGGTGAGCGGACACCGCGCGGATGGCGGAATCCGTATGGCCGCCCGCACGTTGGTCTTGACGTAAAGGTGCAGGGCAACCTGATGATGGAAGCACCCGGAAGACGCCACGTCCGGGTGCGGAAAAGACCACTGAGAGCCGTAGTGGTACGCCAGCGCGACGACTTGGCTACTAGAGTGGTCTCACGGTGCTGAATCCATCGCGGTGAAAGCACGATGGAAACGGGCCGCCGGCGCAGCAGTCGAGGGAGTGCACATGTTTGAGAGGTTCACCGACCGCGCGAGGCGGGTGGTCGTCCTGGCTCAAGAAGAGGCCAGGATGCTCAACCACAACTACATCGGCACCGAGCACATCCTCCTGGGTCTGATCCACGAGGGTGAGGGTGTCGCCGCCAAGGCGCTGGAGTCGCTGGGCATCGCCCTGGAGGGCGTGCGCCAGCAGGTCGAGGAGATCATCGGCCAGGGCCAGCAGGCGCCGAGCGGGCACATCCCGTTCACGCCGCGCGCCAAGAAGGTGCTGGAGCTGTCGCTTCGCGAAGCGCTGCAGCTCGGCCACAACTACATCGGCACCGAGCACATCCTGCTCGGCCTGATCCGCGAGGGCGAAGGCGTCGCCGCGCAGGTCCTGGTCAAGCTGGGAGCGGACCTCAACCGGGTCCGCCAGCAGGTGCTGCAGCTGCTCTCGGGCTACCAGGGCGGCAAGGAGTCCACCGAAACCGGTTCCGGCCGCGGTGAGGGCACCCCGTCGTCGTCGCTGGTGCTGGACCAGTTCGGCCGCAACATGACCGTGCTCGCCCGCGAGGGCAAGCTCGACCCGGTCATCGGGCGCGGCAAGGAGATCGAGCGGGTCATGCAGGTGCTGTCCCGCCGGACCAAGAACAACCCGGTGCTCATCGGCGAGCCGGGCGTCGGCAAAACCGCCGTCGTCGAGGGCCTCGCGCAGAGCATCGTCAAGGGCGAGGTGCCCGAGACGCTCAAGGACAAGCAGCTCTACACGCTGGACCTGGGCTCCCTGGTCGCCGGCTCCCGCTACCGCGGTGACTTCGAAGAGCGCCTGAAGAAGGTGCTCAAGGAGATCAAGACCCGCGGCGACATCATCCTGTTCATCGACGAGCTGCACACGCTGGTCGGGGCGGGTGCCGCCGAGGGCGCGATCGACGCCGCTTCGATCCTGAAGCCGATGCTCGCCCGCGGTGAGCTGCAGACGATCGGCGCGACCACGCTCGAGGAGTACCGCAAGTACATCGAGAAGGACGCCGCCCTCGAGCGCCGGTTCCAGCCGATCCAGGTCGGCGAGCCGTCGCTGGAGCACACCATCGAGATCCTCAAGGGCCTGCGCGACCGGTACGAGGCGCACCACCGCGTCTCGATCACCGACTCGGCGCTGGTCGCCGCCGCGACCCTGGCGGACCGGTACATCAACGACCGGTTCCTCCCGGACAAGGCGATCGACCTGATCGACGAGGCCGGCGCCCGGATGCGCATCCGCCGGATGACCGCGCCGCCGGACCTGCGCGAGTTCGACGAGAAGATCGCGAACGTCCGCCGCGACAAGGAGTCCGCGATCGACGCGCAGGACTTCGAGCGGGCCGCCCGCCTGCGTGACGAGGAGAAGACCCTCCTCGGCCAGAAGGGCGAGCGGGAGAAGCAGTGGAAGGACGGCGACCTCGACGTCGTCGCCGAGGTCGACGACGAGCAGATCGCGGAGGTGCTGGCCAACTGGACCGGCATCCCGGTGTTCAAGCTGACCGAGGAGGAGACCACCCGGCTGCTGCGCATGGAGGAGGAGCTCCACAAGCGCATCATCGGCCAGGAGGACGCGGTCAAGGCCGTCTCGCAGGCGATCCGCCGCACGCGTGCGGGCCTGAAGGACCCGAAGCGCCCGTCGGGCTCGTTCATCTTCGCCGGCCCGTCCGGTGTCGGTAAGACCGAGCTGTCGAAGGCACTGGCCTCGTTCCTGTTCGGCGAGGACGACGCGCTCATCCAGATCGACATGGGTGAGTTCCACGACCGCTACACCGCTTCGCGGCTCTTCGGTGCCCCTCCGGGCTACGTCGGCTACGAAGAGGGCGGCCAGCTGACCGAGAAGGTGCGGCGCAAGCCGTTCTCGGTGGTCCTGTTCGACGAGATCGAGAAGGCGCACCAGGAGATCTACAACACGCTCCTGCAGGTGCTGGAGGACGGCCGCCTGACCGACGGTCAGGGCCGCACGGTCGACTTCAAGAACACGGTCCTCATCTTCACGTCCAACCTGGGCACGTCGGACATCTCGAAGTCCGTCTCGCTCGGGTTCGCCGGGTCCAACGACACCGGCACCCGGTACGAGAAGATGAAGCAGAAGGTCAACGAGGAAATGAAGAAGCATTTCCGCCCGGAGTTCCTGAACCGGATCGATGACATCATCGTGTTCCACCAGCTGACGCAGGAACAGATCATCCAGATGGTCGACCTGATGATCGGCCGGGTCGAGACCCAGCTCAAGGCCAAGGACATGGAGCTGGAGCTGACGGCGAAGGCGAAGTCGCTGCTGGCCAAGCGCGGCTTCGACCCGGTGCTGGGCGCGCGGCCGCTGCGCCGCACGATCCAGCGCGAGATCGAGGACCAGCTGTCGGAGAAGATCCTCTTCGGCGAGGTCGAGCCGGGCCAGATCATCCTGGTCGACGTCGAAGGCTGGAGCGGCAACCCGGAGGACAAGGACGACCAGGCGCGGTTCACGTTCCGCGGCGAGCGCCGTCCGTCGTCCATCCCGGACGCCCCGCCGGTCAGCATCGGCGCGGGCCACGAGGAGCAGGGCGAAGCCGAAGGCGAGTGATCGTCGAGTAGTACGCCAGGAGGGCGGTTCCCCGAGAGGGGAGCCGCCCTTCTCGCTGTCCAGGCCCAAAGCGCCCCAATGTGGCGTTGGTTGCGTCCAGCGCACCCAATGTGGCGTTGGGGGGGGGGGGGGGCCCCAAAAA
>NZ_JBFACT010000025.1:0-116660 GCF_040640995.1 Amycolatopsis sp. NPDC021455 | reverse complement strand
GTCCCATTCCGAACCCGGAAGCTAAGCCTGACAGCGCCGATGGTACTGCAACCGAAGGGTTGTGGGAGAGTAGGACACCGCCGAACTTACCTTGATGGAAGGCCCCGGTCGAGAACCTCGCGGTTCTCCCGGGGCCTTCCGCTATTCCCGGGCCGGCCGCCGGAGCAGGTACGTGTCCATGATCCAGCCGTGCCGCTCCCGCGCCTCCGCCCGCACCTCGCGGATGTGCGCCGCCAACGCCGGGGTCAGCGGGCCGGAAAGCAGGATCTCGTCGGGTGTGCCGACGTACGCGCCCCAGAAGATGGTCAGGCCCTCCGACGTGAAGCGGTCGAACGTCGTGTGGGCGTCCAGCAGCACGAACACGTCGTCGACGCCCTCGGGCCAGCCCGTCGCCAATCGGCGGCCAGTGGTCAGCTGGACCGCGCGGCCGATCTGGTTCATCGTCGTCCGGTGCCGGGCCACCAGCGCCGAGATGCTGCTGATGCCCGGGACGACCTCGTACTCGAACTCCACGTTCCCCCGGGCCAGCACCGCCTCGATCAGCGCGATCGTGCTGTCGTACAGCGACGGGTCGCCCCACACCAGGAAGGCGCCCGTTTCGGACGGACCCAGCTCCGAGCGGATCATCTCCTCGTACACGGCCGCGCGGGCCGCGTGCCAGTCGGCGACCGCGGCCCGGTAGTCCGCCGGGGTGCGGTCGCGGGGTGGGTCCTCCGCCAGCACCACCCGGTAGCCCGGGCGCGTCACGAACCGGTCGAGGATCTCCTGGCGCAACCGGACCAGGTCGCTCTTCTCCGCCCCCTTGTCGAGCACGAAGAACACGTCGACGCGGTTGAGCCGGTCGATGGCCTGCACCGTGAGGTGCTCCGGGTCGCCGGCGCCGATCCCGATCGCGTAGATCTTCCGCATGTCGGGAGTGTGCCGGGGGCGATGGGTGAACCCCTACCCCCGATGGGTATAAAGGAGGAAGAGCGAAAGGAGCAGAGATGGCCGAAGCGACCTACACCGTCGAGGGCATGACCTGCGGGCACTGCGCCACCTCGGTCCGCGAGGAGGTCTCCGAACTGGACGGCGTCCGGCAGGTGGACGTCGACGTCGAGAGCGGCCGCGTGACCGTGACCAGCGACGCGCCGCTGACCACCGACGCGGTCGCCGCCGCCGTCACCGAGGCCGGCTACCGCCTGGTCGCGTGAGTTCCACCGAGGTGCCGGCCGCGGCTCGCGTCGAGCTCGCCATCGGCGGGATGACGTGCGCGTCCTGCGCGGCCCGCGTCGAGCGGAAGCTCAACAAGGTCGACGGCGTGACCGCGACGGTCAACTACGCCACCGAAAAAGCCCAGGTCAGCTACCCGAACGGGCTGTCGGTCGACGATCTCAAGGCCGTCGTCGAAGCCGCCGGGTACTCGGCGCGGCTGCCCGAGCCCGAAGCGCCGGATGACACGCGCGAGCTGCGCAAACGTTTGCTGATCTCCGCGGCGCTCACCGTTCCGCTGGTCGTCGTCGCGATGGTTCCGGCCTGGCAGTTCGCGGCCTGGCCGTGGGTGTCGCTCGCCCTCGCCGCCCCGGTCGTGACCTGGGGCGCGTGGCCGTTCCACCGCGCCGCCGCGGTCAACCTGCGGCACGCCACCGCCACGATGGACACGCTGATCTCGCTCGGCGTCGTCGCTTCCGTGGCGTGGTCGCTGTACGCGCTCGTTTTCGGCGACGGCCACCACCACCTGTACTTCGAGGTGGCCGCCGCGGTCACCACGTTCATCCTGGCCGGCCGCTACTTCGAGACGCGGTCGAAGCGCCGGGCCGGCGCCGCCCTCCGCGCGCTCATGGACCTCGGCGCGAAAGACGTCACCGTGCTCCGCGACGGCGAAGAGCACCTCGTCCCGATCAAGGACCTGCGGGTCGGCGCCGTCTTCGTGGCCCGGCCCGGCGAGAAGATCGCCACCGACGGCGTCGTCACCGAAGGCGGCTCCGCGGTCGACACCAGCATGCTCACCGGCGAGTCCGTCCCGGTCGAGGTGGGGCCGGGCGACGCGGTCACCGGTGCCACCGTCAACGTCGGTGGGCGGCTGCTCGTGCGCGCCACCCGCGTCGGCGCGGACACCCGGCTGGCGCAGATGGCGCGGCTCGTCGAGTCGGCGCAAAACGGCAAGGCCGAGGTCCAGCGGCTCGCCGACCGGGTCTCGGGGGTGTTCGTCCCGGCGGTCGTCTTCGCCGCGCTGGCGACACTCGTGGTCTGGCTGGCGACCGGGGGCACGGCGGACGCGGCGTTCACCGCCGCCGTCGCCGTGCTGATCATCGCCTGCCCGTGCGCGCTCGGCCTCGCGACGCCGACGGCGCTGCTGGTCGGCACCGGCCGCGGCGCTCAGCTGGGCATCCTCATCAAGGGCCCCGAGGTGCTCGAGTCCACGCGGCGCGTCGACACCGTCGTGCTCGACAAGACGGGCACCGTCACCACCGGCCGGATGACGCTCGTCGAGGGCGACGGCGAGGTGCTCCGGCTCGCCGGCGCCGTCGAGGCCGCTTCCGAGCACCCGATCGGCCGCGCGATCGCCGACGCGGCCCGGGCACGCTTCGGCGCGTTGCCCGCCGTCACCGACTTCCGCAGCACGCCGGGTGTCGGCGTGACCGGCGTGGTCGAAGGGCGCGCGGTCAGCGTCGGGCGGGCGCCGGGCGGCGACGTGACCACGGTCGGCGTGACGTGGGACGGCGAGCTGCGCGGGACGCTGGCCGTCGCCGACACGATCAAGCCGACGTCCGCGCGGGCCGTCGCCGAATTGCGGCAACTCGGTCTGGAGCCGATCCTGCTGACCGGTGACAACGCCGGCGTGGCGCGGGCGATCGCCGCCGAAGCCGGGATCGGCGAGGTCGTCGCCGAGGTGCTGCCCGAGGGCAAGGTCGACGTCGTCAAGCGGCTGCAGGCGCAGGGCCGCGTGGTGGCGATGGTCGGCGACGGTGTCAACGACGCGGCCGCGCTCGCCCAGGCCGACCTGGGCCTGGCGATGGGCACGGGCGCCGACGCGGCGATCGAAGCCGGCGACCTGACGCTGGTGCGGGGTGACCTGCGGGCCGCGGCCGACGCGATCCGGCTGGCCCGCCGCACCCTCGCCACGATCAAGGGGAACCTGTTCTGGGCGTTCGCCTACAACGTGGCGGCGCTGCCGCTCGCGGCGCTCGGCCTGCTCGACCCGATGATCGCGGGGGCGGCGATGGCGTGCTCGTCGGCCTTCGTGGTGAGCAACAGCCTGCGGTTGCGCCGGTTCCGCTGACGTACCCTCCCGATACGCCGGGAGGGTATACTCGGCCGGAAGGATGCCGACGACGGGGACAGGTGGGCGATGACGGGGTACGGCACCGAGCGGGAAGCCTATCTGAAGCGCCTGCGCCGGATCGAGGGCCAGATCCGCGGGCTGCAGCGCATGGTCGAGCAGGACAAGTACTGCATCGACATCCTGACCCAGGTCTCCGCGGCGACGAAGGCGCTGCAGTCGTTCTCACTCGAACTGCTCGACGAGCACCTGGCCACTTGCGTCGTCCAGGCGGCGGCAGCGGGCGGTGAGGAAGCCGACCTGAAGGTCCGGGAAGCCTCCGACGCGATCGCGCGGCTGGTGCGGTCCTAGCGGACCAGCACGGCCAGGGTGAGGCCGCCCGCGTTCGTCGTGAAGTGCACGATCACCGACGCGAGCACACCCCGGCCGAGATGGCGCCACCAGTGCAGGAAGATCCCGGCGACGCCCGCGGCGGCCATCGCCAGCACCTGCAACACCACGACCGGCGTCGAGCCGAACACGGCGTGCACGGCGGCGTTGCGGCCGATGGCCAGGGCCGGCAGCGCGTGCCAGAGCCCGAACAGCGCGGCCGAGCACAGGATCGGCGGCCACCGCCACCGCTCGTCGTCCGCGCCGAACAGGCCGGGCAGGACGCCGCGGAAGGCCACCTCCTCGATCAGCACCGTCCCGAACAGGATCCGGCCGCAGGTCAGCCACAGCAGCTGCGCGAAGTCCGGGTCGCCGACGCGGCCGTCCTGGTAGACCGTGCGCAGTGACGGTACGGCCAGCGCGATCCCGAACACGACCGCCACCGAAGCGGCGCCGGCCAGGCCGGCGAGCGCGGGACGCCGGAGCCGGCTCAGCCCCAGGTCCGTCCACGAGCACCCGGCCGCCCGGCCCAGCGCGACCAGCACGAGCGCGGCCACCAGGCCGCACACCGGGTACGCCCAGCCGGGCAGCACGCGGTTGGCCAGCGTGGTCGACGCGGCGAGCGTCACGACCGCGGCGACCAGCGCGAACACCCGCCGCGGCGGGAACGGAACGGCCTCGGTCAAGGCATGGCCCCGGCGACGTCACAGCGTGGCCTGCCGAACGTCATGAACGACTCTTTCCTGCCTCCGGACGAGGTGAACGAGTCGTTCGCGACCTCGTGACCTGCGCCGATGTCGTGGCGCGGGCCAGGGTCAACCTACCGCGTCGGTGAGGTCGTCCGCCGGTGAGCGCCGCTGGATCGGCACTCTCTTCGACATCGGCAGGGTGGCTTCCGGGTCGAACGGCGCCGGCCGGTCGTCGAGGGCGACGGCCGCATCGGCCAGCAGGTCCCGGCAGCCCGACAGGCTCGCCTTGAGCTTGTCGCGGACCTCCGTGAGGGCCGTGACCTCGCGTTGCGCCGCCTCGACCAGGGATTCGCCGTGCCGGGTGGCGTCGGTGACCAGCTGCTCGGCCTTTTCGCGGGCCGAGGTCAGCTCGGACTCCGCGGTCGTGACCAGGGTTTCGCCGCGTTGCCGCGCTTCGGCGATCAGCCGGTCGGCCTTCGCCTGGGCGGCCGCCGCCTGCTCGGCCAGCTCGCGCATCGCGTCGGCGCGGCGCACCGTCATCGCCCGCGTATGGTCCTCTTCCAGCTGGGCACGGCGGTGCGCCGCGGCCTCGTCGAGCTCCCGGCGGCGCTGCTCGGCCGCACGCAGGAATTCCTCGTGCTCGGCACGCTGCCGTTCGCGTTCGGCCTCCGCCTCGGCGACCAGCCGGCGTTCCTTCTCCGTGAGCCGGACCGCCTCCGCCTCGGCCTCCCTGCGGATCCGCTCCGCGGTTTCCGTTGCCGCCGCGGTGATTTCGGCCGCTTCCTCGCGGGTGAGCTCGATCATCCGGCGCGAGCGCTCCTGCAAGGCGTCCGCGGGGATCGGGGTCATGCTGATGCGGTCGATCTTCACGCGCAGCTCGCGGTTCTCCTCGGCGAGCGCGGCGCCACGCTGCCGTGCGGAGTCCCGCTCGGCGGTGAGTCTGCGGATCTCGGCCTCGGCCCACGCGACGTATTCCGCGACCTGTGCGCGGTGAAAACCGCGCCACGCCAGGTCGAATCCGGGCAACGCGAGCGCCACGTCCTCGCCACCGCCGGGGGCCATGCCTCACCTCCGAATTGGATGGTTTCTCCTCGGCCGCACGTTTTCCTTGCGACACCGGGGAATTTCCGTGTGCACCCCAGTGTGCCGCAAACCCGCCTCCGCGCGCTGCCCGGGCGGGCGATCATTCGTCGAGCGGTTCCCCGAGACCGGTGGACGTGCTCCGGACGCCGGGCAGCTCGGCGAGTTCGGCGGCCAGGTCGTAGAGATCACCGCGGCCGTCCAGGCGCAGCGTCACGACCGCGATCCGTTGCCCCTCTTCGGAAACCGATTCGTGGTCGACCTCCACGTGGTGCACCGCCCACCCGCGCCCGGTGCACACGGCCATCGCCGCGCGCAGCACACCGTGGCCGTCGAGGTAGCTCAACCGGACCACCGGTGGTTCCCGGCGGTGCCGGGCCACGAACCGCTGCAGCGGCGGGAAGCCCCGGGTCACCACGAAGTGCCCGGCCGTCGTGCCGGCCGCGAGGACCGGCAGCCCGGCCCCGCACGCGGTGCCGACCGCGGCGGTCAGCCAGATGGTCGCCGCCGTGGTCAGCCCGCGCACCGCGTCCCGGCGCACGAAGATCAGCCCGCCGCCGATGAAGCCGATCCCGGAGACGATCTGGGCGGCGATCCGCGACGGGTCGAGCGAGACGTGTTCGAAGCCGAGCAGGTCGGCGAAGCCGTACTTCGACACCAGCATGAACACGGCCGAGCCGACGCCGACCAGGCTGTGCGTCCGCAGCCCGGCGGCCTTCATGCCGGCCTCGCGTTCGAGCCCGATGGCGACGCTCAGCACGAGCGCGAGCACGACCGGCGGCAGCAGGCTCCACTGCGCCGGCGTGGACCACAGTGTGGGCAAGGTCATGACCTCCCGGTTCCGGCGGCGGGCAAGCGGGGAGAACGGCGGGTGCCGTTACCTGGGCATACTGGGCCGGACGCCCCGATCGTGCCAGGCGAGGAGGACACGTGACAGCCAGCGGGCCGGTTCCGGACTTCGTCGCCTACCGCGCCGTGCGCCACGGCGTCCGCGCCCTGCTCGCGGCGCGGCCCGATGCGGGGCCCGGCCGGGTCCCGGCGTGTCCGGAGTGGACGGTCACGGACCTGCTCGGCCACCTCACGGCGATCGCCGGGCGGGTCCTGGCGCGCCACGGCGGCAGCCCGGCGGCGCCGTCCGCGACCGCGGACGTGCCGGAGCTGCTCGATCACTGGGACGACGTCGGCGAGGAGCTCGACCGGCGGCTCGAAGACGCGGGCGGGCGCAGTGGCGCGGTGATGGTGATGGACGCCTACACCCACGAGCTGGACCTGGGCGCGGCCCTCGGCGTCGCGCCGCCGGAGGACCACGCGGCCCGGGTGCCGAGCTTCGAAGTGCTGGTCAGCGGGTTGTCGGGCTCGATCGCGGCACACGGGTTGCCGTCGCTGCGGCTGCGGACGACGGCGGGTGAGGAGTGGACGGCGGGTGGTGGCCGCCCGGCGGCGACGGTGACGGCGCCCGCCCACGACCTCTACCGCGCACTGGCCGGACGGCGGTCCCTCGCCCAGCTCGCGGCCCTGACCTGGAGCGCGGCACCCGGGCCGTGGCTGCCCGCGTTCAGCTGGGGGCCGTTCACGCCGCCCGCCCGGCCGGGCGTCTGACCGCGGCCCGGGGTTCAGCCCGCCGGCGGAGTCACCGTGAGCAGTGCCGCCAGGGCCAGCACCACGACGCTGAGCAGCACCTCCATGGCCACCGCCTGGCGCAGGCGGCGCAGGTCCGCCGTGACCGTCATCGTCGTGCCCTCCGCCGGTGCCGCGGTCAGGCTCCGGCGTACCGCGCGGCGGGAACGGCTCGCCACCGCCAGCAGCACCGCGAAGCCCGCGATCTTCAGCAGCACCAGCAGGCCGAACCGGGTCGTCCAGAGCGCCGGCAGCGACGGCATGATGCGCAGCGCCAGCACGACGCCGCTGAGCGCGATCGCCGTCACCGCGCCGGCCGCGATGCGGGAAAAGCGCGCCGCCACGGGAACCAGGTCTTCGCCGGGGGCCGGCCGGTGGAGGCCCAGGGCCAGCTGGGCCAGGCCGCCCGCCCAGACGGCGATCGCGCCGAAGTGCACCAGGTCCGCCGAGACCGAAACGAACATGATCGGGTCGGTGACCGGGTGGCCGGTGGCCGAGAACGTCAGCAGCACCAGGAAGCCGGTCACCATGGCCAGGTTCTCGCGGCGGGAGCGCAGCCGTTCGGGCAGGTCCGGCCGCAGCAGCCGGGGCAGCAGCAGCGCCAGCACAGCCACCGCGGCCAGCCGGAGCAGCAGCAGCTTCCCGTAGGCGACGCGCAGCGTGTCCGAGAGCAGTCCGGTGTCGAACACCGCTTCGAGGTTCCGCCCGGCCGCGTACGGGCCCTGGAGCACGAACGCCGCCACGGCGGTCGCCGCGACGAGGCCGGCGCCCCAGCGCAGCAGCCGCTGGGCACGGGGGTCGGTGCGGGCCGCCGGGCGGCACAGCACCACGAACGCCAGGCCGCCGAGCAGCACGACCCCGAGGTAGGCCAGCCAGCGCACGCCCGTCGACACGGCGTCGACGGCCGCGTCGGTGCCGGTCGACGCCGACACGGCGCCGGCCGACGTCACCAGCGGCCCGGTGCCGACCACGAACGCGAAGGTGCCGCGCACCGGGTGGGAGTCGGCCGAGACGAAGGCGTATTCGACGAGGTAGCTGCCGTCCGGCAGGCCCGGCTTCAGGCGCACCGCGAGCTGCTCGGCGACGTCGCCGGGCTGGAACACCGGCCCGGTGTCGACCTGCGTGCCGGCGAGGTCGACGACCTTGATCGACCCGGGCTGGATGCCGATGTTCTCCGACAGGGTGACCGACACCAGGGGCGGCGCCGCACTCAGGCGGGCGCCGTCCCCCGGGGCCGACGAAACGATCTCGACGTGGGCCGAAGCCGGAACGGCGCCGAGCACCAGCCAGCCCAGGAGGAAGGCCAGCAGGGCCAGCGCCCGCTTCACGACGCGGCGAGGGCGGCCTTCGGCAGCCCGCAGACGCAGCCGGTCAGCTCGTGCTCGGCCGCCGAAGCGCGCCGGTGCAGGACGACCGCGACGATCATCGGGATGGTGACGATCGTGTTGTAGAACAGGTGCAGCTCCACCCGCGGGACCAGCAGCTGGATGATGCTGGTCGGTACCTTCTGCCCGGCCAGCCGCCAGCCCGACTGCGCCTGGATGAACAGCAGCAGGTGCTCGATGTGGTGCCAGAACTGGATGGCCAGCGCCAGGTTCCACCACTGCCGCGACCGGCCGGCGAAACCGTGCCGCAGGATCCAGAGGAACACCAGCATCACCAGCGCGTAGCCGTAGTGCAGCCATTCCTGCGAAATCAGCCACGGGAACGGCATCCCGAGAATCCCGCGCGCCCTGGCCACCGGCCAGCCGAACGCGTAGATCTGGACGGCCTGCACGATGTGCTCGGCCCAGTGGGCCAGCACGATGACCATGAACACTGCCAGCGCGCGGTGGTGGTGACGGCTGTTGAGCCCGGCGAGGAAGCCGCCGGGCCGGATGGTTTCGGACGTCGTCATGCGGAACCCCAGGGTTGTCGTGGACAGGCACGGCGCTTCGACGATAACCGCCGCCGGCGTGCGGGCCGTTATTCCGAATTGCCGTTCTGCCGCCGCCGATCAGGGGAACGAGAGCCCCTCCGCCGGCTCCGGCTTCGGCGGGATGCGGAACAGCTTGGTGAACAGCTCCAGGTGCGCGAACTCGCCTTCGATCCGCACCCGCCCGGACGCCATCGCCTCGGCCGCGGTCAGGTCGCCGTTGACCAGGTCGATCAGTTCCGGGCCCTGGGGCTCGATCACGAGGTCGGCGGCCGGGTGGTCGCCGGTGCTGACCTTCAGCGCGCCGTCGTCGACCATCGCGTGGACGATCAGCGAATCGCTGTGGCGCAGCACGTACGTCACGTTGACGCCCTTCGCGGCGTCCTCCTGGAACGTCGTGTAGAGCGCGAGGATCGCGGCGTCGGTGGTGAAGACCTCGCCGTCCTTCGGGTACCCCAGCGACCGCGCGCCCCACAGCGCGAGGTCCAGCAGGATGTGGTCGAGCTCGCTGCCGTATTCGGTCAGCTCGTAGACCAGGCCCGCGTCGAGCTGCGGCAGCACCCGGCGGCGGACCACACCCGCCTGCTCGAGCTCGTTGAGGCGGGAGGACAGGATGCTGGCCGGGATGCGGGGCAGGCCCCGCTGCAGGTCCGTGTACCGTTTCGGACCGAGGACCAGGTCCCGGATGACGAGCATCGACCAGCGTTCCCCGACGATTTCGAGTGCGCGTGCGAGGCCGCAGAACTGGCCGTAGGTGCGAGTGGTCGTCATACTCGATCCTCACTGTTTCGGTCGTACGTGCCGCCGGGCACCTTGCCCTCGCGAACCAGGGTGACGAACCACCGGTGACGGCGACCAGTGTGCTAAACCCCGGTCGCGCGTGCCTTTCCCACGAAAACTCGTGCGTTTCGCATGTCCCGATCGGTGCGCCGCGCACTGGCCGCAGGCCGGTGGGTCGGAGAAGAATCCGGTTTCTCCGATCGCGCGCACCGGACAGGAGTGCAGATGAGCGGATCAGCCGTGCGGCCCGTCCCGGGCCCGGCCTGCCCCGGGGAAGCACTGGCGGCGGGTACCCGCGTGCTCGCCTTCAAACGGCACCTGCGCGCCGAGGTGTCCGACGGCAACGGTGCCTACCTCTTCTCCGAACGGGGTGTCATCGCCATGCGCGGTGCCCGGATCGAGTCGCTCGCCCCGCTGCTGGACGGCACCCGTGAGCTCGCCGAGGTGCTCCGCGCCCGGCCGGCCGGGATGACGCCCGAGGAGGTGGCCGCGATCGTCGCCCAGCTGGTCGAGGAGGGCCTGGTTTCCGTGCGTCCGGTGCTCGGGCCGGCCGTCGACGAGCGGGAGCTCGCCTACTGGGACGCGTGCGGCATCGACGCCGCCCGGATGACCTCGCGCGCCCGGCCGGGGATCCGGCTGCTCGCCGTCGGCGACGACGTCGACACCGGGCCGGTCGAGCGGGCCCTGACCGACGCCACGCCGGCGGTCGAGCCCGCCGCCACCGGGGACGCGGACCTGAGCATCGTGCTGTGCAACGACTACCTCGACCCGCGGCTGGCGGAGCTCGACGCCGAACACCGCCGGACCGGGCGGCCGTGGCTGCTGGCCCGGCCGGTCGGCGCGCAGGTGTGGATCGGGCCGGTGCTGCGGCCCGGCGTGTCGGCGTGCTGGCACTGCCTGACCCACCGGCTGTGGGGCCACCGCCACGCGGAGGCCTGCGCGCAGGAGGTGCTCGGCCACCAGGGTCCCGCGCACCGGCCCACGGCCGCGCTGCCGTCCCTGTCGGCGGCCGCGGCGCACCTGATCGTCCTCGAGGCCAGCAAGTGGCTGGCGGGCTACCGGTACCACGGCCAGCAGTGCGTGTGGGTGCTCGACACGCTGGCCCTGCAAGGCACGCTGCACGAGCTGCGCCGCAGGCCGCAGTGCCCCGCCTGCGGGGACAGCACGCTGGTCGCGGCGCGCGGCGCCCGGCCGGTCCGGCTCGAACCGGCGCGCAAGACGACGTTGACCGGGGGCGGTCACCGCACCTCGACGCCGTACCAGACCCTCGAGCGGTACGGGCACCTGATCAGCCCGGTCACCGGGATCGTCAAGGAGGTCCGGCGGGATCCGGCGGCTCCGCCGTACGTCAACGCCTACCGCTCCGGGCACAACGTCGCCCGCGGCGTCACCGGGGTGGCCGGGATCCGGGCCGGGCTGCGGGGCGAGAACGGCGGCAAGGGGACCACCCCGCTCGACGCCGAGGTCGGCGCCCTGTGCGAGGCGGTGGAGCGCTTCTCCGGCAACTACCAGGGCGACGAGCTGCGGATCCGGGCCTCGTTCGACGAGCTCGGCGCGGAGGCGGTGCACCCCAACGACTGCATGCTGTTCGCCGACCGCCAGTACCGCGAGCGCGCCGCCTGGAACGCCGGGCACGGCTCGTTCCAGCACGTCTCCGTCCCGTTCGACCCGCGGGCGGCGGTCGACTGGACGCCCGTCTGGACGCTGTCCGGCGGCCGGCGGCTCCTGCCCACCGCGTACCTGTACTACGGGGTGCCCGCCGAATCCGGGGCGCGCGGCCTGCTCGCGGACTCCAACGGCGCCGCGGCGGGCAGCAGCCTGGAGGACGCGGTCCTGCAGGGCACGCTGGAGCTGATCGAGCGGGACGCCGTCGCGCTGTGGTGGTACAACCGCACGCCGGTGCCCGGCGTCGACCTCGGCTCGTTCGCGGACGGCTGGCTCACCGAGATGGTCGGCCACTACGCCGGTCTCGGCCGGGAGCTGTGGGTCCTCGACGTGAGCTCCGACCTCGACGTGCCGGTGTTCGCCGCGGTCTCGCGCAGGACCGACCGGCCGCACGAGCACATCATGTTCGGCTTCGGCGCCCACCTCGACCCGCGGATCGCCGTGCGGCGCGCGGTGGCGGAGCTGAACCAGATGCTGCCGGACCTGCTGCGGCAGGGCCACGGCATCGGCGACCCGGACGCGGCGCGGTGGCTGGAGTACGCGACCGTCGCCAACCAGCCCTACCTGCGCCCGGCCGCGGGCGAGCGGACCCGCACGCCGGCCGACTTCCGGTACGTCCACCGGCCGGACGTGCGCGACGACGTCTTCGCGCTGGCCGGTGCCCTGGCGGAGGCGGGCAGCGAGCTGCTCGTCCTCGACCAGACCCGCCCCGACATCGGCCTGCCGGTGGTCAAGGTGCTGGCTCCCGGGTTGCGGCCGTTCTGGGCCCGGTACGCGCCCGGCAGGCTGTTCGACGTCCCGGTGCGCCTCGGCAGGGTCGCCGAGCCGGTGCCCTACGAGCAGCTCAACCCGTTCCCGATGTTCCTGTAGCACGTTGCCGGGTCGCCCGGTGCGCCGTTCCGTCGTCCACCTAGGAGTTCGCGTTGGCTGCCGAGAATCCGGCAAGGCACGCCGAAACGGTGCGGTTGTGGTCGTTCACGGAGGACACCCTGCTCGAAGCGGGTGAGGAGGGCTCGCTCGTCGCCATCACGTGGTGGGGCGAGTACGAGTTCCGCGGCACGGCCGCCGGGGTGCCGGAGTCCCTCGCCCGGCTGGCGCTCGGGCCCGTGTCCATGGCGAACCTGGTGGCCGCGGACGGCGCCGGCGAGGAGGCCTGGCGGCGGTCGCTGCGGAAGGTGCTCGCCCGGCTGGCCGGTTCGGTGGTGCACTCCCTCGCGCTCAACGACGGCCGCGGGCCGGTGCTGTCGGCGATCCCGGTGACCCAGTTCCCCGCCTTCCGCGCCGGGCCGCTGCCGGCCGGGCGGCGGGTGCGGCTGTCCCGGTTGACCGCGCTGCGGGCCGACGGCGGGATCCTGCTGGCCGAAACACCCGGGGCGCCGTACAAGGTCGCGCTGTGCCGGCCGCCCGCGATGCTGCTCGCCTCGTCGCTCGCCGCGCCGACGACGGTCGAGGAGCTGGCCGCCGCCACCGGCGTGGCCGGGCCGGTGGTCGCCGACGTGGTGGAGTTCCTGGTCGCCGCCGGGGTCGTGCTCCTCGCCGACGCGCAGGACCGGTTCACCGAGCACGGCGGTCCGGGCACGGCGCACTGGTCGCACGACGACCTGATGTTCCACGCCTGCAGCCGGACCTGGCAGATGCCGTCGTCCCGCGAACCCGACGACGCCCGGCCCGGCCCGGACCCGTCGATGGTCAAACCGCGCACGGGCGGGCCTTCCTACCCGCTGTACCGGCCCGAGCCCGCCGAACTGGTCTCCGGGGGGCCGACGTTGGGCGAGCTGCTCGAGACCGACCACACCTGCCCCGTCGTCAGCGAGCGGGAACTGTCGGCGCGGCAGATCGGCGAGTTCCTGTTCCGCGCCGCGCGGGTCCGTTCGATCGGGCAGGCCGGTCTCCCCGGCGGGCGCTCGCACGACGCGACGCAGCGGCCGTACTTCAGCGTGGCCTGCCTGTACGAGCTCGAAATCTACGTCGGGATCAACCGCTGCGCCGGCCTCGCCCGCGGCATCTACCACTACGACCCGCTCTGGCACGTCCTCACCCTGGTCGACGACGACACCGCCGTCCTGGACGGTCTCCTGGACATGGCGATGGTCGCGGCGGGCAGCCACCGCCGCCCGTCGGTCCTGCTGACCATGACCGCGCGGATGTCCCGGATCGCCTGGGCGCTCGGTGGCGCGGCCTACGCGACGACCCTGCTGCACCTCGGCGCGCTCCAGCAGGTGTTCTCCCTGGTCGCCAAGGCCATGGGCCTGACGGCGCACGCCGTGCCCGCGGACTCCGGCGACCGCGCCGACCGGGCGCTCAAGCTGGAGTGGCCCGCCGAGGTCAGCATCGGCGAGTGCGTGCTCGGCTTCCCCGCCTGACCCCCGCCCGGCCGGCTCCGGCGAAATCCCCCTCGGCAGTGATCCGGCAGGGGCCGTTCCGGCTGTTACATTGCCTCTCGGGGCCGGCGCGTTTCTGGGGAGGCGCTGCGTGATCGCTGACGCGAGGCTGCGTGAAGCAAGGTTCGGACCGTCGAACCCGGCGCCGGCCGGCGCGGCGGGGCCGGCCGATCCGGACGCCACCGCCGACGGGCTGCCGGGTGGTGGCTTCCCGACGCGCCTGGTCCAGGTCGTGCACGCCGCCACCTGCCTCGGTGTCGCCGGCCTCGGGCTGCTGGGGCCGCTGCGCGAGGCGCGGTCGTGGCCGCCGGCGCTCGCGGCGTGCGGCTACGCCCTGGTGCTGGTCGCCGTGCACCTGGCCGCGCTCTGCTACGGCAGTCCCCGGGCCCGCGGCCCCGCACTGGCGGTGCAGGCGCTGCTCGGCCTGCTGCCGGTGCTGCACCTCGGCGGGGCCTGGAGCGTCCTCGGCTGCTTCTTCGCGGGAAGCGTGCTGCTCGTGGCGAGGCCGCTGGTGTCCGTGCCGGTCCTCGCGCTGGTCTCGGCCGGGGCGGGCGTCCTCGCCGCGGGAGCGGGGACGCCGGTGGTGTCGGTCGCGGCCGGCGTCGACGGCGCGGTGCTGACGGCGGTGGCCTCGGGGGTCTTGTTCGCGCTCGCGTGGTTCAGCCGGCTGGCCGCCGCCTACGAGGCCGGCGGACGGGAGCTGACCTCGCGCGCGATCGCCGAGGAGCGCCTGCGGTTCTCCCAGGACACCCACGACCTGCTCGGGCTGACCCTGTCCGCCATCGCCTTGAAGATCGAGCTGGCCCGGCGGCTCGTCGGGCCCGAGCCGGACCGGGCCCGGGCCGAGCTCACCGAGCTCGTCGCGATCTCGCGCAAAGCGCTCGCGGACGTCCGCTCGATCGCGGCCGGGAGCCGGGAGTTCTCCCTGGCCGAGGAACGCCGGTCCGCGGCGGCGGTGCTGGAGACCGCCGGGGTGAGCGTGCGCCTCGGCCCGCAGGTGCCCGAGCGCCTCCCCGAGCCGGTCGCCACGACGTTCGCCACGGTGCTGCGGGAGAGCGCCACCAACATTGTCCGGCACAGCCGGGCGACGTGGTGCGAGCTCGCCGTGGGCGAGACCAGGAACGAGGCCTGGCTGTGCGTCACCAACGACGGCGTCGTGCCGGAGGACGAGCAGGGCGACGACCCGGCGGCCGGCGAGGAGCACGGTTCCGGCCTGCCGAACCTGGAGGACCGGATCGGCGCCCTCGGCGGCACCCTCACCGCCGGAGTGCGGCCCGACGGGACGTACGCGCTGCGCGCCGTCGTGCCGCTTCAGCCGTTCCTGCCGCCCCGGCGGGGCGCGCGCCTGGTCCCGAAGCGGCTCAGAGCCATTCGGCTTCGGTGGCGATCCGGATGGCGTGCACGCGGTTCCGGGCGTTGAGCTTCGTGACCGACGCCGCCAGGTAGTTGCGCACCGTGCCCGGCGACAGGAACAGGTCCGCGGCGATGTCGGCGACGTTGCGCCCGCGCGCGGCGAGCGCGAGGATCTCCAGCTCGCGGGGGGTGAGCGGGCAGTCGTCGGCTTCCCAGGCCGACAGCGCGAGCTCGCTGTCGATGACCCGCCTGCCGACCGCGACGGACCGCACCGCGTTGGCGAGCTTGTCCGACGGCGCGTCCTTGAGCAGGAACCCGTTCACCTTCGCGTCCAGCGCGCGGCGGACCGTGCCCGGCCTGCCGAGGCTGGTGAGGATCAGCGTGTGGCACTCGGGGACGTGCTCGTGGAGCTCGGTCGCCGCGGTCAGCCCGTCCTTGCCCGGCAGGTCGATGTCGATGACGGCGACGTCGGGGCGGGCGGACCGGGCGGCGGGCAGGATTTCGTCCCCGGAATCCACTTCCGCCACCACCTCGATGTCGGACTCGAGGCTCAAGAGGGCAACGAGCGCGCCGCGGACCATGTCCATGTCCTCGGCCAGCAGAACCTTTATCACGTTGTGTTCCTCGCATCCCCCAGCCGAGTCAATTCCCCGCGCGAATTGTACGCCACCGTCCGGCCTCGCCGGAGGAATCACCCGACAGTGAGCGGCTTCGCCCCGGGACGGTATTTCTGCCGTCCCGGGGCGAAGCCGCCGGTTTCGCTTTTCGCCGCGGGGTGGTGGCCCGCGCTCGCTCGGACCGGGTTCAGACCGCGACCGCGCGGTGCGCCGGGGCCGGCCGGAGCTCGGGCAGGGCCAGCAGGACCGGCGGGTCGAAGCGGTGACGCGGCCGCAGCCGCACGTCGGCCAGGTGCGCCGTGACCTCCCGGTGCACCGTGACCGGCCCGGACAACCCGGTCAGCGCCCGGGGACCGCGCTCGTCGAACACGCCGTAGGCGCAGGCGATGACGTACCAGGACCCCACCGGCACGCTGGTCAGCGCGTAGTGCCCGCCGCCGGGGACGACCGCGTACCGGGCCGGCGCGCCTTCGGCGATCCGGGCCGGGAACAGCCCGACGAACACCGGGCCCCGCTGCTTGGCGGGCGGGAACCAGAGCCTGCCGCGCACCGCGGCCGCGGACTCCGGCTGGCCGGTGCGCTCGGGGAGCGGGCCGGGCTGCCCGCCGCGCTGCCGGTACCCCGTCGGGGAAAGGCCGACGCTGCCGCTGAAGCGGGCGCTGAACGTGCCGACGCTGTTGTAGCCGACCTGGTGGCTGATGTCCGCGACGGACGTCGCCGTCGTGGCGAGCAGCCGCTTCGCCTCGGCCAGCCGCAGCGCCGAAAGGAAACGGCCCGGGGACAACCCGGTCGCCCGCAGAAAGATCCTCGTGAAGTGGAACTTGCTGAACATCGCGGCGCGCGCGAGATCATCGATGGTGAGGCGTTCGCCCAGGTTGCCCTGCATGGCTTCGATGGCGCGTGCCACGGCCTGCCGCACGATGTCGTCCATGGTGGCCGTCCCTCCGCTGGCCGGGTGCCTGCCGGGCGTGTTCCCTGCGAACGCCGCCGGCGACGGCAGATTGGGTATACCGGAACTCTAGGGTCGGAGCCGTCTACTTCTTAAGTGCTCATCGGCACCCGTTGGGAATGGCTTTCGCGGGTGCCTGGCATGCGTTTCTCACATGGCCGCCGCCGGAGCTTCGGACGGCCGGTGAGCGGGTATCCGACCTTGCGGACGCGAGCCGCGTGACGGCACCCGTGATCGCCGGATCGACTACCTTTCGTCACGTGATCGGCGCGCTCGGTCGGTCATCCGCTGCGGACGATCGGCCGATGAGCGTAACCCTTGGGGCCGTCCGGCTTAGCAGGAAAGCACGACGGCCCGATGACGCGGACACTGGCTGTCCGCCCCCCGGTGCGCGGAATAATTATGGACGGAAAAGTTCACGGCACGCTGGGGAGTACACAATGAGTTCGCAGATAAACGCCGACGTCCGAGCCCTTTTCGACGGTCTCGGCATCGATATCCGAAATGTCGAGGCCGGTCTCGTCATCGATCGCTTCGAACTGTGGGGCCGCGAGTCGGCCGCGGGCCGGGCACCGATGCGCGGGACCATCTGCCGGATGGACGTGCTCGATGCCACCTGAGTGGCGGCCGGGGCCGATCGCCCGGCGCGGGAAAGAATCACGACGCCACTACGTCGGGTAGCTGTTCGATCGCAACAAGGCATTTTTCGGTCCACCTCGACCGCGTGCCGCTCGCATTGCGCGGGCGGTACGCGGTATTGCCCGTTCATCGGTAAGCGATCCGGTGCCCGGAATGTTTAACTGGGCCTCTGGGGAATGCGATCGCGGAGGCACCATGATCAGAGTGCTCGTTGCGGAGGACATGCACATCGTACGGGGCGCTCTGGTGGCGCTGCTGCGTCTCGAGCCCGACATCGAGGTCGTCGCCGAGGTGGCCTCGGGGCTGGAAATCCTGCCGATGGCCCGCCAAGCCGCGGCCGACGTGGCGGTGATCGACATCGACCTGCCCGGCAAGGACGGGCTGACCGCCGCCGGTGAGCTCCACGAGCAGCTGCCGGGGTGCCGCACGCTGATCCTGACCAGCCTCGGCCGGCCGGGGACGCTGCGCCGCGCACTGGACGCCAAGGTGGCCGGGTTCCTGCTCAAGGACGCGCCGCCGGAGCGCCTGGCCCACGCGATCCGCGGGGTCGTCGCGGGCCGCCGCATGGTCGACGGCGACCTCGCGCTCGCCGCCTGGGACAGCGTGGACTGCCCGCTGACCGGCCGCGAGCTGGACGTGCTGCGCATGACGGCGCAGGGCTACGGGACGGTCGAGATCGCGGCCCGGCTCTACCTCTCGGCGGGCACGGTCCGCAACTACCTCACGGCGGTCGTCTCGAAGCTCAACGCCCGCAACCGGGTGGACGCCATCCGCATCGCGCAGGAGTCCGGCTGGGTCTGAGCCCCTGAGCCCCTGAGCCCCTGAGCCCTGAGCCCGGCGCCGGCCGTCCGGTCAGGCCGGGATGACCGCGCGCAGGCGGAACCGGCCGTCGGCGTCCACCCCGGCCGTCAGCTCGCCGCCGAGGTCGGCCACGCGGTGCGAGAGGTTGCCGATCCCGCTGCCCGGCGGCCGGCGGCGCGGCGCCGCACCGTTGCCGGCCGCGGGTGTGACGTGGCCGGGGCGGTCCACGCCGTCGTTGACGATCTCGAGGGTGACACCGCCGTCCACCCGGCGCAGCGCGATGTCGCAGCTTTCGACCTGGCTGTGCCGGAGGACGTTCGTCACGCCTTCGCGCAGCACCACGGCCAGCACGGTCCGCACGGACGGCGGCAGGTCCTCCGAAAGCAGGGTATCCATGCGGACCCGGACGTCGGCCGCGGCGAGCACCGACTGGACCGTGCGGGACTCGTTCTCCAGGGACAGCTCGCGGTAGCCGCTGGCGACCGACCGCACGTCCGACAGCGCCTGGCGGGTCAGGCCGAGGATCTCGGTCAGCTCGGCCGCCGCGCGGTCGCGGTCGATCGCGAGGATCCGCGAGGTCAGCTCGCTCTTCAGCGCGATCGCCGACAGGCTCATCCCGAGCAGGTCGTGCAGGTCGCGCGCGAACCGCAGCCGTTCCTCGGCGATGGCCATCTCCGCCAGCCGCCGCCGGGTGAGGTCCAGTTCGGTCACGAGCCGGACCAGCCACAGCAGGCCGAACACGGTCAGCCCGGTCATCACCGTGGCCGCCGTGAAGAACACCAGTGCCGCGTCACTGGCCCCGGCCCGGTACTCGATCAACGCGTACACGGCGGTGTTCAGGGCGAAGAAGCTCCAGCCCGCGACCGGCGGGAGGACCAGCAGGGCCGTGCCGATCAGCAGGCCCGGGACACTCACCCAGTCCTGCTTCAGCGGCAGCAGCGGCAGGTACGTCAGGCAGGCCTGGACCAGCAGCATCCCGTAGGTCTGGGCCGAGCGCAGCGGGGTCGCCGGCCGGTTGAAGTAGGAGAACTGCAGCGCCAGCAGCGCCACGACCGAGCCGATCACCAGGGCGACCCGCCAGGCCTCCGTGGTCAGCCGGAGCGCGTGCAGGGTCGCGCCGACGCCCATCAGCGACATGGTCGCCGGCAGCAGCCAGCGGAACAGCGTCGACTGTGGCCGGTCGGTCTCGTCACGGCCGGTCACCGGCCCGTCCAGCCGGGTGGGGACCGGGAGCTCGACGCGCAGCACGAACCGGCCGCCGGGACCGGCCTCGGCGGTCGCCGTGCCCCCGAGCGCGGCCACTTCGTCGGGGAGCTTCGTGAGCCTGCTGCCCGGCTCGAGCCCGGCCTCGTCGGCCGCGACGCCGTCGTTGGTGATCTGCAGCGTGACCTTGTCGTCGTGCTGGACGATGTCGATCTCGCAGTGTTCGACGTCGCTGTAGCGGAGTACGTTGGTCACGCCTTCGCGCAGCACCTTGGCCAGCAGGGTCCGCGCCTGGACCGGCAGGTCGCCCGAGTCGAGGTGCACCTGGACGGCGATCTCCGAGGCCGCCAGCAGCGACTCGGCGGTCCGGGACTCCTTTTCCAGCGACAGCTCGCGGTACTCGCGGGAGACCGCCCGGACGTCGGAGAGCGTGCGCTGCGCGGTGGCGGTCATCTCGTCCAGCTCGGCCTTGGCGAGGTCCGGCGACTTCCGCAGCAGGTGGTGCACGAGCTCGCCCTTGAGCGCGATCGCGGACAGGCTGAGCCCGAGCAGGTCGTGCAGGTCGCGGGCGAACACCAGCCGCTGCTCGGCGACCGCCCGCCGGGCGAGCTCGGTGCGTGCCCGGTGCAGTTCGTCGACCATCCGCGCCAGCCGTGCGAGCTGGTAGAAGACCAGGCAGTAGAAGATCGAGGCGAACGTGTTGTACAGCGTGCTCATCGCGTTGCCGTCGTAAATCGTGTACGTCCAGGCGATGCTGGCGCACACCGCGGCGAACGCGGGCCAGGCGTAGCGGGACGGCAGGACCAGCAGGACCGCGCCGCCGACGAAGTCCGGCATGTCGGCCCACAGCATGCCGAAGGTCGGGATCGGCACGTAGGCCAGCAGCACGAGGGCCCCGAGGAGGACCTTGCTGGTCGTCGAATCCAGCCTGGACGACGGGCGGCTGAACCAGAGCAGCTGGATCGCCAGCAGCCCGGTGACACCGACGATCCCGTAGGCGGCGTGGAAGAAGTCGACCGAGGCGGGCAGGAGGTTCGCGAGTCCCACGACGCCGAACCCGGCGACCACCACGACGATGATGCTGCCGGCCAGGAACGTCGCCAGCCGCGGCCGCCGGTCGGCTCGCGTGGTGCCCCGGGGCTCCGCGGTGACGGAGAGCGCCGCCGTGGGGTCGAGAGGGGCTCCCCGTGACATCTGCGATCCTCCGGCGGGTCGGCGAAGAGACAGGCCCGGCCGGCCGCGCCTGTCTCATGGCACGCTGATCAGCCGATGCTATCTCATGGAAGCCCGCGGACGCGGGTCCGCGCGAGCGCCGGAGGACCGTTCCGGCACCGGCGCTTCAGCGCACGCGCACCCGGCCGGTCACCCCCGCGAGGCCGAGGAAATCCAGGTACGGCACGGCGACCGAGCCGAGATGCCGGACGAATCCCCCGTCCAGGCCGAAGAAGCTCAGTCCGGGCGCGTCTTCCCGGTCGTCGCAGCCGGTCCCGTCGAGGTACCGCGTCGCCGGGAAGTCCGAGCCGAACGCGGTGCCCACCGCGGAGTACGCCGGCAGGTCCCAGCCGAAGTGGACCCCGTACTGCTCGAGCTTCGCGTACGGGGCGTGGGAAACGAGCACCAGCCGCGTGCCGGCGGCGTGCATGGCCGCGGCGAGCTCGCCGGGGGCCACGGCGGCGCCGGGACGGCTGCGGTCGGGCAGCGTGTGGTGCACGGCGAGCCGCCGGTGCCCGCCGAACAGCCCGGCCAGGTCCACCCCGCCGGCGGGCCCGGTGAAGCGGTAGTCCGCCGCGGGCACGGCGCGGGGCCGCGGCAGCGGCGGGCGGGTGCTGCCGGGCAGCGCCAGTCCGATCACGGTCGCCTCCTCGGGGTGAACGTGCTTTGCCCGGATTATGCGGTCGCGGCCGGGGCGCCGTCACCGTCCGGGGCGGTTCTGCGCAAAGTGGAAGACGCGGCGGGGTCGCCGGGCGCCCCGGCGGGCCGGGGCCTAGGCTCGCGGTCATGGCCAGGTACTTCGACGTCCACCCGGACAACCCGCAGCGGCGCGCGATCGGGCAGATCGCCGAACTGGTGCGCGGGGACGGCCTGATCGCCTACCCGACGGACTCCTGCTACGCGCTGGGCTGCCGGCTCGACAACCCGCAGGGGCTCGACCGGATCCGGGCGATCCGCCGGCTCGACCGGCGCCACCACTTCACCCTGGTCTGCGAGGACTTCGCGCAGCTCGGGCAGTTCGTGCACGTCGACAACGCGGTGTTCCGCGCGATCAAGGCGGCCACCCCGGGCAGCTACACGTTCATCCTGCCGGCGACCAAGGAGGTGCCCCGGCGGCTGATGCACGAGAAGAAGAAGACCGTGGGCGTGCGCATCCCGGAGCACGCCGTCACCCAAGCGCTGCTGGCGGAGCTCGGCGAGCCGCTGGTGTCGAGCACGCTGCTCCTGCCGGACGTGGCCGAGCCGCTCACCCAGGGGTGGGAGATCAAGGAGGAGCTCGACCACGTCCTCGACGCGGTCGTCGACTCCGGCGACTGCGGTGTCGAGCCGACCACGGTGGTGGACTTCTCCTCGGGGGAAGCCGAGATCGTCCGCCGCGGCGCCGGGGACCCGGACCGCTTCGAGTGATCCTCAGTCCACATCGGATGTCCACAGTGGATTCCGGTGGGTCTGGGCCAGTTCCGCCCACCGGGTGGCCTCACCCGTGGTGGTGACGGCCAGCCGGGCGAGCGGCCGGCGGCCGGTGAACAGCAGGCAGAAGTCTTCGGCGGGGCCGGTCACGCGGTCCACCGCGCCGGCCGGGCCGAACTCCCACCGCGTGCCCGACGGCGCCGTGAGCTCGAAGCGGAACGGCGCCGCGGGCGGGGTGCCGCGCCCGGCGTAGGCGTCGTCGCGGGTGCGCACGCCGTAGTAAGCGACGTGGCCGAGGCTGTCGTTGCGGGGCAGGCGGGCGCCGAGGACGTCGGCGATGTCCTGGCCGCGGGCGAAGACCGCGGTGAGGAGCGCGGCGGCGAGCACCGACGGCCGCACCGGCCCGCCCGGCCACGCGATGTCCGACGTCGCGGTGGCCAGCAGCTCGGCCGCCTTCCGGTGTTCCGAACGCCAGCCGAGGACGGCGTCCCCGAGCATCCCCGAGCCGGTGATGTGCGGGGCGGAAGCGCTTTCCTCGCCTTCGACGCTCAGCACGACGCGGCGGGCCAGGACCGTCAGCTCGGCGAGGTGGCCGGTGATCACCCGGGCGGCGGGGAGCAGCACCGTCCCCTCGTGCGCGCGGACGAGCTCCGCGAGCAGGTCCGCCTCGGTGCCGAGGTCGGCGTGCACGTCTGGCATGGGGGCGTCCTCCGGCCGGTGATCGAATCCCGAAGCCTCGATGCTGCCGCCGCCGCGCGCCCGCCGACCACTCGCAGGTTGCGCTGCCGGATCGGCTATGTTGCCACCAGGGGTTGCCGAACGCGGGGAGCCGGAATGAAGTACCTCTTGGCGATGTACATGAACCCGGACGTCTGGGACGGCCTGTCCGAGCAGGACAAGGACGAAGTGATGACCGGGCACGGCGAGTTCATCCGGCGCATCCGCGAGTCCGGGGAGATGATCAGCACCCAGGCGCTCGGCGCGCCGGCCGAGAGCGCCGTGGTGCGGGTGAAGGACGGGATGCCGGCGATCACCGACGGCCCGTTCGTCGAGTCGAAGGAGTTCCTCGCGGGCTACTACCTCGTCGAGTGCGCGAGTCCCGAGCGGGCGTACGAGGTGGCGGCGATGATCCCGGACGCGAAGATCGACGGGCTCGGCATCGAAGTCCGCCCCGTGGTGTTCTTCGCCGACGCGGAGACCGAATCCGAGTTCACCGGCGGGTGACCGGCCCGGCGGACGTCGGTGAGCTGCTCCGGCCGCTGGTGCCGCGGGTGCTCGGCGTCCTCGTGCGCCGGCACGGCCAGTTCGACGCGTGTGAGGACGCGGTCCAGGAGGCCCTGCTCGCCGCTTCCGAGCAGTGGCCCGCCGAAGGCGTGCCCGACAACCCGCACGGCTGGCTCGTCGCCGTCGCGGGGCGGCGGCTCACCGACCACTGGCGCAGCGAGAGCGCGCGCCGCCGGCGGGAGGAATCCGTCGCGGTCCGCGAACCCTCGGACGCCGGCGCGGTGGCCGGCCCGGGGGAGGAGCGGCCGCCCGACCGCGACGACACGCTGAGGCTGCTGTTCCTGTGCTGCCACCCGGCGGTTTCGCCGCCGTCGCAGGTGGCGCTCACCCTCCGCGCGGTGGGCGGCCTGACGACCGCCCAGGTCGCCAAGGCGTTCCTCGTGCCGGAAGCGACGATGACCCGGCGCATCACGCGCGCCAAGGAAAGCATCGCCGCCGCCGGGTCGACGTTCGGGGACCCGGCGCCGGACGAGTACGCCGGACGGCTGGCGGTCGTGCTCCAGGTGCTCTACCTGATCTTCAACGAGGGGTACACCGCCACTTCCGGCACCGACCTGCGGGTGCCCGAGCTCGCGCACGAAGCGATCCGGCTGACCCGGGCGGTGCACGCGCTGCGCCCGGACGACGGCGAGGTGGCCGGGCTGCTCGCGCTCATGCTGCTCACCGACGCGCGCCGCGAGGCGCGGACCGGTCCGGACGGGACCCTGGTGCCGCTGGCCGAGCAGGACCGCGGCCGCTGGGACCGCGCGATGGTCGCCGAAGGCGCCGCGCTCATCGGCCGGGTGCTGGGCCGCGGCCCGGTCGGGGCGTACCAGGTCCAGGCGGCGATCGCGGCGCTGCACGACGCGGCACCGAGCGCGGAAAGCACCGACTGGGTGCAGATCGCGCAGCTCTACGAGGTGCTGCAGGAGCTCGCGCCGAGCCCCGTGGTGACGCTGAACCAGGCGATCGCGGTCGCCATGGTCGAGGGCCCGGCCCGCGGGCTGGAGCTGCTGGACTCCATCGCCGGCGACGGCCGGATGAAGCAGAGCCACCGCTTCGACGCCGTGCGGGCGCACCTGCTGGAGCGGGCCGGGGACCACGAGGCCGCTCGCGAGCACTACCGCCGTGCGGCGAAGCGGACGGCGAGCCTGCCCGAGCGGCGCTACCTCGAGGAGCGCGCGGAACGCCTCGGCTGAGTCCCCGCGCTCAGCGGAGGACGATGCCCGCCTCGGGTTCCGGTGCGCTCGCCAGCCGGAACAGGCGGGCGAACAGCTCGAGGTCGCCGAGGTCGCCTTCGAGCGCCAGCCGGCCGGATCGCACCGCTTCCGCCGGGCTGACCCGGCCGCTGATCACGTCCAGCAGGGCCGCGTCGCGGCCACACCGGATGACCAGGTCGGCGCCGGGGTGGTGGCCTTCGGACACCTTGAGCGCGCCGTCGTCGACCATGGCGTGCACGACCAGCTCGCCGGGGTACTCGATCTCGTAGCCGACCTGGACGCCGGCCGCGGCTTCGCTCCGGAAGGCCGTGTACAGCGAGAGGATCGCCGTGTCCAGGGTGAAGACGTCGCCCGCGGCGGGCCGGCTCAGCGACCTCGCACCCCACAGGCCGAGGTCGAGCAGGACCTGGTCGAGTTCGCTCCCGTACTCGGTGAGCTCGTACACCAGGCCGGCGTCGAGGTCGGGGCGGACGCGTCGGCGGAGGACACCGGCCGCCTCCAGCTCGTTGAGCCGCGCCGAAAGGATGCTCGGCGGGATCCTGGGCAGGCCCGCCTTCAGCTCGGGGTAGCGCTTCGGGCCCAGGACGAGGTCGCGCACGACGAGCAGGGCCCAGCGTTCGCCGACGAGCTCCAGCGCGCGGGCCAGTCCGCAGAACTGGCCGTAGGTTCGGGCGGGTCCGGTCATTGGATCCTCACTTCGCGGGACGGGTGGGTGCGGACGGTGAGGAATCAGTGGTGGTCGCCCTCGGAGATGAGGTCGCGGTGCAGCAGCTGCAGATCGGCGCACGGCTCGACGCCGAGCTCCTCGCTCAGCCGCTTCCGCAGGGTGCGGTAGACGACCATCGCGTCGGACCGGCGGCCGCTGCGGCCCAGGGCCCGCATGAGCTGGCCGTGCAGTGCTTCGTCGAGCGGGTTGCCCGCCGTCAGCGAGCGCAGCTCCCCGATCAGCTCGCGGTGGTGCCCGCTGGCGATCTCGGCCTCGAAGAGCATGTGCATCGTGGTGCGCCGCTGCTCCAGCAGTTCGACCGTGTACGGCAGGAGCATCGGGCCCGAGGGGACGTTGGCCAGCGGCGGCCCGGTCCACACGTCGAGCGCCGAGCGGAACCGCGCCACGGCCTCGGCGTGCCGGTCCTGGCGGAGCAGCTCCTGGCCCTCCTGCTGGAGCTGCCCGAAGCGGAAGACGTCGACCTGGGCCGGGTCGATCCGGAAGACGTACCCGGGTGCCTTGGTGACCAGCATCGAGTCGAGACCGTCGTCGAGGCCGTGCTCTTCGATGCAGCGGCGCAGGTGGTAGACGTAGGTGTGCATCGTGGTCCGCATGGTGCGCGGTGGCTTGTCGGCCCACAGCTCCTGGGCGATCGCGTCGGCGTGCACCATCTTGCCGGGCCGCAGGACGAGCAGGGCCAGCAGCTGCAGGAGCTTCGGTGTGGTGGGGGCGTAGTCGACGCCGTCGCGCACCACGGCCAGCGGCCCGAGAACCGTGAACCGGACGCCGCTTCCGAGTGCCGGTTCGGCCCGGTCCGGCACCACGGCCAGATCGTCCGTCAGGTTTTTCGCGGAGTACATGCCGGGCGCCTCCAGTGTTCCCGCTGCGATTTCTCGAGCTCCCCAGTGAAGCCGTGTGGGCCGGGTCGCCGGCCCGGGGCCTGTCCGTTTTCGACAGTGACAGACGCGGCGGGGCCGCAGCCAGTGAACCGTCCACCAGAGTCGAGCTGTGTTTCTCCGGGCGGTCCCGTGCGCTCCGCACGTCCTGCGCCGGGCGCCGCGCACGGCCCGGGGACCGGTGTGCCGAGGTAAAACCGCAGGTCCTGATCTTCCCGATGCCGCCGGGAGCACCAGGCGTGGCCGCTCTCACGCGCCGCGAGCACCGCTCCCGCACTCTGTCACGTTCGTCGCGCACGTGCCGGGTGTGCGTTCTGCACATCACGGCCCGGGACGCCCGCACCGGTGCCGTCCGGGGGCCGCGGCGACCTCTTCCGGCCTTCTATCGGAGGTCCACCGGCCTGCGAGGCACGGCGTCTTACCTGGCGGCGAGGGAAATTGACGTCGGCAGGAATTCGAGGTTGGACTGATGATCTTGCGATCGGTTGCGTCCGTGGGTTCCGGCGGGACCGAGCCGTCGGCAGGTGCGGAGCGAGGTGGTTGGGAGGCGGAACCGGCCAGGGGCAAAGCGGTTCAGCCCGCCGTGCTCCGCGCGATCGAACTGATCCTCGAGCGGTACTTCGAGCCGATCACGCTGTCGGCCCTGGCGTCCGAGGTGTACGTGAGCCCGTTCCACTTCTCCCGGATCTTCGCGAAGGCGACCGGGGTGACGCCGGGCCGGTTCCTCACCGCGGTGAGGCTGTTCGAAGCGAAACGGCTCCTCCTGACCACGTCGCTCACGGTGTCGGACATCGTCTGCAGCGTCGGGTACAGCAGCGTGGGCACGTTCACCAGCCGGTTCCTGCGCACGGTCGGGATGACCCCGACCGAGTACCGGGAGCCGGAGGTCGGCGAGCTGCTGGTGGCGCATTCCGCGCACTTCCAGCGGTTGCCGTCGCTGCGGTCCCTGCGCGAGGCCGGCAGCACGCGGCCGTCGCCGCCGCCCTGCGGCGGCCGGCTGACCGTGCGGCTGCGGATGCCGCAGGACGCCGCGCCGGCCAACGTGCTCGTCGGCGTGTTCGCCGACGCCGTGCCGCAGAGCGGCCCCGTGGCCTTCGGCGGGGTGGCGGACGCGCTGTCGACCGACCTGACCATCGACTGCGTGCCCGAAGGCACCTGGACGGTGATCGCGGTGGCCGACCACGGTGCCGTGCGCGGCGCGCAGGCCGGTCCGGCTTTCACGATCGCGTCGTCGCTGGCGACGGTGACCGAGTTCGAGCCGTCCGAAACCACGCTGCGGCTGCGCCCGCCGTCCCTGACCGACCCGCCGGTCGCCATCACCCTGGCTTCGCGCCAGACGCCCGCCGGGCAGCGGATGGTGCCCGCCCAGCGGACGCACCTGCGCGCCGTCGCCTGAGAAGCCCCGACGAACGAAGGAGTCCCATGTCGACTTTCCTGGGTGTCCTGCGCAAACGCGTGCTGGCACCGCCGCTGGCGTCCGTCGGTTTCGCCGGACGCGGCTTCCCGGTCACGCACACCGACGCGACGGCCCGGCTGGAGGCGGTCCCGCAGGCGGTGGTGTGCGGGTTCGAGTGGGCCGTCGAAGGTGCTTCGCTGTGGGAGATCGAGCGCCGTCTCGCGCTCATCGAGCCCGAGCAGCGCGGGTTCGCCTACGAGGGCGCGACGATGGGCTACACGATCCTCGACGCCATGCCGGGCGGCGGCCGTGATCGCACCCGTGCCTTGCTGGAAGGACCGGGCCGCCCGCACATCTTCCTGACCTACATCGGCATCGGCTTCGCGATGGCGCGGCTGCCGCGTCCACTGTGGAAGAACATCCTGCCCGAGCTGACCGGCGTGGCCTACCACCCCGTGATGAGCTGGCTGGCCGTCGACGGCTACGGCTTCGACCGCGCCTACTTCGACACGGCGAAGTGGGTCGGCGAGCAGGCCGAACCGGTGCCCTACCCGTGGGCGGGCCGTCCCGGCTACTTCGGCCGGGCGTTCGACCAGGGCGTGGGCCGGGCGCTGTGGTTCATCCACGGCGGGAACCCGGACGCCGTGGCGGCCGGGGTCGGGCGCTTCGCCGAACCCCGCCGGGCCGACCTGTGGAGCGGGGTCGGGCTCGCCGCGACGTTCGCCGGCGGAGCCGACCAGCAGGGGCTGGCCCGGCTGCGCCGGGCGGCCGGGGAGTACTTCGACGAGCTGGCGCTCGGCGTCGTGTTCGCGGTGAAGGCGCGGACGTACTCCTCCCACGTCCCCGCCCACACCCACCTGGCCGCCGGGGTGCTCACCGACCTGTCGGTACAGGGCGCGCAGCACCTCGCCGACCGCACCGAGCGGGCCGACGGCGACGACGGGCCGCAGCCGCCGTACGAGCTGTGGCGGGAACGCATCCGGGCCGAGTTCCGGCCGGCCGCCGGGTTGCGCGCGAGCTGAAAGTGATCGCACGCAACCGTGGAGTAGACCGCCGACCGGCGAATCTGTGAACGTAATGGTGAAGAGCTGAACCAAACCGAATTCGACCCGAAGGGGGAGAGTGCGTTGGGCAATGGTTGGCGCGCGCTCAGACGCCGCATCCTGACACCGGACATCTCGGAGACATCGCTGGCCAAGCGCGGTTTCCACCGGAAGAGCCCGGCCGCTCAAGAACTGCTCGAGACGGTCGGGGAAAAGTTTCTCCTCGGCTACGCGCACGCGGTCGAAGCCCGCTCGGCCGAGCAGGCCGGAGAATGGCTCGACCGCATTCCGCCGCAGTTCCGCGGCTTCGCCTACGAAGGCGCGGGAATGGGTTACGGCGTGCTCGACGGGTTGCCTTTCGGCAAGCGCACGAACATCGCCGGATTCCTGGCCGGCCCGGGCGAAAAGCACGACTACATCATCTACGTCGGGGTCGGCTGGGCGATGGCCCGCATCCCGCGGTTCGCGTGGCCGAAGGCGGCGGCCTTCGACCCGTTGCTGCGCTGGCTCGTCCTCGACGGCTACGGCTTCCACCAGGCGTACTTCAAGACGGACTCCTACGTCCGTGACCAGTACCAGGAGCAGGGCTTCCCCTGGCCGGACAAGCGGTACGCCGGCTATGCGCTGCGGGCCATCGACCAGGGCATCGGCCGGGCGCTGTGGTTCGTCTGCGGCACCGACGTCCCGCTGGTGGCCAAGACGATCGAGGCGTTCCCCGAGTCGCGCCACGGCGACCTGTACGCCGGGGTGGGGCTGGCCTCGACCTACGCGTGCGGGGTGCGGGCCGACGAGCTCGAGGAGCTGGTCGACCGGGCCGGGATCCACCACGGGCAGCTGGCGCAGGGCAGCGCGTTCGCCGCCGAAGCGCGGGTGCGCGCGGGCCTGCTGCTCCCGGAGACCGAGGTCGCCACCCGCGCGATCTGCGGCCTGCCCGCCGAGCGGGCCGCCGCGATCACGCAGGAGGTGCGCCCGGCCGTCGTGGTCGACGGCGACGACGTCCCGGCCTTCGAAACCTGGCGGCAGCGGATCGCCGAAGAAGTGCTGACCCACGGAGGGAAGAAGAAATGACCGCGACCTTCGGCTGGCTGCGCAAGCAGCTGGCGGGCATCGTGGCGCTGGCGCTGATCCTCGGCCTGTTCCTGGTCGCGCGGCTGCCCAGCGTCTCCGCCGCCGAGCAGGACTCGATGGCGAGCAAGTTCCACTTCACCCCGATGACGATCGCGTTGCCCGCGGCGAAGAAGTCGCAGTCGATCCGGACGGTGAACAAGCAGTACAAGGACATCGCCGCGTGGATTTCCTCGGTCGGCGCCGCGATCGCGCTCAACGACATCAGCGGGAGCGGCAAGGCGAACGACCTCTGCCTGGTCGACCCGCGCAGCGACCAGGTCGTCATCACCCCGGCGCCGGACTCGGGCCCGCGTTACGCACCCTTCGCGCTCGATCCCGCGCCGGCGCTGCCGACGTGGGACTACATGGCGCCGATGGGCTGTGTCCCCGGTGACTTCAACGAGGACGGCCGGACCGACGTGCTGGCCTACTACTGGGGCCGCACCCCGGTCCTGTTCCTGCAGAAGGCCACCGCGACGAAGTTCGACGCGTCGGCGTTCCAGCCGACCGAGCTGGTGCCGGGGAACCACCGCGGCGCGGACGGCAAGTACGACGGTCCGATGTGGAACACCGACTCCGTCACCACCGGCGACTTCGACGGCGACGGGCACCCCGACATCTTCGTCGGCAACTACTTCCCGGACAGCAAGGTGCTCGACCCGAACGCCGACGGCGGCATCACGATGAACCAGTCGATGTCGCACGCGAAGAACTCCGGCGCCAAGTACATCTTCCGCTGGACCGGAGCCACCGCCGGCGCGAACCCGAGCGCGCAGTACGCCGACGCCTCCGCCGGCATCCCGGAGAACGCGCGGACGGGCTGGACGCTGGCCTCCAGCGCGACCGACATCGACGGCGACAGCCTGCCGGAGCTCTACATCGCCAACGACTTCGGGCACGACCACCTGCTGTACAACAAGTCCACGCCGGGGCACGTGAGCTTCGGCGAGGTCACCGGGGTCCGCGGCATCACCGACCCGAAGTCGAAGGTGCTGGGCAACGACTCCTTCAAGGGGATGGGCGTCGACTTCGGCGACCTGAACCACGACGGCCTCTACGACCTGTTCGTCAGCAACATCACCACGTCGTGGGGCATCGAAGAGTCGAACTTCCAGTTCATGAACACCGCGAAGAACGCCGAGGACCTGCGCAAGCAGCTGCACGACGGCGTCGCGCCGTTCCACGACGACAGTGCCGAGCTGGGGACCGCGTGGTCCGGCTGGGGCTGGGACGTCAAGATCGAGGATTTCAACAACAGCGGGGAGAACCAGATCGCCCAGGCGACCGGGTTCGTCAAGGGCCAGGTCAACCGGTGGCCGAACCTGCAGGAGCTGGCCACGGCCAACGACGGCCTGCTGTCCAACCCCTTCTGGTGGCCGAACGCGCGGGCCGGTGACGACATCGCCGGCGACCAGACCCTGCACTTCTTCGCGAAGAGCGCGGACGGGCGGTACACCGACATCGCGCCGCAGCTGGGCCTGGCCGTGCCGGTGCCGACCCGCGGCATCGCCGTCGGCGACACCGACGGGGACGGCCTGCCCGAGTTCGCCGTGGCGCGGCAGTGGGAGGAGCCGATCTTCTACCACAACGACAGCCCGGACCCCGGCCGGTACCTGCAGCTGAAGCTGACCACCGATGCCCCGGTGGCGCCCGGCCCGCTGCCCGCGGCCGGCAACCCGGCGATCGGGGCCGAGGTCACCGTGACGACCGCGGACGGCAAGAAGTACCTCGGCCGGGTCGACGGCAGCAGCGGGGAGGCCGGCCGGCGCAGCTTCGACGTCCAGATCGGCCTCGGCCAGGACGTCCAGGGCCCGCTCGACGTGCACCTGCAGTGGCGGGACCGGACCGGGCAGCTGCGGACGCAGGACCTGAAGCTGCAACCGGGCTGCCACATGTACCAACTCGGCTCCACGGCGATGGAAGAGATGTGACGTCATGACCACCCCGACTCTGACCAAAGTGGACAGCGCGCCACCGAAGCGGACGAACAAGGTCGTCACCGCGCTGCGGCGGTTCGCCATCTCCATCACGATCTTCAACATCCTGGGCTACACCGTGCTCGGCTTCGAGCAGCCGTGGCTGTACCCGTTCCTCGCGCTGGCGACCGCGTACGCCACGGAGATCACGCTCGAGACGATCAACGCCCGGGTGACCCACCGCGAGGTGCGGTTCCGCGGCAACGGGTTCAAGGGACTGGTCGAGTTCCTGTTCCCGGCGCACATCACCGGTCTCGCGCTCAACATGCTCACCTACGTCAACGACCGCTGGCAGGTCATGGTCTTCGGCGTGGTGGTCGCGGTCGGCGCGAAGTGGGTGCTGCAGGCGCCGGTGTACGGCCGGATGCGGCACTACATGAACCCGTCGAACTTCGGCATCACGATCATCCTGCTGGTCTTCCCGTGGGCGAGCATCGCCCCGCCGTACCACTTCAGCGAGAAGGTGGACACCTGGGTGGGCTGGCTGATCGTCGGCGTCATCCTGTTCTCAGGCACGATGCTCAACGCGATGCTCACCGGCCGGATGTTCCTGGTCGCGGGCTGGCTGAGCTTCTTCGTCGTCCAGGCCGTCGCCCGTGGCCTGATCTTCGGCACCGCCATCCCCGGCGCGCTGGGCATGGCCACCGGGATCGCGTTCGTGCTCTACACGAACTACATGGTCACCGACCCGGGCACGTCGCCGTCCAAGCCGGTTTCGCAGTTCGCGTTCGGGGCCGGGGTGGCGCTCGCGTACGGCTTCTTCACCGCCGTGCACGTGGCCTACGGGCTGTTCCTGGCCACCGCGACCGTGTGCCTGATCCGCGGGGCCTTCCTGTGGGCACTGCACTTCTCGAACAAGGCGCGGATCAAGTTCGAGGCCGACCAGGCCGCGCAGAAGGCCAAGCTCGAGCTCGCCGGGCCCGAGCCCGCCGCCGACGAGAAGCCTCTCGCGGCATGACCGGCACACCGCACGAGGCCCGGGTGGCGCGCACCGCGCCGCCCGGGCCGCCGCGCCGGGCGACCATCCGGTTGCTGAAGCAGTTGTTCACCGACCGGCTCGCGCTCATGGGCGACAGCGCCGAGGACTACGGCGACGTCGTCCGCATCGCCATCGGGCCGAAGGCGATGTACCTCGTCAACCACCCGGACCTGGCCAAGCACGTCCTGGCCGACAACGCCGCCAACTACCACAAGGGGATCGGCCTGCAGGAAGCCCGCCGGGCGCTCGGCGACGGCCTGCTCACCAGCGACGGGGAGACCTGGCGACGGCAGCGCCGGACCATCCAGCCGGTGTTCCAGCCCAAGCGGATCGCGCGCCAGGCCGCCGTCGTCGCGTCCGAAGTGGACAGTCTGGTGCGACGGCTGGCCGCGCACGACGGGCCCGTCGAGATCCTGCACGAGATGACCGGGCTGACGCTCGGCGTGCTGGGCAAGACGCTGCTCGACGCCGAGCTCGGCGGGTACGACACGCTGGGCCACTCGTTCGAGGCCGTGCAGGACCAGGCCATGTTCGAGGCGGTCACGCTGAGCATGGTCCCGCAGTGGGTGCCGCTGAAGAAGCAGCTGCACTTCCGGACCGCGCGCGACGACCTGCGCCGGATCGCCGACGAGCTGGTCGAGCGGCGGCTCGCGAACCCGGTCGAGGACGGCGAAGACGTGCTGTCGCGGCTGATCGCTTCCGGCTCCGGGGACGGCGCCTCGCGCGAACGCATGCGCGACGAGCTGATCACGCTGCTGCTGGCCGGGCACGAGACGACGGCGAGCACGCTCGGCTGGGCGTTCCACCTGATCGACGAGCACCCGGAGGTCGGCGAGCGGCTGCACGCCGAAGCCGCCGACGTGCTCGGCGACCGGTTGCCCGGCCACGACGACCTGCGGAAGCTGACCTACACGGCGGCGGTCGTCGAAGAGGTCATGCGGCTGTACCCGCCGGTGTGGCTGCTGCCGCGGATCGCGCAGGCCGACGACGAGATCGGCGGGTACCACGTGCCTGCCGGGTCCGACGTCGTCGTCGTGCCCTACACGCTGCACCGGCACCCGCAGTTCTGGACCGACCCCGAGCGCTTCGACCCGGGCCGGTTCACCGCGGCCGAGCGGCCGCCGCGCTACGCCTACATCCCGTTCGGCGCCGGGCCGAGGTTCTGCATCGGCAACAGCCTCGGGGTGATGGAGGCGGTGTTCGTGCTCGCGATGGTGGCCCGCGGCCTGCGGCTGCGCAAGCTGCCCGGCTACCGCGTCGAGCCCGAAGCCATGCTCTCGCTGCGGGTGCGCGGCGGGCTGCCGATGACCGTGCACGAGCGGGCGGCCGGACTGTCGCGCGCCGCCTGATCCACAGTGGACATCCGATGAGGAGGTAGGCCGGTGCAACCCGAGGCCACCGAAGAAGAACGCGTCAAGACCCTCACCCTCGAGGCCTTCGCGGACACGATCGTGCCGGGGGAGAAGCGGTTCCCCGGGGACCGCGCGGTCGCCGGGGCCGCCCCCGGCCCGGGGTCGGTGGCGGCGGGCGCGCTGGAGCTGCTGAACTTCGACGCGACCGGCGTCACGGCCGGCCTGCCCTACCTCGCGCAGTCGCTCAACGACCACGCGAAGACCTACGCGGGTGAAGTCGAGCTGGAGCTCGACTTCGACGTCCCGCCGTTCGTCGCGCTGCCGTACGCGCACCGGCGCGAGCTGGTGCGGCGGCTGACCGCGCCCGGCCACCCGGAAAAGGACGGCTGGGTCAGCCTCGCGCTGTTCAGCAACATGGCCTACGACAGCGCCGCCCACCGCCACACCGCCGAAGCCATCCGCGACGGGCACCCCGGCCTGCTGGCGCTGGGGTACACCCCGCCCGACGCCGACGGCTTCTGGCGGTTCCCGAAGTACGGCTACGGCCGGAAGCTGGCCGAACTCCACCCGGACACCACGGAATCGGGGAGCCCCGCATGAGCACGGTCGAGAAGACCGACGTCGTCATCGTCGGCAGCGGATTCGGCGGGTCGATCCCCGCGTACCACCTCGCCGCGGGCGGGGCGAAGGTCACCGTGCTCGAGCGGGGGCCGTGGCTGGCCGCGAACGACTTCGAGCACGACTACCTGCTGGGTTCGTCCTACACCCGGGTGTTCGACTTCGTCGTCGGCGACGGGATGAGCGTGCTCGGCGGCAACTGCGTCGGCGGCGGCAGCGTGGTGTACTTCGCCGCGATGCCGCGGGCACCCCGCTTCGTGTTCGAGCGGCACGGCAGCATCGGGCGCCGGATGTGGCCGCACGCCATCTCCCGCGACACCCTGGAGCCGTGGTACGACCGCGTCGACGAGTCGATCCCGGTGTCCAGGCAGGACTGGAACGACGTCTCCTACGCCGGTGGCCTGTGGGCCGCGGCCTGCCACCACTCCGGGCGCACGGCGAACCCGGCGCCGGTCGCGGTCGACAACGACCACTGCGTGAACTGCAACTTCATGATGGCCGGCTGCAAGTTCGACGCGAAGCGGTCGATGCTGACCAACTACCTGCCGGCGGCGCTGGCGCACGGCGCCGAGATCCGGCCGCTGCACGAGGTCCAGCACCTGGAACGGACCGAGGACGGCGGCTACCGCGTCCACTTCGACCTGATCGACGAAGAGGACTACCGGATCCACACCGGCAGCGGCGTGCTCGAGGCGAAGGTCGTCATCATCGCCGCCGGGGCCGGCGCCACGCCGGTGATCCTGCAGCGCTCGGAGACCGCGCTGGGCACCATGCCCCATGGCGTCGGCCGGTACTTCTCCGGCAACGGCGAGCGGCTCAACACCGCGATCATCGACGAGGACCGCGTCCGCGAAGTGCTCGGACTGTCCCGTGAGGACGGTCCGGTGTACTCCGCCAACCACATCGGCAAGGGCCCGACCGTCGCCAACTGGGACAAGCTCGACGGCTCGCTGCCGGAGTACGAGCGGTACTCCCTCGAGCAGCTGTACTTCCCGCCCGGCCTGGGCACCATCCTGGCCCAGGTGCCCGGCGGCGAGGAGCCGCGCTGGTTCGGCGCGGAGAAGAAGGAAGTCCTCAAGCAGTGGGCCAACTGGCTGACCATCTTCCTGATGACCGAGGACGACAACGAGGGCGTCTTCGGCGCGCCGCCGCCCACCGGCAACGCCTACCGCATCTCGCAGCAGATGCTCGGGCGCGGATCGCTGCGGTACGACCCGACGGAGAACACCCGCCGCGGCTGGGCGCTGGCGGACGCGGACTGCAAGGCGATCATCGAGAAGGACGGCCTGGCGAAGGTCGCGCCGTGGACCAACGACGTCGTCGGCGCCTACACCGTGCACCCGCTGGCGTCGTGCCGGATCGGGGACGACCCGGCCACGTCCGCGCTGCACCCGAACCACGAGCTGCGCCACCACCCGGGCATCTTCGTCACCGACAGCGCTTCGGTGCCGGGCGCGCTGACGGTGAACCCGGCGATGACCATCGCGGCGCTCGCCGAGCGTTCGATCCCCGGCATCGTCCGCGCGCTGCAGGCCCGCGGCGTCGACGTCAAGTACGGCGCCCCGGCGCCCGACGGCTCGATCACCGGGCGGCGCGCGGTGTCCAAACTGGACCTCGTGGCCGGGAGCTGAGGCAGCCGATGACGCCGGGACCGGTGCGCGTCGCCCTGCGGCGGACGCTGCGCGACGTCAAGTACGTGGAAGCCGTGCGGCCGCGGCACGCGCGCGGGGTGGTCCGGGAGGTGTACCGGCAGGTCGAACGGGACTTCGGGATGCTGGCCCCGCCGGTCGCCCTGCACTCGCCCGCGCCGGAGGTGCTGGCCGCCGCGTGGGTGCTGCTGCGCGAGTCGCTCGTCGCCGGCGGCCTGACGACCCGCGCGGAACGGGAAGTGGTCGCTTCGGCGGTGTCGGCGGCCAATTCGTGCCCGTACTGCGTGGAAGTGCACGGGATGGCGCTGGGCGCGCTGGGCGAGACCGCCGCGGCGGCGGCGATCGGGGCGGGCGACCCGGCCGCGATCGCCGACCCGCGCACGCGCGCGCTCGCCGCGTGGTCGCGGGGCGCGGGCCCGTTGCCCGCCGCCGTGACCCCGGCCGCGGCGGCCGAACTGACCTCGGTCGCCGTGGCGTTCCACTACCTCAACCGGGTGGTGAGCGTTTTCCTCGGGCCCTCGCCCTTGCCGGACGGCGTCCCGCCGTCCGCGCGCGGGAAGGCGAAGGCCGTCCTCGGGTTCTTCCTGAAACCCGGGGAACCCCCGGCCGCCGGGCTGTCCCTGCCGCTGCTGCCGCCGTCGGCGACCGACGGCCCGGGCTGGGCCGTCCCGGGCGGGATCCTCGACGACGCGTTCGCGCGCGTCGCGGCCGGGTTCGAAGCCGCCGGGGAACGGGTGCTGCCGCCGCGCGTGCGGGACCTGGTCCGCCGCGAGGTCAAGGCGTGGGACGGCCGCCCGCCGGGGCTGAGCCGCGCCTGGGTGACCGGCGCGGTCGCCGAGCTGCCCGCGCCCGAGCGGCCGGCCGGGCGGTTCGCGCTGCTGGTGGCCAAGGCCGCCTACCAGGTCGACGCCGACGTCGTGGCCGCCGTCCGTCGCGAAGGGACGGACGATCGCACGCTGGTCGAGGCGGCCTCGTGGGCCGCTTTCACCGCCGCGGAGGAACTGGGCGGCCGCTTGCCGGTCCGCCCGTGAAGAGAAGACGGTCCCGCCCGCCGCGGGCGAGGATCGAAGGGCCGCGGCCGCGTTCCTGGTCACCGGGCGCGACGGTCGCCGTTTCCCGAGACCCACCAACGGTGAGAGGACAGACTGGTGACTGACACCACGGGCGTGATCGCCGACCTGACCGCCGAGGCCGCCGAGGTCGACGCCCTCGTCGCGGACCTCCCGGAAGACGCGTGGGACACCCCGACGCCCGCGCCGGGGTGGCGCGTCCGGCACCAGATCGGCCACCTCGCCTTCATCTTCCGGATCGCCGGGCTCGCGGCCGCCCAGCCCGAAGCGTTCAAGCAGCTCACGGCTTCGCTGACCGGCGGCCTCGACGTCGCGGTCGAAGCGGCCCTGCAGGAGTACATCCACGACCCCGCCGAAGCTCTGCTGACCCGCTGGCGCGCCGAGCGCGACGCGGGCATCAAGGCCCTCGCCGCGGTGCCCGGCGACCAGCTGGTGCCGTGGCTGGTCAACCCGCTGCCCCCGTACGTGCTCGCCTGCGCCGGGATGATGGAGCTGTTCGGCCACGGCCAGGACGTCGCCGACGCCCTCGGCGTGCGGCCGGTGCGGACCGACCGGATCAAGCACCTGTGCGGCTTCGCCGTGCGAGTCCGCGACTTCGGTTACGAGGCACGGGGACTGACCCCGCCCGCCGAAGAGTTCCGCTACGAGCTGACCGGCCCGTCCGGCGCGGTCTGGACCTTCGGGCCGCCGGACGCGGCGCAGCGGATCGTCGGTGGCGCCGAGGACTTCTGCCTGCTCGTCACGCGCCGGCGGCACCACACCGACCTCGACGTGCGCGCGGAAGGCGCGCGGGCGCAGGAGTGGCTGGACATCGCGCAGGCCTATCGCGGGCCCGCGGGCGAAGGCAGGCAGCCGGGCCAGTTCGCCCGCTGAGGCGTTCTTCGCGGCGAGGCGGATTCCCTTGTCCCGGCATGCTCTTCCGCAGGCCGCGGGCAGGAACCGAGAAGACCGCCGGACCGGTGAGCGGCCATGCTGGAACGGATCGCCCGTGACGCGGGCAGCCAGGCAACGGCCGCGCCGGGACCGGCGCGGGAGGAACCGGCATCGGAAGCCGGCGGGGCCGTGCGAGTCCCGGCGAACGGGGTTTGAAGAGCCAGTGGGAGTGCGGTGGCATGAGCGTTGAGCGGATTTCGATCGTCGGGATCGGCCTGAAGTACCCCGACGCGAGTTCCCCGGCGGAACTCTGGGAGAACGTGCTGGCCGGCCGCAGGGCGTTCCGCCGGCTGCCCGAAGAGCGGATGAACCGGGCCGACTACTACTCGCCGGACCCGAAGGCACCGGACCGCTTCTACGCCCAGAAGGCGGCGGTGCTGCGGGGCTACGAGTTCGACCGGGTGGCACACAAGATCGCCGGCAGCACCTTCCGGGCCACCGACACCACGCACTGGCTGGCCCTGGAGGTCGCCGCGGCGGCGCTGGCCGACGCCGGGTTCGCCGACGGCGACGGCGCCCCGAAGACGTCCACCGGCGTCGTCATCGGCAACAGCCTGACCGGCGAGTTCTCCCGCGCCAACATCATGCGCCTGCGCTGGCCGTACGTGCGCCGCACGGTCGCCGCCGCGCTGGCCGGGAAGGGCTGGGGCGACGAGGAGACCGCCGAGTTCCTCCGCGAGCTCGAGGTCCAGTACAAGGAGCCGTTCCCGGAGATCAACGAGGACAGCCTGGCCGGCGGCCTGGCGAACACCATCGCCGGGCGCGTGTGCAACTACTTCGACTTCGGCGGCGGCGGGTTCACTGTGGACGGTGCCTGCTCCTCGTCCCTGCTGTCGGTCGTCACCGCGGCCAACGCGCTCGCCCAAGGCGACCTCGACCTCGCCGTCGCCGGCGGGGTCGACCTGTCGATCGACCCGTTCGAGGTGATCGGCTTCGCGAAGACCGGCGCGCTGGCCAAGCGCGAGATGAAGGTCTACGACGCCGACTCGAACGGCTTCTGGCCGGGCGAAGGCTCCGGCATGCTCGTGCTGATGCGCGAATCCGACGCCATCGAGCAGAACAAGCGCATCTACGCCTCGATCGGCGGCTGGGGCGTGTCCTCGGACGGCAAGGGCGGCATCACGCGGCCCGAGGCGGCCGGGCACCGGCTGGCCCTCCGGCGCGCGTACCAGCGCGCGGGCTACGGCGTCGAAACCGTCTCCTACTTCGAAGGGCACGGCACCGGCACCGCGCTGGGCGACGCCACCGAGATCGAGGCGCTGTCGACGGCCCGCCGCGACGCGGACCCGCTCGCGAAGCCCGCGGCGCTGTCGACCATCAAGGGCAACATCGGCCACACGAAGGCCGCCGCCGGGGTGGCGGGCCTGATCAAGGCGACGCTCGCGGTGCACCACCAGGTCATCCCGCCGGGAACCGGGCACTACGAGCCGCACGAGTCGCTGACCGGCTCGTCGGCCCGGATGTACGTCCCGCGCGAAGCGACGCTGTGGCCGGCCGACCAGCCGGTGCGCGCCGGGGTTTCGGCGATGGGCTTCGGCGGCGTCAACTCGCACGTCACCGTCACCGAAGCGCCCTTCGCCGCCCGCCGCCGCGAGCTCGACGAGCGCTCCCGCGCGCTGGTCTCCGGACGGCAGGACGCCGAGCTGCTGCTGTTCGACGCCGACGACCTCGCCACCCTCCGCGGCCGGATCGCGGCGGTGCTCGAATTCGTGCCGAAGCTGTCCTTCGCGGAGCTGACGGACCTGGCCGGGCAGCTGGCCGGCGAGCTCGCGGACCGGCCGGTGCGCGCGGCCGTCGTCGCCGCGGACCCCGAGCAGGCCGCCCAGCGGCTCACCAGGCTCCTGGCGGAGCTGGAGTCCGGCGACTCCGTGTTCTCCGCCGGCGAAGGGATTTTCTCGAGCAGCCGCACGTCGGCACCGAAGATCGGCTACCTGTTCCCGGGCCAGGGCTCCGGCCGCGGCGGGGAGTCCGCGCTCCGGCGCCGGTTCCCCGCGGCCGCGGAGATCCACCGGGCGGCCGGGCTGCCCTCCGGCGGCGACCAGGTCGCGACCGAGGTGGCTCAGCCCCGCATCGTCGCCGGCTCGCTCGGCGGGCTGCGCGTGCTGCGCGGGTTCGGCATCGAAGCCGACTCGGCGACCGGGCACAGCCTCGGCGAGCTGACCGCCCTGCACTGGGGCGGCGCGCTGGACGAGCGGGCCGTGCTCCAGCTGGCCAAGGTGCGCGGCGAGGTGATGGCGGCGACCTCCGGCGACGACGGCGGTGCGATGGCCGGGATCGCGGCCTCGCCCGGCCGGGTCGAGGAGCTGGGGCTCGGCGACGACGTCGTCATCGCCGGCTACAACGCCCCCCAGCAGACGGTCCTGTCCGGTCCGGCCGAGTCGATCGAGCGGATCGTGGCGCGGGCGAAGGCCCAGGGGGTGGGCGCGTCCCGGCTCAAGGTCTCGCACGCCTTCCACTCGCCCGCCGTCCAGCCCGCGGCCCGGGCGATGACCGAACGGCTCGGCGAATTCGGCTTCGCCCGGCTCGAGCGGCCGGTCGTTTCGACGGTCAGCGGCGATCTGCTCCACGCCGCCGAAGACCTGCCCGAACTGCTGCGGGAGCAGATCGTGCTGCCCGTGCGGTTCCGCGAGGCCGCGGCCCGGCTGGCCGAGCGCAGCGACCTCGTCATCGAGGTCGGGCCCGGCCGGGTGCTGACCGGGCTGTTCGAGGAGATCGCCCCGGACACCCCGGTGCTGGCGATCGACACCGACAACGCGTCACTGGCCCCGCTGCTGCGGGTGCTCGGCGCGGCGTTCGCCCTCGGCACCCCCATCGCGGTCGAGGCGCTCTTCGCCGGCCGGGTGACGCGGCCCCTGCCCGAGGACGGCGTGTTCCGCTTCCTGGCCAGCCCGTGCGAGACCGCGCCGGCCATCGACGCGGAGCTCGCCGCCGAGCTCGCCACCGAGAAGGCGCAGGCCGAGGCCGAAGGCGACGCCGACGCGGCCGACGGCGGCAGCTCCACCCTCGACCTGCTCCGCCAGCTCGCCGCCGACCGCGTCGAGCTCCCGCTGGAGACGGTCACCGCGGACACGCACCCGCTGGACGACCTGCACCTGTCGTCGATCACGGTCGGCCAGCTCGTCAACGACGTCACCCGGGCGCTGGGCCGCCCGCCGCTGGAGGGCATGCCCAACTTCGCGACCGTCTGCCTCGGCGAGCTGGCCGAGATGATCGACGAGCTGGCGCAGACGGCGGGCACGGCGGACCCGGCGGCCCAGGGTGAGGCGCCGGGCGTCGGCCCGTGGGTCCGGCCGTTCTCCCTCGAGTACGTGCCCGCGCCGCGTCCGGCCGCCGCCGGTCTCGCGGCGGGCGGCAGTGCCCAGTGGCAGGTCTTCGCGACCCCCGGGCACCCGCTGGCCGAGCCGCTGCGGGCGGCGCTGTCCGCCGCCGGCGCCGGGGACGGCGTCGTGCTCTGCCTGCCTTCGGACTGCGACGCCGGCAACGTGGGGTTGTTCCTCGAAGCCGGCCGCGCCGTGATGGCCGCCCCCACCGGGACCCGGTTCGTCGTGGTGCACCACGGCTACGGCGCCGCCGGCCTGGCCAAGACGCTGCGCCTGGAGGACCCGTCGGCGAAGACCACCATCGTCGACCTGGCCGACCCGGAACCCGGCGATCCCGCCGCGGTGGAGGCCGCCGTGGCGGCGGTGGTCGCCGAGGTCGCGGCCACCACGGACTTCACCGAAGCGCGCTACGACGCCGATGGCGGCCGGACCGTGCCGCGGCTGGCCGCGCTGCCCGCCGCGCCGTCCGGCCCGGTCGGCGAGGCCCTGGACCGAAGCGACGTCCTGCTCGTCACCGGCGGCGGCAAGGGCATCACCGCGGAGAGCGCACTGGCGCTGGCCAAGGACTCCGGCGCCCGGCTGGCCCTGCTGGGCCGCAGCGACCCCGAGGCCGACGCCGAGCTGGCCGAGAACCTCGACCGGATGGAAGCGGTCGGCATCCGCTACCGCTACGAGCGGGCCGACGTCACGGACGCGGCGCAGGTGGCCGAGGCCGTCGCCCGGATCGAAGCCGCGTTCGGCCCGGTGACCGCGATCCTGCACGGCGCCGGCCGCAACGAGCCGGCCGCCCTGTTCAGCCTGACCGAGGACAGCTTCCGCAAGACCCTCGCCCCGAAGATCGGCGGGCTCGAGGCGGTGCTGGCCGCGGTCGACCAGGACCGCATCAAGCTGCTGGTCACCTTCGGCAGCATCATCGGCCGGGCGGGCCTGCGCGGCGAAGCGCACTACGCCACGGCGAACGACTGGATGACCGAGCTGACCCTGCGCTTCGGCCGGGAACACCCGCGGGCGCGGGCGATCGCGCTGGAGTGGTCGGTCTGGTCGGGCACCGGCATGGGCGAGAAGCTCGGCGTCGTGTCCGCCCTCATGCGCGACGGCATCACGCCGATCCCCACCGAGGAGGGCATCGCCATCCTCCGCCAGGTGCTGGCCGACCCGGCCACGCCGCCGGTGCTGGTGGTCTGCGGCCGCACGGCGGGCCTGGCCACGCTGCCGATCCGGAAGCGCGAGCTGCCGCTGACCCGGTTCGTCGACCGCGCGGTCGTGCACTACCCGGGCGTCGAGCTGATCACCGAGGCCGACCTGTCCGCGGGCAGCGACCCGTACCTGGCCGACCACCTGCTCGACGGGCAGCTGCTGTTCCCGGCGGTGCTCGGCATGGAGGCGATGACGCAGGCGGCCGCGGCCACCCTCGGCCGCACCGGCGTCCCGGTGTTCGAGGACGTCGAGTTCCTCCGGCCGATCATCGTGTCGCCGGGCGGGACGACCACGATCCGGCTGGCCACGCTGGCCCGTGACGCCGAGACGGTGGACGTCGTGCTCCGCAGCGAGGAGACCGGCTTCAGCGCCGACCACTTCCGGGCCCGGCTGAACTTCGCGCGCCCGGACGCGCTGGGCGAGCGGGTGGCCCGCGACGTCGCCCTGCCCGCGGTGCCGGTGGAGCCGATCAGCGAGCTGTACGGGTCCGTCCTGTTCCAGGGCAAGCGGTTCCAGCGCGTGCTGGGCTACCGCCGCGCCAGCGCCCGGCACGCCGTCGCCGAGATCGCGACCACGGCCGACGTCGACTGGTTCGCGCCGTTCCTGCCGCAGGACCGGCTGCTCGCCGACCCGGGGACCCGGGACGCGATGATGCACGCCATCCAGTGCTGCGTCCCGGACGCCACCCTGCTGCCGCAGGGCGTCGAGCGGCTTTACCTGGCCGAGCCGGGCAGCCAGCACGAGGACTACGTGCTGCTGGACGCCCGGGAGCGGTCGCAGGATGGCGACAGCTACGTCTACGACCTCGACGTCCGCAACCCGGACGGCACCGTGGTGGAGCGCTGGGAAGGGCTCAAGCTGCGCGCGGTCCGCAAGCGTGACGGCGCGGGCCCCTGGGTCCCGTCGATGCTCGGTTCGTACCTGGAGCGGTCCTGCGAGCGGCTGCTCGGCGGGCGGCGGGCGGTGGTGCTGGAACCGGACCCGGTCGACGCCCCCGCCGAAGGCATCGCCGAACGCCGGGCGCAGACGGCCCTGGCCGCCGGCCGCGCGCTGGACCGGCCCGTCTCGATCCGGTACCGCCCCGACGGCAAGCCCGAGCTCGACGGCGCGGACGTCACGGCGTCGCACACGTCGCGGCTGACCCTCGTGGTGACCGGCACCGGCCCGCTCGCCTGCGACATCGAGACGGCGGTCGAACGGTCCGAAGAGGACTGGGCCGGGCTGCTGGGCGAAGAGCTCCTCGCCCTCGGCCGGCTGCTGGCCGCGGACACCGGCGAACCGGCCGGCGTGGCCAACACGCGGGTCTGGAGCGCGCTGGAGTGCGTCCGCAAGACCGGCTCCATGACCCAGGCCCTGACCGTGCGCCAGGTCGACGCCGACGGGTGGGCGCTGCTGGCCTCCGGCGACGCCCGGATCGCCACCTGGTCGGCCACCGTCAACGGCCGCCCCGACCCGATCGTCTTCGCGGTGCTCCACGCAGAGGGGAACTGAAGATGTCCGACTACTACGAGATCCGCCACACGGTCGGCTTCGAAGAGACCAACCTGGTGGGCAACGTCTACTACGTGAACTACGTGCGCTGGCAGGGCCGGTGCCGCGAGATGTTCCTCAAGGAGAAGGCCCCGGCCGTGCTCGAGGAAGTTCGCGCCGACCTCAAGCTGTTCACGCTCAAGGTCGAATGCGAGTTCTTCGCGGAGATCACCGCGTTCGACGAGCTGTCCATCCGGCTGCGGCTGGAGGAGCTGACGCAGACCCAGATCCAGTTCACGTTCGACTACGTCCACCTGCACCCGGACGGCGAGCGCCTGGTCGCCCGCGGGCGGCAGCGGATCGCCTGCATGCGCGGGCCGAACACGGCGACGGTGCCGTCGCGGGTCCCCGAGCAGCTCCTCGAAGCCCTGGCGCCCTACGCGACCGAAGGCGCCGTGAACGGCAGGGGAGTCTGACGTGGCGAGCGATCCGGCCCCCGGGCGGGGGGTGCTGAAGCGGCTGCCGGCCTCGCCCGCGCGCCGCGGGCTCTCGGAACAGCCCGCGCTGCGGCAGGTGCTGGCCCAGTTCGCCACCGGCGTCACCGTGCTCACCGCCGGCGGCGACGACGCGCACGGGATGACCGCCAACGCGTTTTCGTCGGTGTCGCTGGAGCCGCCGCTGGTGCTCTGCTGCGTGTCCAAGGCCGCGAGGATGCACACGGCCGTCGTCACCGCGGGCTCGTTCGCGGTGAACATCCTCGCCGCCGAGCAGCAGGAGCTCTCGAGCTACTTCGCCGACTGGCGGCGTCCCGACGGGATGGCCCAGTTCGACGCGGTGGAGTGGGCGGCGGGCGCCAAGACCGGCGCGCCGCTGCTGACCGGCACGCTGGCGTGGCTGGAGTGCGAGCTGGCCCAGGTGCTGGCGGGCGGCGACCACTCGATCTTCCTGGGCCGGGTGGTCGCCGCCGGCCGCGGCACGGGCGAGCACGCGCTGGTCTTCTACGGCGGCCGCTACCACGAGGTCGACGGGCGGGCCCGCGCCGCCTGACCACGCGCGAACCACCGATCGGCCGCACGAAGACGCCCGGTCCCGGTGCGGGGCCGGCCCGAGCGAGGAGGACCGACATGACCGCCAGCGGAGCCACCGGCGACACCGCCGCGACCCCGGCCGCGCAGACCTGGCCGGCGGCACCGCCGGTGCCGGTGGACGGCGGGGTCCGCGCGATCCCGCGGCTCGGCCGCGGGATCGTGTGGTCGGACGTCGTCGCCGAGATCGAGCGGGACCGCGAGGCCGCCGACGTCCGGATGAGGGATGCCGCGTGAGCGCTGCGCGCGACTCCGGCGCGCAGCGCGCCGACGACACCGAGGTGGTGCCGGTGCCGGTGGCGGCGCAGCAGGGCCGCCGCCGGCTCGTCCGCGTCGACGACGGCGACGCCCGGGTGATCGACCTGGCACCGCCGGCCGAGCCGGACATGCCCCTGCTGCGGCGGCAGCGCGAGGAACTGCGCACCCGGATCGCCGCCGGCCGGCCCGAAGCGGTCCGGCGGCAGCACGCGAACGGGAAGCTGACCGCCCGCGAACGTCTCGGCCTGCTGCTCGACGACGACTCCTTCGTCGAGCTCGAGCCCTACCGCCGGCACCGCTCGGACGGTCCCGGTCTCGCGGCGAACCGGCCGCACACCGACGGCGTCGTCGCCGGGGCCGGCACCATCGACGGGCGGCAGGTCTTCGTCTACGCCCAGGACTTCACCGTCTTCGGCGGTTCGCTCGGCGAAGCGCACGCGGCCAAGATCCACAAGGTCCTCGACCTCGCGATCGCCAACGGCGCCCCGGTGATCGGGCTGAACGACAGCGGGGGCGCGCGGATCCAGGAGGGCGTGCTCGCCCTCGACGGGTACGGCGGGATCTTCCGCCGCCAGGTCGAGGCGTCCGGGGTGATCCCGCAGATCAGCGTCATCCTGGGACCGTGCGCGGGCGGCGCCGCCTATTCGCCCGCGCTGGCGGACTTCACGTTCATGGTGCGGGACACCGCGCGGATGTACCTCACCGGCCCGGACGTCGTCGAGGCGGTCAGCGGGCGGCGCGTGACGCACGAGGAGCTCGGCGGCGCGGACGTGCACGGTTCGCGCTCCGGCGTGGCCACGGTCGTGCACGACGACGAGGAAACCTGCCTGGCCGACGTCCGCTACCTGGTTTCGCTGCTGCCGTCGAACTACCTCGAGCCGCCCCCGGCGACGGCGGGCACCGGGGCGAAGAACGACCACCGGCCGCGGCTGGCCGGCATCGTCCCGGTCGAGCACAACCGGCCGTACGACATGCGGGACGTGTTCGCCGAAGTCGTCGACGACGGCGAGTTCTTCGAACTCCACGAAGGCTGGGCGCGCAACGTGCTGTGCGCGCTGGCCCGGATCGACGGCCGCGTGACCGGGCTGGTCGGCAACCAGCCGGCGGTCTTCGCGGGCGTGCTCGACGGCCCCGCGTCCCAGAAGGCCGCGCGGTTCGTGCGGTTCTGCGACGCCTTCGGCATCCCGCTCGTCAGCTTCGTCGACGTGCCCGGCTTCCTGCCGGGCGTCGAGCAGGAACAGGGCGGGATCATCCGCCAGGGCGCGCAGCTGCTGCACGCCTACTGCGAGGCGACCGTGCCGCGGATCCAGGTGATCGTGCGGAAGGCCTACGGCGGCGCGTACATCGTCATGGACTCGCGGTCGATCGGCACGGACCTTTCGCTGGCGTGGCCGACGAACCAGATCGCCGTGCTGGGCGCGGAAGGCGCGGTGAACGTCCTGCACCGCCGCGAGCTCGCGGCGGCGGCCGACCCCGCGGCCCTGCGGGCGCGGCTGGTGGCCGACTACACGCGGGAGTACCTGGATCCGCACTACGCCGCGGAACGCGGCCTGGTCGACGACATCATCGACCCGGCCGACACCCGGGCGGCGGTGGCCAGGGGCCTGGCCATGCTGCGGGACAAGCGCAAGCCGGGCCCCGCCCGCAAGCACGGGAACCAGCCGATCTGAGCCGCCGGGAGGACACAGTGGACGAACTGCGGGTGGCACGGGGAAACCCGGACGACCACGAACTGGCCGCGCTGGTCGCGGCCGTGGCGGCCCTGACGGCCCGCCGGCCGCCGCCGCGGCGGCCTGACCGGTCGTGGTGGTCCCGCCCGGTCCCGCCCGGCTCACGCGCGTTCCCCGGAGCGTGGCGGCGATCCGGACTGCCCGGCTGACGTGCGCCGAGGGGCATCATCCGTGATTGGAGGGTCATCTCTCGTGATTGGAGGGGCATCGCGGTGATGGCCTTCCCATCACGCTTGTGTCCCCTCTGATCACGCGTGATGCCCGTGATTCCCGTTTGGACGGACGAAGGCCGTCACCGCGTCGCGGTGACGGCCTTCGTGGTTCACGCCGCGCGGGCGAGGCGGTGCCGCTCCGCTTCGCGGGCCGCGGCGAGGGCGGCGTCGTAGTCCGGGTGCTGCTCGATCGCCGGGACGTACTCGGTGTGGACGAGCGTGCCCGTCGCGTCCACCACGAACACCGCCCGGGCCAGCAGGCGGAACTCCTTGACGAGCACGCCGTACGCCCGGCCGAACGAGACGTCGCGGTGGTCGGACAGCACGCGGACCCCGGAAACCCCGGCCGCGCCGCACCAGCGTGCCTGGGCGAAGGGCAGGTCGACCGACACCGTCAGCACCGAGGCCTCGCCCAGTTCGGCGACGGCTTCGTTGAAGCGGCGCGTCTGGAGGTCGCAGACCGGCGTCTCGAGGGACGGCACGACCGAGATCACGCGCGTCCCGGTCAGGCCGGCGAACCGCACCGGCGACATGTCACCGGCCAGCACCGTGCAGTCGGGTGCCGGGTCGCCCGCGGCGAGCTCCGGGCCGACGAGGGTCACCGGGCGCCCGCGGAAGGTCGTGGCTCCCTTGCGTTCGGTCGTCATCTCGCCCCCGCTCAGCCCTTGACCGGGCTGGTCTGCTGGGAAACGAGACGCCACTCTTCGCCCTCCCGCACGGTGACCCAGCTGCCGCGCACGGTCTGCTGCGCCGGCACGGCCGTCTCGGCGCCGTGCAGGACACCGCCGTCGGTGATCACCACGGCCACGCCCGGCTCGACGACCTTGATCTCGATCGGGTCGGTGACGATCCGCGTGCCGGCGAGGGCGCCGCCGTCGGCGAACGCCTCGGTGAAGAAGGCGCGGATCGCCTCGCGCCCGTTGATCTGCTCGTCGTCGACGAGAATACTGCCGTTTTCGGTGAACACGTCGGCGAACGCGTCGGCGTCGTTGGCGTCCCACGCGGCCCGGGCGCGCAGTGGCGCGGTCAGGGCCGCGCTCTCCTCGCCCTGGGTGAACTTGCCGTAGTACGTGGCCCACTGCTTGGCCCCCGCTACGAGGGACGATGCCTTCTGTGACATCCGGCTCTCCTTGGCTGACTTTCCGGGACGGTTCTCCGGTGCCGCGACGGCGGCCCGCTGTCCGCACCAGGATCGTCCGGCGCGCGGGCTCCCCGCGTCTTCTCCGCTGCGCGGGCCGGGAATGCCCCTGCGGCAACCGAGAAGACGTTCGCGGGCCGCCGGGCTTGCGACCATTTCCGCGTATGCGCTGATCGTGTTCCCCATGCGTGGTCGGCCCACCGAGCGAAGGAGTCGTACTGTGTCCGCACCCACTTCCGCCCAGGACCAGGCCAGGCTGGACGCCTACTACGGACCGTTCACCTCGGACAAAGAGAAAGAGGCCCTCAGCGTGCCGCTGCGGCTGGTCGCCGCGTGGTCGAAGAACGACGGCTACGGCGTCGCCAAGTGCTTCACCGAAGACGGTGTGCTGATCCTGCCCGGCGACGTGCTGAAGAAGGGCCGTGACGAGATCGGCTCGTTCATGACCGCCGCCTACGCCGGGCCGTTCAAGGGCACCGGCGTCACCGGCCGCCCGGTCGACGTCCGGTTCGTCTCGGACACCGTGGCGCTGCTGCGCACCCACGGCGGCATCCTCGCGCCGGGCGAGACCGAGATCGACGACGAGCTCGCCGTCCGCTCGACCTGGGTCGTCGTGAAGCGGGACAACGAGTGGCAGCTGGCCGTCTACCAGAACAGCCCCCGCGGCGCCGGCGCGACCCTGCGCTGGTGACAGGACAGGAGATCATCGTGTCGGACAATGCTTGGGGCGACGCCCCGGCGATCCTCGCGGCGCACGGCGTCGAGGAGGACACGTCGTTCTACCGGAACTTCACCGGCGCCGACGAGAAGGCCGTCCTGGCGGTGCCGCAGCGCATCCAGGACGCCTGGGCGCGCAACGACGCCGACGTCTTCGCCGACGTCTTCACGGAGAACGGCAGCCTGCTGCTGCAGGACAACCAGCTCGTCAGCCGGGAGGAGATCCGCGGCTACATGCGGGCGTCCTTCCACGGCGCCCTGAAGGGCGCGCGCGTGCACGGCTGGCCGCTGGACGTCAAGTTCCTCGCCCCGGACGTCGCCATCGCGATCACCGAGGGCGGGATCATCCGGCCGGGCGAGTCGGAAATCGCGCCGGAGAACCAGATCCGGGCGGTGTGGGTGATCGCCCGCACCGAGGACGGCCCGCGGCTGGTCTCGCACCAGAGCAGCCCGGTCAAGGGCTGATCGGCGCGGAAGAGCCCGCGGGCCGGCGGGCTCTTCCGCGTACCGGAGCGCTCAGTCGCCGAGGAACCGGGCCAGCCCGGCGTAACCGCCTTCGGCCAGCCGCTCCCCGGACGTCGTCGCGTACGCCTCGTCGGCTCGGATCCCGAGCCCTTCGACCATCCGGTTCATGAAGTTGAACAGCGCGCAGACGAGCACGGCGTCGTGCAGCGCGTGCTCGTCCCAGCCCGCCGCGAACACGGCGTCGGCGTCGGCTTCGGTCATTCGCGACGGCGTGCGGGTCAGCTTGCCGGCGTAGGCCAGCACCGGCTTCAGCTTTTCGGGCACCGGCGCGCTGTCGAGGTCCGCGACCGCGGCCGCGAGCACCCCGGCGGGCACGCCGAAGGTCTCCGCCGTCACCGTGTGGATGCCGTGGCAGTAGCCGCAGCTGTTCACGCCCGAGACGTAGGCGGCGATCATCTCCCGCTCGGCGACGGTGAACGGCGAGTTCCCGCGCAGCAGCGTCTCGTGGAACGCGAGCAGGTGCCGGGCCGGTCCGGGGTGCGCCTGGAAGACCTGCAGCAGGGTCGTCTCAGCCGGCAGGGATTTGAGGTACGACATCGCGGCGGTCCTCTCGGTCGGTGAACCGGTCGATTTCTTCGCGGCGGATCCAGCACGCGGCCAGGTAGGCGCGCGACGCCGGACCCGTGTCCGGCACGGCCACGGCGACCCGGGCGGTCGTGTCGCGCCACTCGCGGCGCAGGCTCCCGCTCGCCACCTTCGCCGGCACCGCCGCGATCGCCGGCCGCAGCCGCCGCCACCGGCGGGCGCCGCCGGCGACCAGCTCGGCGTGGCCGGTCGTGAACCCGCCGTGGCGGGCGCGGTCGACGACCTGGGTGACGAGCCCCGGATCGTCGGCCAGCTCGGCGAACCCGAGCCCGGCGAGCAGCCGGTCCGGGTCGAGGCCGAGCAGGATCACCCCGGCTTCCTCCTCCGCCGCGACGTCGAGGTCCGGCAGGTCGAACCGGGGGTCAGACACCGGCCCCCACCTCGCCGCGCGACAGGGCGTCCACGCCGACGCCGTCGCGGCGCAGGCCGCGGGCGACCGCGTCGGCGACCCGGGCCGTGGCGACCCGGTGGCCGTCGATGTTGCGGGCCGCCGGCCCGAGCACCATCCCGGCCGCCGCGCCGACGACGGACACGCGCGGCGCCCGCGTGTAGGCGAGCGTGCGCTCGTCGAGGTCCGGCCAGCCGTCCCGGGCGCCGACCGCGGACGCCGGCAGCAGGCCGAGCCCGATCTCCGGCTTCGTGCCCAGCGCGAGCACGGCGTTGTCCCCGGCGACCCGCCGCCCGTCGCCCAGCCGCAGTTCCACCGTCCCGCCGCGGCCCGCCGCGACCCGCGTGACCTCCTCGCCGCGGTGCACGACCAGCCGGCCGTCGGCTTCGGCCCGCTCGAGCGCCGGGCGGAACTCGAACATGATCGAGGCCCGGCGGTAGCGGGCGAACAGGCCCAGGCGGTCCGCCCAGGGCACGCCGCCGATCCGGGCGCGCCCCTCGGGGCGGAAGAACTTCGCGTTGACGTCGGCGCACTGGTAGTGCTCGGCGGCCGCGCGGACCACCCAGTGCACCTCGCGCCCGGCTTCGAGGGCCCCGCTGACGAGGTGGGCGGCGGTGAGGCCGGCGCCCACGACCACCTGGCGCCCCGCGCCCGGCGGCACCGGCTCGTCCCAGTAGCTCACGCCGGCCGGGACGGGCCCGTCCCCCCACCACGAGGGCGGGGCCGCCACGCGCTCCTCGCCGGGGCACAGCACGACGTGGCGGGCGGTCACGGGGCCGCGGTCGGTCCGCACGACGACCTCGCCGTCCGCCGGGAGCACCTCGCGCACGACCGCCCGCCAGGTCTTCTCCGCGACCTCGTGCGTGGCGGCGACGTGCTCGCAGTACGCCTCGAACACGTCCACCGGCACGACCGAACGGTGACCGGCCTGCGCCATGCGCACTTCGCGGCGTTCGACCGGCGTGAGCCGTCCCCAGTGCAGCCGCGCGAAGTCGAGCAGCTCGCAGTCGCGGAACCCCTCGACCCCGGGGTGGTGCTCGTACGGCGAGCGCAGCACGCGCTGGCCCAGCCGGTCGGTCCGGGCGAAGAACCGCCCGCACGCGCGCCCGCCGCGGTCCAGGACGACGACGTCGCGCACGCCGTGGTGCCACAGCGCCGAGGTGACCGCGAGGCCCGCCGGGCCGGCCCCCACCACGACCACGTCGGCACGCGGTGGCGGCTCGTCCCGCCCGGGCCGGGGCGGGGCCGGTGGCCGTGGCCAGTCCCGCCCGCGCGGCGAGCCGAGCAGGTGCGGTCCGGGGACGAACGAGGTGCCGGTCACCGGCGCGGCGGTCATCCGATCACGGTGACCGGGACGACCACTTCCACCATCGGCCGCCGGGGCATCCCGTTCGTCACCAGCTCTTCGAGCGTCTGCTCGGACTTCTCCAGCGTGTCGGTGGCCACGGGGCTGTAGCGCGAGTAGGAGTAGGCCGGCTTCCGGCCGGTCGTCTCGATCTCGTAGACCTTGAGGACCGCCTCACCCGGCCGCACCTCGCCGCCGTAGAACGTCAGGCGGCGCTGGTCGGGTGTCATGAACGACTTCGAAAACTGCCGCGACATCACGAGCGATTCGGGATCGTCGACGAAGGTGGACTCCTCGTCCACGACCACCTGCAGCGCGACCCACGTCTGCTCGGTCAGGTTCGTTTCGGACTTGATGACCTGCCAGCGCCCGGGTTCCGGCAGGTTGACCGTCACCGAAACGTCGTGGTCGGTCGTGTCGATCGCGCCGGAAATCATCAGTACCCGCCGCCGGAGATCGGCGACGCCCGCCAGCTGGATGTCCTTCGCGCGCACGCGGCCGGAGACGTCAAGCCCGGCGAAATCCGGTGATGACATTGCGTGTGGCCTCCTTGGTTCCCCCGAGAACCCCCATTGCCCACCCAGTAAGGCTGAGGATTCCAGAGCGGCCGGGGCATCGCAAGATGACGAACACATGATCACGACGGGTGTTCGGCCCGCGCGGGTGATCGCGGCGGCTCAGAGATCTTCGGAGTCGACGTCGACTTCCGCCGGCCTGGCCGGAGTGTCCGGAAGCGCCGTCTCGTCGTCGAGCACGCCGATGTGGCAGATTTCGAAGGACTCACCGCGGTGGATGCACACTTTGATCATCAGGTCGGCTTTGACCAGGATGGCGAAGTTGTGGATCTGCTGGGGATCGCCGAACACGTCGTAGATGAGGAACGCCGAACCGTCGCCGATCGCGAAGAGCGCCTCGTAGACGATGTTCCGTTCGGCCTGGCTCGCGGTGGCCGACCACTCTTCGAGCACCTCGAGTCCCGCGCTGAGCTGGAGGCGCATGGCCATCCGCTGGCCTCCCAACGAGCGCACGCCGACGGCTGGAGCGGGCCCGGGCGTGCGCGTGACGGCCCGCCGTGTGGACGGCCGGAGGCTCCTCTCGTCCTCCGGAGCGGTATCACTTCAAGTCTGGGGCCGGCCGCGACCGTGGTCATCTTCGAAGTTGCCCACCGTGGCCGCCGGGAGGTGCGCAGCGCGCGAGACGCGGCGCGCTCGGCCGGTGCGGTGAGCTGGAGTGGTGTGACGAAGCACGGACGACCCACCGAGGTGCACGATGAGCGAACACCTTGACCCCCGGCGGATCCGGACCGGACGGGACGGCCGCACCGGCGTGATCGCGCGGAGGCGGCCGTGAGCGCGGCGGCCCGTCAGCGGACGTGCGCCGCCTGCGGCGGGCGGTTCCGCGCGGGGGAGCGGACCGACATCGAAGTGGTGCTCGACGGCATCGTCCGCTATGTGGCCGTGCACGCGGGACACAGCACGTTCCCGCCGCGCCGGCCTGCCGAGGGTGCGCGGAAGGCGGCCTGATCCGGGTCGGTGGTGCGGGCCGGTCGCCAGTGGTTCGACGTCCGGCGCGTCCATGCGCCCCAATGTGGCGTTGGGGGCGTTGGACGCACCCAATGCCACATTGGGGGCGCGTCGCCCGGCGACTTCGGGTTCGTGGTGCGGGCCTGCCGCGGGAGTCACCCCGCCCGCCGCCGCTCGGCCGCCAGCCGGGCGGCGATGTCCGCGCGCAGGGCCTTCTTGTCGACCTTGCCGACCGCCGTGACCGGCAGCGCGGTGACGTGCACGAGCCGCTCCGGCAGCTTGAACGTCGCCACGCCCGCTTCCCGCATGGCCGCGTGCAGCCGCGGCAGCTCGAGCCGCGTTCCCGTCACGTACAAGCAGATCCGCTCGCCGAGCTCCGCGTCCGGCATCGCCACCGCAGCCGCCTCCTTCGCGCCGGCCGCGCGGCCGAAGGCTTCGATCTCCTCGGCGGAGATCTTTTCCCCGCCGCGGTTGATCACGTCCTTTTCGCGGCCCTCGACCACGAGGTTGCCGTCCGGGCGCAGCCGGACCACGTCGCCGGTGTTGTACCAGCCGTCGACGAAGGCCTGCGCGTTCTTCTCCGGTGCGCGGTAGTAGCCGCGCGGGGTGTAGGGCCCGCGCGTGAGCAGGATCCCCGGTTCGCCGTCCGGGACCGGCCGGCCCCGGTCGTCGACCAGCCGCAGCTCGTCGGCCGGGCTGATGGGCCTGCCCTGCGTCCGGCAGACGACCTCGGCGGGGTCGTCCGGGCGGGTGAGGCAGAACAGCCCTTCGCCCATGCCGTAACCGTTCTGCAGGACGCCGCCGAGCACGGGCGTGACCCGCGCGGCGACGTCTTCGGGCAGCTTCGAGCCCGCGACCTGGATCAGCCGCAGCGAGCCGAGGTGGTGGCGGCGGTCGGTCGCGCGGTGTTCGAGCCAGCGCCGGACGATCGCGGGGACGAGCGAGGTCATCGTCACGCGCTCGGCTTCGACGAGGGCGAACGCGCGCTCCGGCGCGGGCGAGCCGGCCAGCACCACCCGGCCGCCGGACAGCCACGTGCCCAGCGCCGCGGTCATCGGGAAACCGTGGCCCAGCGGCAGCACCGCGAGGTAGGTGCTGTCCGGGCCGAGGCCGCAGATCTCGGCCGACCGCCGCACCATGTACGCGAAGTCGTTGTGGGTACGGGCGATCAGCTTCGGGGCGCCGGTGGTTCCGCCGGACAGCAGGAAAAGCGCGACCGCCGTGCCGTCCGGTTCGGGCACCGGCGGCAGCGGCCCGGTGGCGGGCAGGCAGAACGCCCGCAGGTCCAGGCTGCCCGGGGCGAGCTCGTCGGCGGTGACGAGCACGTGCTCGACGGTCGCCGATCCGGCGGCCACTTCGTGCGCCAGCGCCTCGTGGTCGAAGCCGCGGACCGTGCCCGCGGTGACGATCGCCCGCGCCTCGGCGTGCTCGGCGACGTCCGCGAGCTCCTGCTTCCGGTGGCCCGGCAGGGTCAGCACCGGGACGATCCCGAGACGCAGGCAGGCCACCGTCACGACCAGGAACTCCCACTGGTTCGGCAGCTGGAGCACGACGCGGTCGTCGGGGCGCAGGCCGAGCGCGTGCAGCCGGGCGGCGGCGCCGTCGGCGCGGGACAGCAGTTCCCGGTGGCTGAGGCGCAGACCGCGGTCCACCAGGCCAGGCGCGTCCGATCCGGCCAGCTCGCCCAGCAGCGCGCCGAGGGACCGGCCCGCCCAATAGCCCTCGGCGGTGTACCGGGCGGCGAACTCCGGCGGCCACGGCGTGGTGCCCGCGCTCGTCCTCTCCGGCATTCCCGGACCTCCTCTGGTGTGGTCTCCGGTTCGGAGGGTAGGCGGCCCGCCGCGCCGCCCGCGTCTCTTCGGATGCGGGCAACCGAAGAGATGCCCGCGGCCGCACCGGTTCCGAAGAATGACATGCGTTGGCGCCGCCCGCCCACGGGTCATGCGCGGAATCGAGAAGACCAGCGGACGACCGGACGCCGGTGCCGCTGCCGAGTCGTGATTTGCAGAGGAGCCGGGACTTGAGCCAGGACGTGGAATTCACAGAATCAGTGGCCGTCGTCGGCATGAGCTGCCGCTTCGCCCCGGATCTCGACTCGTTGGACAAGTTCTGGGAGTTCCTTGTCGACGGGCGTGATTCGGTGCGCGAAATGCCGGAGAAGCGCTGGCAGCCTTATGCCGCCGGCAGCCCGCAGGCCACGAACATCCTCCGGAACACCACCCGCAAGGGCGCGTTCCTCGACGACATCGAGGGCTTCGACGCCGATTTCTTCGGGATTTCCCCCAAGGAGGCCGATTTCCTGGACCCGCAGCAGCGCATCGTGCTGGAGCTGGCCTGGGAGGCACTGGTCAACGCCGGACTGCCGCCGCACCTGCTGCGCGGGACCGAGGCCGGCGTGTTCGTCGCCGCCAACTCGAACGACTACGGGCGGCGGCTGCTGGAGGACGTGGGCCGCACCGGCGCGTACGCGGTGAACGGCACGACCTACTACGGCATCGCCAACCGCATCTCGTACTTCCTCGACCTGCGCGGGCCCAGCCTCGCCGTCGACACGGCGTGCGCGGGTTCGCTGACCGCGCTGCACCTGGCGTGCCAGAGCCTGCGCGTCGGGGAGACGCCGGTCGCGATCGTCGGTGGCGTCAACATCATGGCCAGCCCGACGCTGAACATCGCCCTCGAGGGCGCCGGCGCGCTCGCCCCGGACGGCAAGTCGAAGGCGTTCGCCGCCGACGCCGACGGCTACGGCCGCGGTGAAGGGGCCGGCGTGGTCGTGCTGAAGCTGCTGTCCGACGCGCGGCGCGACGGCGACGACGTGCTCGCGGTCGTCGCGGGTGGCGGCGTGTTCCAGGACGGCAAGTCCGACGGCATGATGGCGCCCAACAGCGAAGCGCAGGAGCACATGCTGCGCCAGGCCTACCGGCGCGCCGGGATTTCGCCGCGGTCGGTCGGCTACGTCGAGGCGCACGGCACCGGTACGCCGGTCGGCGACCGGGAGGAGGCCCGCGCGCTGGCCGCGGTCTTCGGCGCGGGCCGCGCGGACGAGCCGTGCCTGATCGGCTCGGTGAAGCCGAACATCGGGCACGTCGAGGCGGGCTCCGGCATCGCGGGCGTGATCAAGACGATCCTCGCGCTGCGCAACGAAGAGCTGCCGCCGAGCCTGCACACCGCGCCGAACCCCGACTTCGACTGGGCGAACTCCGGCCTGCGGCTGGTCGACGGCCGCCGGGCGTGGCCGCGGGGCGAGCAGCCGCGCGTCGCGGGCGTTTCCAGCTACGGCGTCGGCGGTTCGATCGCCCACGTCATCCTCCGCGAGGCTCCGGCCGCGGCGCCCGAGGCGCTGCGGGCGCCGGTGCCCGAGCCGGTGGCTTCGGTCTTCCCGCTTTCGGCGGCGTCGGAGGCGGGTGTCCGCGCCCTCGCCGGAAAGACCGCGGACTGGCTCGCCGCCAACCCGGACGTTTCCCTCGCGTCGGTCGGCGCCACGCTCTCGCGGCGCCGCTCCCACCTCGCGCAGCGCGGCGCGGTCGTCGCCGGCTCGGTCACCGAGCTCACCGAGCGGCTCCGGAACCTGGCCGCGGGCACGCCCGGCCCGGGCGTCGCCGGCGCGCGCGTGCCGTCCGACACCGACGGCAAGGTCGTGTGGGTGTTCTCCGGCCACGGCGCGCAGTGGTCCGGGATGGGCCGCAAGCTCCTCGCCGAAGAGCCGGTGTTCGCCGACGCGGTCGACTCGCTCGCCGACGTCTTCCGCGCCGAGCTGGGCTGGACCCCGCGTGAGGCCATTGTGGACGGTGGACCCTGGAGTGCCTCGCACGTCCAGGCGATGACTTTCGCCATCCAGATCGCGCTCGCCGCGGTGTGGCGCCGCCACGGCGCCGAGCCGAGCGCGGTGATCGGCCACTCGGTCGGCGAGATCGCGGCCGCCGTCGTGGCGGGCGCCCTCGACGTCCGGGAAGCCGCCCGGTTCGCCTGCCGCCGCGCCGCGGCCCTCCAGCCGCTGGCCGGCCGGGGCGGCATGGCCCTGGTGAGCCTCGGCTTCGACGAGGTCTCGGCCCGGCTGACCGGGCGCGCCGACATCGAGGCCGCCATCGCGGCCAGCCCGGGTTCCACCGTGATCTCGGGCGACCGCGCCGCGGTCGAGCGGCTCGCGGAGCAGTGGAAGGCCGACGGCCTGGGCGTCTGGACCGTCGACACCGACATCGCGTTCCACAGCAGGCACGTCGACGACGTCACCGCCCGCGTGGCCGCGGCGGCCGCCGAACTGCACCCGCGCACCCCCGCGGTCCCGCTGTACAGCACCGCGCTGGCCGACCCGCGGGCGGCCGACGAACGGGGAAGTGGTTACTGGGTGGCGAACCTGCGCCAGCCGGTCCGCTGCGCCCAGGCGGTCGGCGCGGCGATCGAGGACGGCCACCGGCTGTTCCTGGAGGTCTCCTCGCACCCGGTGGTGGCCCACTCCATCAAGGAGACGCTGGAGCACCACGGCGTCGAGGAGGCGACCGTCGCCTGCACCCTGCGCCGCGACCAGGACGAGATCGCGACCCTGCTGGCGAACTTCGCCGAACTGCACTGCCACGGCGCGGAGTTCGACTGGACCGCCGAGCACCCCGACGCGCCGCAGCTCCCGCTGCCGCCCGCCGCGTGGCAGCACCGTCCTTATTGGATCTTCGGTGACGGCGCGGTGGGCGCGGGCGGTCTCGGCGCCGGCCACGACCCGGAGCGGCACAGCCTGCTGGGCGGCAAGACGACCGTCAGCGGCTCGCCCACCCGGGTGGTGTGGCAGACGCACCTGGACATGGACGTCCGGCCGTACCCGCTCAGCCACGAGGTCGTCGGGGTCGAGATCACCCCGGCCGCGTCGATCATCAACACCTTCGCGGAGGCGGCTTCGCGCGACGGGCAGGCCGCGGCGATCACCGACATCGTCCTGCGGACGCCGCTTTCGGTGGTACCGCCCCGGATCGTGCAGATCGTGGAGTCGGAGAACACGCTGCGCCTGTCCACCCGGCTGGCCGAGGACGACGACGCCGGCGACGAGCACGAGTGGATCACCCACACCACCGCCGTCATCGACCCGGGCGTGCGGCTCACCGACGGCACGGTCGACGTCGCCGGGCTGCGCGAGCGGCTGCCGGAAGCGTCGTGGGAACAGGTCGACACGATGTTCCGCCGCATGGGTGTCGGCGGCTACGCGTTCCCGTGGGACCTCGAGGAGCTGCGCCGCAGCGACACCGACCAGCTCGCGGTGATGACCATCGAGCCGGACGCCGAGCACGCCACCAGCTGGGCGCACGTCATCGACGGCGCGCTGACGATCAGCGCGGTCGTCGTCACGCCGGAGGACGCGCCGGTGCTGTGGATGTCGCGCGGCATCGAGAAGGTCGTCTTCGACGGCCCGCCGCCGGCCCGGATCCAGGTGCACAGCCGCCGCTCGCCGCGCTCGCCGATCGACACCACCGACGTCCAGGTGGCCGACGAGACCGGCCGGATCGTCTGCGAGGTCACCGGCCTGCGGTTCGCCGCGGTCGAGCACCTCGGCGCCACCGCCGCCGGCCCGCGCGACCTCGTCCACGAGATCGCGTGGAAGCCCCTCGAAGCCGGTGCGGAACAGGCGGAGTTCGAGCAGGTCGTCCTGGTCGGCGACCCGGCCCTGACGCCGGTGCTGGCCGAACGGATCGAGGCACTGGGCGTGCCGGTGGTGAAGATCTGCACCCCGAACACGCACACCCACGTCCCGCACGAGTGCGGCTGCACCGTCGACCTCGGCGAGCAGCTGCTCGCCAAGCCGAGCGCGATCGTGGTGGCGCCGTCGGTCATCCGCGAGGGCGAGGTGCTGGAGACGGCGACCGAGCGCGCGAGCTGGACGCTCATCCGGACCATCCAGCGCGTCGGCGAGATCGTCTCCATCGGGGGCGACCGCGTGGCGCCGCAGCGGATCTGGTCGCTTTCGCGGGGCGTGCGGAAGGCCGCCGGCGAACAGTCGCTCGTGCACGGCCCGTTGTGGGGCATCTCGCGGATCACCGCCGGCGAGCACCCCGAGCTGTGGGGCGGGGCGATCGACGTCGACGAGGTCGACGACCGCACCGGCGAGCGCGTCCTGGAGCTCCTGCGCCACGCCGCGGGCGCCGAGGACGTCATCTCGCTGAGCGGTGACGCCACCGAGGTGGCCCGGCTGACTACGATCGAGCGGCCCGCCGACGGGCCGGGGCTGCAGTGCCGCGCCACCGGGACCTACCTCGTCACCGGCGGGCTCGGCGGGCTCGGCCTGGAGGTCGCGCACTGGCTCGCCGACCGCGGCGCCCGGCGGCTCCTGCTCGCCGGACGGCGTGGCCTCCCGCCGCGCGCGGACTGGGACGAGGTGACCGACCCGCAGACGCGGGCGCAGATCGACGGCGTGCTGGCGCTGGAGGCCGCCGGGGTCACGGTGCGGGCGGTCGCGGTCGACATCACCGACGCGGCCGACGTCGCCCGCGAGCTCGACCCGGCGACGCACGGCCTGCCCCCGATCCGCGGCGTCATCCACGCCGCCGGCGTGGTCAACGACGCCCTCGTGGACAAGGTCGACCAGGACGGGCTGCGCGAGGTGCTGGCCCCGAAGGCCCGCGGCGGGCTGGTGCTGCACCGGCAGTTCCCGCCGGGGACGCTGGACTTCTTCGTCCTGTTCTCCTCGTGCGGGCAGTTCGCCCGGCTCACCGGCCAGACGAGCTACGCGGCGGCGAACTCGTTCCTCGACGCGCTGGCCGCGCACCGGAACGCCGGCGGCCACACGGAAACCACGAGCATCGGGTGGACGTCGTGGCGCGGGGTCGGCATGTCCGGGGACATCGCGAGCACGATGTTCGAGGCCAACGCGCGCGGCCTGGAGGCGATCACGGCGTCCGAGGCGTTCCGCGCCTGGGCGTTCGCGGAGCGCTACAACGCCCCGTACCAGGCGATCCTGCGGGTGCTGCCACTGCCTTCGCACACGGCGCGGGTCCCGATGTTCCGCGACCTGGCGGCGATCGACGGCGCGGTCGGCGAGGCGGACGCGGCGGCCGAAGTGGACTGGACGGCCCTGGCCGAGCCGGAGGCGCGCGAGCTGGTCACCGACGGCGTCCGCGAGCAGGTCGGCGCGGAGCTGAACCTGGCCCCGGCCGACGTCGACCTCCGGCGCCCGCTGGTCGAGCTGGGCGTGGACTCGGTGATGACGGTGGGCCTGCGGGTCCGCCTGAGCCGCCGCTTCGGCCTCGACTTCCCCCCGACGATCCTGTGGGCGAAGCCGACGGTCGCGGCGCTGGCCGGCCACATCACGGGCATCCTCCGCGGCGAGGCCGAGGAAGAGGAGCAGGCGGAAGCCGCCTGACCGCACGAAGGCCGATGGCCCTGCTCCGTCCCTTGTGGATGGAGCAGGGTCATCGGCCGTTCCGGGCAAGGCTTTCCGGGCGGTGGAACCTCGACGTGCCCGGCCCGCCGCTGTCCCGGCGACCCCGGACATGACCGGACCCTCCGCACCCCGGGGGTCGAGGGTACGGAGGGTCCGGTCCGCGGGACGCTACTCGCCGTCGAAGGTCACGGGGAGCGCGCCCAGGCCTCGCATGATGTTCGGCCCGCCGATCTCCCACCGCAGCTCGCGCGGCGGGACCGCCAGGGCGAGCCGGGGGAAGCGGGTCAGCAGCGTGTCGAACGCGATGCGGCTCTCCGCCCTGGCCAGCGGCGCGCCGAGGCAGTAGTGCACCCCGAAGCCGAACGCCAGGTGCTGGTTCTCCGCGCGGGTGATGTCGAGCTCGTCGGCGTTCGCGAACTGCGTCAGGTCGCGGTCCGCGGACCCGAGCACCACGTTCACCGCGCTGCCGCGGGGGATCGTCACGGTTCCCAGGTCGACGTCCTCGGTGGTGAACCGCCACGGCACCCGCTCGATCGGCCCGTCGAAGCGCAGCAGCTCCTCGACCGCCTTCGGCAGCAGCTCGCGGCGGGCGCGCAGCAGCTCCAGCTGGTCCGGGCGCAGCAGCAGCGCCAGCATGCCGTTGCCGATGTGGTTGACCGTGGTCTCGTGCCCGGCGACCAGCAGCAGCTTGATCATGCCGAGCAGCTCGCGCTCGGACAGCCGGTCCTCCTGCCAGGGCACCATGAGCGCGCTCAGCAGGTCGGGCTGGGCGTCGTAGTCGAGCGCCGGGTCGACGCCGGGGCGGATCCGCTCGACCAGCGCGGAGAGGTAGTCGTTCATGAGCTGGTTGCCCCGGCGCCTGCTCTCCACTCCCTCCGGAGTGGACGGTGAGGCGAGCAGCATCCTGGTCCAGGTGGCGAACTCGTGGCGGTCGGCGACCGGGATCCCCAGCAGCTCGCAGATCACCGTGATCGGCAGCGGGTGCGCGAACTCCGCCATCAGGTCGGCCGTGCGCTTGCCGGCCATCGCGTCCGCCAGCTCGGCGGTGATTTCGGCGATCCGGGGCTTGAGCCGCTCGACCCGCTTGTTGGTGAACGCCATGCTGACCAGGCGCCGCTGCCGCGTGTGGTCGGGCGGGTCGCTGTTGAGCATGTTGCGGCCGAACGGCCCCTCGTCCGACGCCCCGCCGGCGAGCAGCTTGGCCCACTCGGGAGCGTGCTGGGGATCCTTCGCGAACCGGGGGTCACCGAGGGCGGCGCGCGCGTCCCGGTACCGCGTGATCAGCCAGATCTCGGAGCCCATCGGCCCGGGGACCCGGTGGGCCGGTGCTTCCTTGCGCAGCGCGGCGTACGACGGGTACGGATTCGCCTTGAACTCCGGACTCGACAGATCGGTGCCCGCCATCTTCAGCTCCTCGCTTCCTACGACGCTGGTTTTCCACCGTACTTCCGGGCATTCCGCGGCACGTCTCCTCGATTGAGGCTTGTGGCGTGCGCAGGCTCGAAGACGCCCGGCGCCCCCGCGGCCGGGAATCCTGGGGACACCCATCGCTGGGCCACAGGACGTGAGGAGCGACCCCATGTACGACTACGTGATCGTCGGCGCCGGCTCGGCGGGCTGCGTACTCGCCGCGCGGCTGAGCGAAGATCCCGACGTTTCCGTGTGCCTCGTCGAAGCGGGGCCTTCGGACGCCTCACCGAACATCCACGTCCCGGCCGCCTTCGGGAAGCTGTTCCGGACCAACATGGACTGGGACTACGACACCCACGACGAGCCGCGGCTCGGCCGGCGGCGCGTCTACCTGCCGCGCGGCAACGTGGTCGGCGGGACCAGCTCGATCAACACCATGATCTACATCCGCGGCAACCGGGCCGACTACGACGGCTGGAACCAGCCGGGCTGGAGCTACCGGGAGCTGCTGCCCTACTTCCTGCGCTCGGAGGACAACGAGCGCGGGGCGTCGGAGTACCACGGCGTGGGCGGGCCGCTGTCGGTCTCCGACGGCCGGTCCCGGAACCCGATGTCGAAGGCCTTCGTCGCCGCGGCGGTCCAGGCCGGACACCCGTACAACGACGACTTCAACGGCGCATCGCAGGACGGGTTCGGCGCCTTCCAGCTGACGCAGAAGGACGGCATGCGCGCCAGCGCGGCGACCGCCTTCCTCCACCCGGCGCTGGACCGCCCGAACCTCACCGTCGAGGCGAACCTGCGGGTGCACCGGATCGTCATCGAAGACGGCGTGGCGCGCGGCGTGCGGGGTTTCCGGCTGGAGGAGGAGATCGTCCTGCGCGCCGAGCGCGAGGTGATCGTCGCCGGGGGCGCGTACAACTCGCCGCAGCTGCTGATGCTCTCGGGCGTCGGCCCGGCCTGGCAGCTGGAGGCGCTGGGCATCCCGGTCGTCGCCGACCTGCCGGAGGTCGGCCAGAACCTGCAGGACCACCTGCTGGTGCCGCTGATCTACACGCACGACGAGCCGATCAGCCTGCTGGTGGCGGGGGAGCCGCGGTACCAGGAGCAGTTCGCCGGCTCCCGCAGCGGCCCGCTGACGTCGAACGGCCCGGAGGCGGGCGGTTTCGCCCGCACGGACGCCGGCCTGGCGGCGCCGAACGTCGAATTCCTCGCGGCGCCGGTGATGTTCGCCGACAACGGGCTCGGCACGCCGACCGCGCACGCGTTGTCCTACGGGCCGTCCATGCTCGCCGCGCGCAGCCGGGGCAGCGTGCAGCTGGCTTCGGACGACCCGACGGCCAAACCGAAGATCCTGCACAACTACCTCGCGGAACCCGAGGACCTGGCGGAAGCGGTCGAGGGGGTCCGGCTCGGCCTGGCGATCGCCCGCCAGACCGCGCTCGGCGCGTACACCGCGAACCCCTACCGGCCGCCCGCCTCGGACTCCGACGACGACCTGCGCGACTACATCCGCGACTTCGCGCACTCGATCTACCACCCGGCCGCCACTTGCGCGATGGGGCCGGTCGTGGACCCGGAGCTGCGTGTGCACGGCGTGGCGGGGCTGCGCGTGGTGGACGCGTCGGTGATGCCGACGCTGGTGCGCGGCAACCCGAACGCGCCGACGATCGCGATCGCGGAGAAGGCGGCGGACCTGGTGCGCGGGCTGCCCCCACTGGCCGGGTGAAGCCGGCGCCGAACCGCTTTCCCCGCACCCGCCGCGCGGCCGGTGCGGGGAAAGCCCGTCCGGTGCGGGCGATCCCGGCCCGCACCCCTGCGGCCTTGTGCAAGGGAACTTCCGATTCCGAAGGGACACCACCGTGACGCTCGAAACGCCACCCGCCGCCCGGACGTGCCGCCTCTGCGGCGGATCCGTGTCGGAGATCTTCGACTTCGGGCGCCAGCCCGTGTCGAACGCCTTCGTGAAGGCCGAGGACACCGGCCGTGAGGCGTTCCACCACCTCGCCGTCGGCATCTGCTCCTCGTGCAGCATGGTGCAGCTGTCCGACGAGCTCCCGCGCGAAGCCATGTTCCACGAGGACTACCCGTACCGCTCGTCCGAGTCCGCGTTGATGCGGCAGCACTTCGAGGCGTTCGCCGGGAACCTGGTGCGCACCGAGCTCACCGGCCCGGACCCGTTCGTCGTCGAGATCGGCTGCAACGACGGGATCATGCTGAAGACCGTCAGCGACCACGGCGTCCGGCACCTCGGGGTGGATCCGTCGCGGGGTGCGGCGGAAGCGGCCGCGGCCAAGGGGATCGACGTGCGCGTCGACTTCTTCGAGGAGTCCGTCGCCCGCGAAATCCGCCAGGCGCACGGCCGGGCCGACGTGATCTTCTCGGCCAACACCTTCAGCCACATCTCCTACATCGACTCGATCTTCCGCGGCATCGACGAGCTCCTCGCCGACGACGGGCTGTTCGTCTTCGAGGACCGCTACCTCGGCGACATCGTCGAGAAGAACTACTTCGACCAGATCTACGACGAGCACTTCTACCTGTTCTCGCTGCACTCGGTCCGGGCGATGGTCGAGCGCTTCGGCTTCGAGCTCGTCGACGCGCAACGCCTGGCGGTGCACGGCGGCGCGGTCCGGTACTCGGTCGCCCGCCCGGGCGCCCGCAAGCCGGGCACGGCCCTGCCCCGGCTGTTCGCGCACGAGCGCGACCTCGGCCTGAACGACCGGGTCAAGCTGGCCCGGTTCGGCGTGAACATCCGGCGCATCCGGCACGACCTCGTCGCGCTGCTGACGGAGCTGAAGGGGAAGGGCTTCCGCGTCGCCGGCTACGGCGCGACGTCGAAGAGCGCCACCGTGCTGAACTACTGCGGGATCGGGACGGACCTGGTGGAGTGCGTCTACGACTCGACGCCGGAGAAGCAGGGCCGGCTCACCCCCGGATCGCACCTGCCGGTGGTCGCGCCGGAGCGGTTCGCCGAGGACTACCCGGACTACGTGGTGCTCTTCGCGTGGAACCACGCCGAAGAGATCCTCGCCAAGGAGCAGGCGTTCACCGCACAGGGCGGCCGGTGGATCCTCTACGTGCCCGATGTGCACGTGCTGGGCGGCGGCGGGCTGGCCGCCGCGGCCTGACGGCGGAGAAAGGCGCCCCCGGAGCATCTCCGGAGGCGCCTTTCACCGCTTTCAGGCGGCGTTTCCCTGCCCGCGGCCGGCGAAGTCGTCCGCGGTGCGCCCGCCGGTGAAGCGGGTCTGGAAGTCGAGCACCCCGACCCACGCCGGGCGGACGGCGATCCGCCACATCTTCGTGCCGGGGTGGTCCACCTCGGCGATCCGGCCGGCGCCGAACTCCGGGCCGCCGTACCGGTAGTTCGCGAGCTTGAACTCCTCGGCGACCCCGTCCACGAGCGAGATCTCGGCCTTGCCGCGGATGAGCAGGATCTCCGGCGGGTGCGACGACGTGTCGATGGTGATGGCCACGTCCGGCCGCTTCTGCAGGGCGGGGATCTTGCGCGCCTCGTGGAACGACGAGATCACGACCTCGCTGCCGTTCCAGTGGAACATGACGGGCAGCACGCGCGGCGTGCCGTCCAGTGCCACGTAGGCGAGGCGGGCCAGCTCCTTCGACACCAGCAGACGCTGTGCCACCTCGTGTTCGATCAACCGGACATCACCTTGTGGTAGCGCGTTCACCTGTGGCTCCCGAGGGTTTCGACGACATCGGTGTTCCGGTCCCAGCCTAGGAACCACGTCTCGGCACGCACTACTCCGAGTATGCTGCATCGCGCCGGGAACCCTTGCCCGGCAAAGATGTTCGGTTATCGTTCGGCCATGCAACCGGTTTTGCTCGTGCCCGGCGGGACCGGGCAGCTGGGTCGTGAACTCGTGGCGCTGGCGCCCGCGGGCACGCACGTCCGTGCGCCCGGGCGCACGGAGCTGGACATCACCGACGGGGGTGCGGTGTCCGCGGCGGTCGCCGGTTTCGCCGCCGAAGCGCGCGCGGCGGGCCGGTTTCCCATCGTGGTCAACGCCGCCGCCTACACCGCGGTCGACGCCGCCGAGACCGATGCCGAGGCCGCCTTCGCGGTCAACGCGCGCGGGCCCGGGCTGCTGGCCGCCGCCGGCGCCGCCCACGGCGTGCCGCTGCTGCACGTCTCGACCGACGCCGTCTTCGCGGGTGACGCGTCCCGGCCGTACGAAGTGGACGACCCGACCGGCCCGGCTTCGGTGTACGGCCGGAGCAAGCTCGCCGGCGAACGGGCCGTGCTGGAGTCGGCCGCGACGGCGTGGGTGGTCCGCACTTCCTGGGTGTACGGCGCCCACGGCGAGAACTTCGTGCGGGCCATGCTGAGGCTCGCGGCGGGCGGCGCCGAACCGTCCGTTGTGGACGATCAGTGCGCCGCGCCGACGTGGAGCGCGGACCTGGCGGCCGGGCTGCTCGAGCTGGCCGGCCGGGTGGCCCGCGGGACGGCCCCGCGTCAGGCGGTGCTGCACTGCACGGGTGGTGGCGGCGCTTCCCGGTTCGCGCTCGCCCGCGCCGTCTTCGAGGAGCTGGGCGCCGACCCGCGCCGGGTCCGGCCGTGCGCCACGGCGGACTTCCCGCGTCCCGCACCGCGTCCGGCGTACTCCGTGCTGTCCCGCGCGTCCTGGTGCGCGGCCGGGCTGAGCCCGCCACGGCACTGGCGCCGGGCGTTGTCCGCCGCCGTGCCGGTGATCGCGTCCCGCGAAGGCGCGGGTTGACGCGGCGCACCCGGCTCGATTTCCGATACGCGCGGAAATCGCGGAATGCTCGAATCCGCGTTCGCATATTCGAAGAAGACACTTCCGCGCCCCGCGGATAGCGTTTCACCGAACGAAAGGTGAAGACGATCTGCCGGCGCGCCGCGCCGGCGGGGAGGGCCGACTGGTGACACTTTCCGCGCGGAACCCGTCCGACGTCCGCACCGGCGGGGACGACCCCGCCGCCCGCCGCCCCGCCACCGCGGGGCCGGGACGGCGCCGAGCGCGAAGGAGTCCCTGGCCGGGCGTGCTCACGTTCCTCGTCGTCGCGTGGCTGCTGGTCTTCGTGATCCCCGCCTACGCGACCCTCGACCCCGCGCACGCGCGGATCGCCCTCACCCCGGGCAACCCGTTCCAGTACCCGCTCCTGATCGTCCACGTGGCCTCGGGCACCGTGGCGATGCTGAGCGGGTGCGTGCAGGTCTGGCCGCGGTTCCGGCGCAAGCACCCCCGCGCGCACCGCGTCTCCGGCCGGATCTACCTGGCGTCCGTCGTCGTCGGCTCGCCCGCGCTCGCCGCGCTCATCTTCTTCCGCGCGGAGAACCTCGGCCGGGAACCGACCACGGTCGTCGTCGGGTTCGCGGCCCTGACCCTGCTGTGGACGGGCACCGCGATCGCCGGTTACGTCGCCGCGCGGCAGCGCCGCTTCGCCGACCACCGCAAGTGGATGCTCTACAGCTTCGCGTTCACGCTTTCGATCATCTGGAGCCGGACGGCCTTCGTCGCGGCTCTGCCGTTCCCCCGGCTGGACCCGCGCTGGCTCGCCGAGAACGTCGGGTGGTTCCCGTGGGTACTCAACCTGCTGATCGTGCAGTGGTGGCTGAACCGCACCGCCCGGCGCCCGGTCGTGGTGCCGGTGGGGGCGGGCGAACCGGAGCCGGCCGTTCCGGCAAGCCAGGACCCGGGCCCGTCCCGGTCCTGAACTCCGAGACCACGAGGAGACGACGCCATGAAGATCGACGACGTGCCGGACGTGCTGCCCCGCGGTGGCGCGGCCGGCGGCGCGGGTGAGGACAGGCGGGGGAAGCGGCTGCAGGAACTGCTCGACGCCGAGCGGGACGCCGGCCTGATCGGCGCGTTCGCCCAGGTCCGCGACGGCGACCGGACGCGGTCACTGGTGACCGGGCTGGCCGACCTCACCACCGGCCGGCCGCCGCGGGCCGACTTCCGCCACCGCGCGGGCGGCGTCATCAAGAGCTTCGTCGCGGTGGTCGTGCTGCAGCTGGCCGGCGAAGGGCGCCTGGACCTCGACGCGGCCGTGGGGCGGTACCTCCCCGAGGTGGTGCCCGGCGACCGCGGGCGGCAGGTCACCGTGCGCATGCTGCTCAACCACACCAGCGGGATCGGCGACTACCTGGAGCGGTTCTCCGCGACCACGGAGAAGCTGGCCGAGGCCGGGACGCGCACCTTCGCGCCCGCCGAGCTGGTCCGGATGGGCCTCGACCTGCCGCCGGCCGGGGCCCCCGGGAGCAAGTGGTCGTACGCGAACACGAACTACATCGTCCTGGGGCTGCTGATCGAGCGGCTCACCGGCCGGCCCTACGGGGCCGAGCTGGCCGAGCGCGTGTTCGGGCCGCTCGGCCTGACCGGCACCTCCCTGCCCGGCACGGACCCCGCGATCCCCGGGCCGCACCAGCGCGCGTACCTCCCGATGGCCGACGGCAGCGTGCGCGACTGCACCAGCTACGACATGTCGGCGTTCTGGGCGGCGGGCGAGCTCATCTCGACCGCGGCCGACATCAACACGTTCTACCGCGCGCTGCTGCGCGGCGAAGTCCTGGAGCCGGGCCTGCTGCGCGAGATGAAGGATACGGTCCCGTTCAACCCGAAGGCCCCGGGCGCCGGCGGCTACGGCCTCGGCATTCTCTGGTTCGGCTCGAAGCGCGGGCCGGTGTGGGGGCACAACGGCCTGGCGCCGGGCCACACGACGTACTGCTCGAACTCCGAGGACGCCGAAACCCAGCTGACCCTCGCGGAGACCTACAACCTCTACGAGCCGCTCGGGTCCCACTCCCACCCGATCACCGCGGCCCGCCAGGCGTTCACCGCCGAGGTGATGGGCGGCACCGAAGACTGATCGGCCACCGGGTTCCCGGGTCGCCGGACGCGGCCCGGGAATTCGATGAACCCGCACGAGTTCAGCCCCGGCGGCCCGACGCCGCCGGGGAGCCGGATGACGACAGGACGAGCCATGGATTCGGGTACGAAGCGCAAGTACGAGCAGAGCCCGCAGTGGGCGCAGATCAACGACTCCGTGTTCGCGGACGAGTCGGCCACGGACCTGGCCCGGTTCAAGTCCGACGGGATCAACTACAAGTTCACGATGTGGGACCCGCGGATCAACGGCGTCCGCTACCTCAAGACGCTGATCTACAACCTGGCCTCCACCCTCTCCCCGGAGAACGTCGCCCGGCTGCGCCGGATCGGCAACCGCCAGGTGGGCGCGCCCGTCACCATCACCTACGACGGCGACGCGATCTGCATGGACTACCTGCTGGCGGTCCAGGAGCTCGACTTCGTCAGCGGGCACGTCGAGCTCGACGGCGGCCGGGTGCTGGAGATCGGCGCCGGGTACGGCCGGACCTGCCACGCCTTCCTGGCCAACCACGACCTCGCCGAGTACTGCATCATCGACCTGCCGAAGTCGCTGGAGATGTCGCGGCGGTACCTGCGCGAGGTACTGGACGAGCACCAGTTCGCCAAGGTGCGCTTCGTCGCGGTCGGCGACATCGACGACGCCGCCTGGCCCGAACGGTACGACCTCTGCGTCAACATCAACTCGTTCGCCGAGATGACGGCGGAAACGGTGGCCGACTACCTCGAACTGATCGACGTCCGGTGCCGGGCCTTCTACACGAAGAACCCGGTGGGCAAGTACCTGGACGCCAGCCTCGACGGCCACGTGCAGGGGGCCGGCACCGTCGCCCTGGCGCTCAGCACGGGCCCGCTGACGGACATCATCGACATCCACGACAGCGACGCGGTGGCCGGGGAACGCGCGAAGTTCCTTTCGGCCTACCGGCCCGCCGACGGCTGGGTGTGCGTCGCGGACGGCTGGGCGAAGCCCTGGAGCTTCTACTGGCAGGCGCTCTACCTCGCCCCCGGCGCCTGACGACCGAGCACGAACGCGGTCCGCCCCCACCGGAACGCCCGGAGCGTTCCCGTGGGGGCGGACCGCGTTCCGGGTCACCGGCCCTCGCGCTCCCTTCTGGCGCGGAAGACATCGGCGACCACGCTGCCTTCGGTGTTCGAGCCCTTCTCGATGACCGCGACGTTGTGGTAGAGGTGCAGGCCCGAGACGGTCGTGTCCGTCGGGCGGGGCTCCCGGGCGTCCGGGCGGAGCAGCTCCTCGTGGTGCAACCCGTCGACCAGCGCCTTGAGGAACCCGATCGTGTACCGCGGGTCGGCGAGGTCGGTGTCGTCGCCCTGGAACACCTCGGGCCAGTACGACGTGCACAGGTCCTCGATGATGTACAGCCCGCCCGGCCGCAGGTGGCGCGCGAACAGCGTGCCGAACGTCTTGATGACGTGCTCGCTGATGTGGCTGCCGTCGTCGAGGATGAGGTCGAACGGCCCCCACTTCTCGGCGGCTTCGGTGACTTCCGCGGCGTTGGACTGGTCGGCTCGGAAGGTCGTCAGCCGCGGTTCGTCCACCAGGTGCTTGTCGAGGATGTCGATCCCGTAGACCAGGGCGCGCGGGAAGTAGTGCTTCCACGAGCGCAGCGACTTGCCGCCGCGCGCGGGGTCGTCGAACCCGCCGATGCCGATCTCGAGGATGTTCAGCCGCCGGTCCCGCAGCGGGCCGAGGTGCCGCTCGTAGTTGCGGGTGTACTGGTGCATCGCCGACCACTTGTCCGTGCCGTAGCGGACGGCGAGCTCGGTCAGGCCCACCTGCTCGGAGCGTTCCATCACCTGGACCACCCGGCGCGCCACGTCGTAGTACGCGCGCGGCAGGTTCGGGCGCTGCGGGGTCGGGAACACGACGCCGGGGCCCGGCCACCGGATCTTCCGGGTGACCGAGGTGACGAGCTCCGCGGGTCCGTAGAGCGCGGTGGCGACCTCGGTCAGGTCCTGCGTCACGACCGGGGCGGGCAGGCTGCCGGCGCCGTTGCCGGCGGGGTCCGGCTCGTCGGTGACGTGCACGTGCCGGGGCGACACGGTGGCCGAGAACCGTTCGCCACCGTGCTCGAGGACCACGTGGACGGAAGCGTTCTCGCCGTCGGACAGGGGAACGTCGTCGAGGCACGCGCGGAAGAGGATCTCGTCCAGCAGCACCCGTCCCACGCGCGCGACGCCGAATTCGCCGACGACGCCGTCGAGGTCGCCGTCGCGCGAGGCGGTGGCGGAAAGCAGCTTCGCGATGATTCCGGTCGATTCCCCGGCATCCGGTGGCTGCGTGGCGTTCCGTTCCGTCAAAACAGTCATCTGCCGGACCTCTCGGAAAGTACGTGGATTTCTTCCGAGGTTATCCGCGGGCGGTCGGGGATCCATCTCTTGCTGTGCTGCCCGTCCTCTGTCCGAAGTGGACTGATGAGACGTCTTCTCCGAGCGTGCCGTCCGCGCCCGTGCCGCGCAATCGGGAAGGCGAAACCGGGTGCCCCGCGGGCCGACGATGGGCGGCGAGCGTGCGCACCCCGGACACAGAAGGAGAATCGCGAAATGCCCCAGATCACCGACAACGAGGACGGCAGCCGGACGTTCGCGGTCAACTCCCGCGAGCTCAAGGGGTTCGGCGAGGCGCTCGGGCACACCGTGCGCGACGTCGAAAAGGTGCTCGAGGTCGTCGACGGGCCCCGCTTCCGCGAGGCGCTGAGCTTCGTCAAGTCCATCGTCGACTAGCGGCCGCGGAAGAACTCCCGCACCGAGAAAGGGGCTCGCCGTGAGCCTGCACACCAAGCCGTCCACCGGGGGCCGCGCCCCCGCGATCGACGGGGTACGGGGCCTGGCCGCGCTCGCGCTCCTGACCGTGCACGTGGCCATGTTCTCCGGCTTGCTGGGCACCAAGGCGTTCGGCGAGCCCCGGCCGCCGAGCAACGGCGTGGGCGCCTTCTTCGTCAGCGGCATGCCGTCGTTCATCGGGGTGCTGTTCGTGCTCCCGGCGATGTACCTCTACCTCCCGCTGGCGAAGTCGATCATCGCCGGCACGCCGCTTCCCCCGCAGGGCCGCGGGTTCCTCCGGCGGCTGCTGCGCCTGCTGCCGGGCTACTACGTGATGTACCTGATCGTGCTGCTCACGCTGAACCGCGAGCACATCGACGGCCTCTGGTACGTGCTGCGGCCGATCCTGCTGCTGCAGGTGTTCGCGCAGGACCCGGCCAAGCCGCAGCTGATGAACGGCATGGAGATCACCTGGACCGTGCCGACCATGGTCATCTGGTACGCGGCGCTCCCGCTGATCGCCATGGCGGTGCGCCGGTTCGCGATGCGCGGCACGACCGTCGAGGCCCGGGCGCGGCGGCTGATGCTGCCGGTGCCGGTGCTGATCGCCGCCGGTGTCGCGTGGCTGTTCGTCGTGAAGGGGAACGGCTGGGACAACCGGATGGTGTTCTGGTGGCCGCAGGGCTTCGCCCCGACCATCGGGATCGGCATGGCGCTGGCGATCAAGCTGGCGGTGGCGCAGGTGAATCCCGGGCGCACGCCGTCGCTGCTGCGCCGGGCCGCCGCGCGGCCGACGCTGTTCTGGCTCGCCGCCGTGGCGGTCTACCTGGTGAACTGCGCCCGGCCGTTCAGCGTGATCGGGATGGACGCCATCTACTCCACCAGCGGCCTGCTGGTGACCTACGTGATGGTCGCGCTGTTCGGCTTCTTCGCCGTGACACCGCTGATCGCGCCGGGCGGTTCCGGCGGCGCCCGGCCCATCGTGGCGCTGCTGACCAGCCGTCCGGTCGTCCACCTCGGCAAGGTCGGGTTCGGCATCTACCTCTGGCACTTCGCGGTGATGCACTTCTTCTTCCAGCCCGGCGCGATCCTCGGCGGGAACTCGCGGCCGATCCGGGAGTTCTACGGCACGGTGGGGTTCTGGCGGCTCGAGCTCGTCACGTTGTCCGGCGCCGTGCTGATCGCGACGCTGAGCTACCACCTCGTCGAACAGCCGGCCCTGCGCTGGGGCGAGCAGTTCCTGCGCGGCTGGAAGGGCCCGGCGAAGGAACGCCCGTCCCGTGCCCGGCCGGCGCTGTCCCCGGTGCCCGCGGACGGAACCGCCGCCGCGGTGACCGCCGCCCAAGCCCGGCGCGACACCGTGCGGGCGAACCTGGTGGCGGTGGAGTCCGCGCTCGCGGCCCAGGTGCCCGCGGGTGCCGAGTTCACCGGCCGGACCCGGCGCCGGTTCGACGCGGCCGGTGCGGACCTCGCCCGGCTGTGGGAGATCTTCACCGCGTACTCGTCCACAGTGGACGAACTGGACGGCCCGGGTGATCCGGACGCGCTGCTGACCGGCCGCTCGGTGCGGCTCGGGGGAGCGCCGAAACCGTTGCCGGAACGCCACATCACCGACAACGGCGAGACGGTGTACACCCTGGACGAAGCGGTCGCCGAGATGGAACGGCTGTTCCGGAAGGTCGTGGACCTCCTCGCGGCGCTGGAAGCGGTCCGCGCCGAGGTGCCGGACCGGCTGACGGCGCTCACCGCGGACCTCGGCCGGGCCGGTGACGGCGCCGACGGCACGCTGCGGACCGAGCTGGCCGCGGCCAAGGCGCAGGTGCACCGCCTGCACCTCGCGGTGGGCACCGACCCGCTCGTCTACTGGGACGGCGCCCGCGTCGACGCGACCGACGTCGAACGGCTGGCCGCGGACGTCGCCGACGCCGTCGGCCGCGCCTCCGGCCGGGCCGCGGAAGACCAGGAGCTCGCCGGCTGAGCATCCCCGTCCGGCGAGAAGACCCGTGCGAGCGCACGGGTCTTCTCGCATCGTGCCGGCGGGAGGGCAATCGACAAGGCGAGCGGGCCGCCGCCGGCTGTCACGATGAACCGGTGAAACCGGCCCGAACTCCCGAGGAGGCCAGGGTGGCCAGCACTTCCGCAGTCCCGAGGACCGAACTCGTTCGCCGCGCGTCGAACCTGATCCCCCTGCTTCGCCAGAACGCGCACCGCACCGAACAGAACCGCAGCCTGCTCGACGAGACGGTCGAAGCCATGGCCGACGCCGGGTTCTTCAAGATGCGCGTCCCGGCGCGTTACGGCGGCTACGAAAGCGACACCGCCACCCAGGCGGCGGTGACCGCCGAGCTCGCCCGCGGCGACGGCGCGGCCGGCTGGACGATGTCCGTGTGGACGATCCCGGGCTGGATGGTCGGCATGTTCCCGGACGAGGTCCAGGACGAGGTCTACGAGACCGAGAACGTCCGCGTCTGCGGCACGCTGAGCCCGACCGCGGTCGCGACGCCGGTGGACGGCGGCTACACCGTCAACGGCCAGTGGGGGTTCATCAGCGGTGCGCCCCACAGTCACTGGCAGGAGATCATCGCGATGGCCCCGACGCCGGACGGGCAGGGGCAGTGGCCGGTGATGGCGCTGGTGCCGATGGCGGACCTGCGGCGCGTCGACGACTGGTACGCCTCCGGGCTGCGCGGCTCGGGCAGCATCACCACCGTCGCCGAGGACGTGTTCGTGCCCGCGGCGCGCGTGTTGCCGCTGGTCGCCGTCCTGCAGGAGCAGTACGCCTCCCGCCTCAACGCCGAACTGCCGATGTACCGCGCGCCGCTGCTCGGGGTCGCCGCCGCGTCCTCGGTGGGCACGCTGGTCGGGCTGGCCAAGGCCGCGCAGGACGTCTTCATGGAGCGCCTCGGCGGCCGGAAGATCACCTACAGCGACTACACCAGCCAGCGCGAAGCTCCCGTCACGCACCTGCAGGTCGGCCAGGCCGCGATGAAGATCGACCAGCTCGGCTTCCACGCCGACCGCGTCACCGCGCTGGCCGACGAGCGGTCGCGCACGGGCGAGCCGTGGAAGCTCGAGGAGCGGGCGCGCAGCCGCGCCGACGTGGCGGCCGCGTGCCAGCTGGCCAAGGAGGTCGTCGACATCTTCGCCGGCGCCAGCGGCGGTTCGTCGATCTACGAGTCGGTGCCGATCCAGCGGATCCTGCGCGACGTCAACGCGGTGAACCTGCACGCGCTGATGGTGCCCAGCACCAACTACGAGCTGTACGGCCGGATACTGTGCGGCCTCGACCCGAACTCCACCTACATCTAGCGCCGCGCGCGCGGGTTGTCCGACGGCCGGTCCGGGCGCCCCAATGTGGCGTTGGTTGCGCTCAACGCACCGAACGCCACATTGGGTGCGCTGGACGCACCCAACGCCACATTGGGGTTTTCTCACTGGCGGGCTGCGTGGGTCGGCGTGGCAGGCCACTCGGCCGGCTGCGGCCCGCTCATGTCTTGAACGAGTCGTTCAGGACCTGGGGTGTCTTGAACGACTCGTTCAAGACACCGCCAGTAGCCGCGCGAGGCAACCCGCCTCACCACACCAGACATCGACGCTACTGAGAAAACCTCATTGGGGCGCATGCGGGCCGGCCGTCGACGAACCTCGGCCGCGCGACACCAGCCGTCCGTCCGAAGTGGACGGTGAGCGCACCTCCGGCGGGGCACGCCGCACGGGGGTGCGCTTCGGCGTTTCCGGGCCGGGGCGTGCGGTTCACCCGGACGGCCCATGCGTTTCGCATGTCCCCGGCCTGGAAACCGCACCCGCCAGAACGTCGAATCGGCACTACAGCGAGTATCGGGCGACGTGTTAGCGTGACTGTGCGTGCCCGAAGAGCGTGGTTCGAGCAACCGGCGGCCCGGCCGGCGGTGCGCTCGACGACCCGCTCGTCCCAGGCCGGAGACGAGGAAAGGCGGGACACCATAGCCGTGGTCGTGTCGCAAGCCGGTGCCACCGCCGAGGGTTCGTCGCAGCGAGCCGGTGGTACCTCCGCAGGCGAACGGTCCGGGTCTGTGCATGTCGTGTCACAACGAAGCAGTGAAACGTCCCCCCTGAGAGAGTGATCGCAATGTCCGCAGAGACCAACCAGAGCGCCCCACCGGCGGCGGCGCCGGATGACATGAGCTTCTCGCCCGCCCTGAAGCGGGTGATGGTGGTGACCACGCTGGGAACGTTCATGGCGTTCCTGGACACGACCATCGTCAACCTGGCGCTGCACCCCCTCTCGGTCAGCATGCACGCCTCGCTGGACACCATCCAGTGGCTGGTCACCGCCTACCTGCTCGCCCTGGCGGCGTTCCTGCCCGCGACCAGCTGGCTCGCCGGCCGGTTCGGCGCCAAGAACCTCTACGTGCTGAGCATCGGCCTGTTCACGCTCGCGTCGTTCGCGTGCGGCCTGGCCGACTCCGCCGGTCAGCTGATCGCCTTCCGCGTCGTCCAGGGCGCCACCGCCGGGATCGCGGTCCCGGTCGCGCAGATGCTCCTGGTGCGCACGTCCGGACCGAAGCTGATGGCCCGGGCGATGAGCGTGACCGGCGTGCCGACGATCCTCGCCCCGGTCATCGGCCCGACGATCGGCGGGCTGCTGCTGGAACACGCCGGCTGGGAGTGGATCTTCTACCTGAACGTCCCGATCGGCGTGCTGACCGTCGTGCTTTCGCTGCGGCTGCTGCCGCGCGACACCCGGGAGGACACCGGCCGGCTGGACATCACCGGGCTGCTGCTCATCATCGCGGGCGGCGTCGCCCTGACCTACGGTCTCGCCGAGATCGGCAGGCAGGGCCGGGTCAGCTCGTCGGCACCGCTCCTCTGGTCCGTCGCCGGTCTCGTCCTGGTGGCCGCGTTCGTGGTCTACGCGCTGCGCGCGCGCAAGCCGCTGGTCGACCTGCGCCTGTTCAAGCTCCCGGTCTACGCGGCCGGCGCGCTGACCAGCTTCTGCCTGGGTGCCGCGGTCTTCGGGGCCAGCATCCTCCTGCCGCTGTACTTCCAGATCGTGCGGCACGAGGGCGCGGTCGTCACCGGCCTGCTCCTGATCGCGCAGGGCATCGGGGTCGCCATCGCGATCTGGCGCTCCGCCCGCCTCATCGACAAGCTGGGCAGCGGGCTCACCGCGCTGATCGGCGGCACGGTCAGCATCGTCGCGACCATCCCGTTCGCGTTCATCGGGGCGCACACGCCGTACTGGTACCTGTGCCTGCTGATGTTCATCCGGGGGCTCGGCGTCGGCGGCACCACCGTCCCGGCCACCACGGCGATCTACCGGGCCATCCCGCCCGCCAAGATCGGGGACGCCACCGTCCAGCTCAACGTGCTGCAGCGGTTCGGTGGCTCGCTCGCCACGGCGGTGTTCATCGTGGTGCTGCAGAGCCAGCTGGCCGGCGCGGCCGACCCCGTGGCTCAGGCCGCCGGCTTCGGGACCGCCTTCTGGTGGGTGGTCGCCATCGCGGTCGGCTGCACGCTGCCGACGTTCCTGCTCGTCTCGGCCGAGCGCAAGGCCGCCCGCGCCCCCGCGGCGGCGGCCGCCGCCTGACGTCGTGGTTCCCGCCGGAAGCCGGACTCGGTGGCCTTGTGCCCCGGTCCGGCTTCCGGCGCTTCCCGCACCCGAAACCGAAACCATGGAGACGCGATGACCAAAGCCAAGCCGAAAGCGAAGCAGCCGCCCGAGATCGACAGCCACGACGTGATCCGGGTGCAGGGCGCTCGCGAGAACAACCTCAAGGGCGTGGACGTCGACATCCCGAAACGCCGGCTGACGGTGTTCACCGGCGTGTCGGGGTCGGGCAAGAGCTCGCTCGTGTTCGGCACGATCGCCGCGGAGTCGCAGCGGCTGATCAACGAGACCTACAGCGCCTACGTCCAGGGGTTCCTGCCGAGCGTGGCGCGGCCCGAGGTCGACGTGCTCGAAGGCCTGACGACGGCGATCGTCGTCGACCAGGAGCGGATGGGCTCGAACTCGCGCTCGACCGTCGGCACCGCCACGGACGTCAACGCGATGCTGCGGATCGTCTTCAGCAGGCTCGGCGAGCCCAGCGCGGGCCCGCCGTTCCACTACAGCTTCAACTCGCCCGCCGGCGCGTGCCCGAAGTGCGAAGGCACGGGCACGGTCACCGACCTCGACCTCACCCAGCTCTACGACGCCTCGAAGTCGCTCGCGGAGGGCGCGATCACCATCCCGGGCTTCACCGTGGACGGCTGGAAGGTGAAGACCTACCTGGCCGCGGAGTTCCTGGACGGGAACAAGCCGATCCGCAAGTACACCAAGGCGGAGCTGGAGAAGTTCCTGCACGGCGAGCCGACCAAGGTGAAGGTCGACAGCTTCAACATGACCTACGAAGGGCTGGTGACGCGGATCCAGAAGTCCTTCCTGTCGAAGGACCGCGACTCGCTGCAGCCCCACATCCGGGCGTTCGTCGACCGGGCGGTCACGACGACCACCTGCCCGGAGTGCGACGGTACTCGCCTCGGCGAGGCGGCCCGCGCTTCGAAGGTCGGCGGCATCACCATCGCCGACGCGTGCTCGATGCAGATCAGCGACCTCAGCGGCTGGGTCCGCAAGATCAAGAAGGCGTCGGTCGCGCCGCTGCTCGCGCAGCTGCAGCGGACGCTCGACTCGTTCGTGGAGATCGGGCTGGGCTACCTCTCGCTCGACCGGCCGTCGGGCACGCTGTCCGGCGGGGAGGCCCAGCGCGTCAAGATGATCCGCCAGCTCGGGTCTTCGCTGACCGACACCACGTACGTCTTCGACGAGCCGACGACGGGCCTGCACCCGCACGACATCCAGCGGATGAACGAGCTGCTGCTGCGCCTGCGGGACAAGAACAACACCGTCCTCGTCGTGGAGCACAAGCCGGAGACGATCGCGATCGCCGACCACGTCGTGGACCTCGGGCCGGGCGCCGGCACCGAGGGCGGCACGGTCTGCTTCGAAGGCACCGTGGCCGGGCTGCGGGCCAGCGACACCGTCACCGGCCGCCACTTCGACGACCGGGCGTCGCTGAAGGACGCGGTGCGCGAGCCCTCCGGCGTGCTCGAGGTGCGCGGGGCCGACTCGCACAACCTCCAGGACGTCGACGTCGACATCCCGCTGGGCGTGCTGACCGTGGTGACCGGGGTGGCCGGTTCCGGCAAGAGCTCGCTGATCCACGGCTCGGTGGCCGGGCTGGACGACGTGATCGCCGTCGACCAGACCGCCATCCGCGGGTCGCGCCGGAGCAACCCGGCGACCTACACCGGGCTCCTGGAGCCGATCCGCAAGGCGTTCGCCAAGGCCAACGGCGTCAAGCCGGCGTTGTTCAGCACGAACTCCGCGGGCGCCTGCCCGAACTGCAACGGCGTCGGCGTGACCTACACCGACCTCGCCATGATGGCCGGCGTGGCCACGACCTGCGAACAGTGCGAGGGCAAGCGGTTCCAGGCCGAAGTGCTGGAATACACGTTCGGCGGCAAGGACATCAGCGAGGTGCTGGAGATGCCGGTCGCCGAGGCCGAGCGGTTCTTCGGCCGCGGCAAGGCACAGACGCCGGCCGCGCACGCGATCCTCGAACGGCTCGTCGACGTCGGCCTCGGCTACCTCCGGCTCGGCCAGCCGCTGACGACGCTGTCCGGCGGCGAGCGGCAGCGGATCAAGCTGGCGACCCACATGGGCGAGAAGGCCGGCATCTTCGTCCTCGACGAGCCGACGACCGGCCTGCACCTGGCGGACGTCGAGCAGCTGCTCGGCCTGCTGGACCGGCTGGTCGATGCGGGCAAGTCGGTGATCGTCATCGAGCACCACCAGGCCGTGATGGCGCACGCGGACTGGATCATCGACCTCGGTCCCGGCGCCGGTCACGACGGCGGCAAGGTCGTGTTCGAAGGCACCCCGGCGGACCTGGTCGCCCACGGCAAGACCCGCACCGGCGAGCACCTCGCCACCTACGTGAAGGGCTGAGCGCGCACGAACTTCGAGGCCGGCAGCGGAACCGCTGCCGGCCTCGAACGCGTCCGGGACGACCTCAGGGGACGCGGAAGAAGGCGATGCGCCCGGCCTTGCCGTACTCGCGGTCGGCGAGCGGCAGCTTGATCCGGTAGCGCAGCGGCAGTTTCCGGCGCATCGCGCGCGGCGGCTTGGTGATCGTCGCCGAGTCGATCAGCTCCAGGCCCAGGTGCTCGAGCGTGCCCGGGTCGTCGCAGGCCCACGTCATCGCGGAAACGTTGCGGGCGGCGGCCATCGCCTGCTGGCGTTCGATCATCTGCCGCGAATACGTGTCCAGGACGACGAACGAGCCGGGGAAGCGGCGCACGATGCGCGTCAGGAGCCCGTGGACGTCCTCTTCGGAGAAGTAGGCGAGCATCCCCTCGGTGACGAACAGGTACGGGCCGGGGGAGCCGGCGACCACGTCCAGCCACTCTTCGTCCAAAGCGGACGCGGTGATCATCCGGCGCCGGCCGGTGTCCTCGAAGAACGCCCGGCGCAGTTCGATCGTGTCGGGCAGGTCGAGGTCGAACCAGTGCAGCCGGCCGTTGTCGAGGCGCTCGAACCGGGTGTTCAGTCCCGTCCCGAGTTCCACCACGGTTCCGGCGGGGTGCCGGGCCAGGAACTCGCGGGCGTAGGTGTCGAAGACCGCGGTGCGCAGCACGGGCCCCCAGCCGCCGGGCACCTCGGCGTACTTGGTGTCGTAACCGATCGCCCGGACCAGCTCGACGGCCTTCGGGTCGCGCAGCACCGGGCCCCACCGGTTCGTCTCGCGCGCACGGGAAACCAGCGGGATGAACAACGTCTGCTGGACGGCGCCGAGGCGTACTTCGTGCTTGCCCGCCTCGCCGGCGCCGCCGGTCAGGGTTCCCGTGCTGTCCACCCTCGCGTCTCCTTCGTGCGTGTCAGGCATCGTTTCTCCTCGGATTTCGCCGGCGGAGCCGGAGGCTCTCGTCGATTCCACCGGAACCGGTGCGCCACCGCGCCTTCTGCCTTGCTCGCGGGCCGGGGCGCACCGCATTCCGGGAGACGCCGCGCCGGAGCGGAGAAAACAGGATGGACCAGGCACTGTGTGCGCCGGCTGCCCGCTTGCCGCGCACGCCGGCTCGCCGCGGGTTTCGCGACAGAATCGAGGGTGGCACATGACGGTTCTCCAGGCATGGTGGTCGGGGCACGCCGGGTACGCGGCGCGGATCCTGGCGAGACTGGCCGGGGACCCCGGACGCACGGCCGTGCACTGGCGCGGGCGGGCGGTGTCCGCCGGCGCGCTGGCCGACGAGGTCGGCCGGACCGCACGGGCACTGCGGGAGCGCGGGGTCGGGGCGGGGGACATGCTGGGGGTCCTCGTCGCGCCGAACGGCCCGGGCACGCTTTCCGTCCGCTACGCGGCCCACCTGCTGGGCGCGTCGGTCTGCTACCTGCGCTCGGCCAACGCCGCCACGACCGCGGCGGAGCTGTCCACCGGCGACCGGCTGGACATGGCGTTGCGGATCTCCGCGAAACTGGTCGCCGACGCGGAAAACGAAGAAGGCGCCGCGCTCTTGAGCGAGCGCTCGGGCGGCCGGATCGAGGTGATCCGGACGGCCGAGCTGCCCGCGGGCGACCCGGGGCGGGCCGCCGCGTGGGACCCGGACGCCCCGGCCGTCGTCAGCCTGACGAGCGGGAGCACCGGAAAGCCGAAGGGCATCCGGCTTTCCGGGCGGGCCTGGGAAAGCCGGTTCACCTCGACCGGCGCGTCCCTCACCGAGGGGGCCGGGGCGAAGCTGCTGGTCGCGACCCCGCTCAGCCACACCGCCGGTCCGGTCGCCGACGCGGTGCTCGCGGCGGGCGGCACGCTGGTGCTGCACGACGAAGTGCGCCCGGCCGAGGTCCTGCGGGCCGTGGCCGAGCACGGCGTCACCCGGATGTTCGTGGCCACCCCGCACCTGTACGAGCTGCTGGACGCCTACCGGCGCGAGGAACCGGACATCGGCTCGCTCCAGCGCCTGATCTACGGCGGCTCGCCCGCTTCGCCCGCCAAGATCGCCGAAGCCATCGAGGCGTTCGGGCCCGTCCTCGTCCAGGGCTACGGGACCAACGAAAGCGGCCCGATCTCCTGCCTCACCCCGGCCGACCACGGCGACCCGGCCGCGCTCGGCACGGTCGGCCGCCCGTTCCCGGACGTCAAGGTCCGGGTGTGCCGCCCCGGCTCCGGCGAGGAGCTGCCGCCGGGCGAGGTCGGCGAGGTGTGCGTGCACTCCACGCACCTCATGGACGGCTACTGGCAGGACCCGGAGCGCACCGCGCAGGTGCTGGACGACGGCTGGTACCGCACGGGCGACCTCGGCGCCTTCGACGCGGCCGGGCGGCTGCGGCTGCTCGACCGGATCGCCGACGTCATCAAGGCCAACGGCATCAAGATCTACCCGACCTCCGTCGAGCGCGTGATCCTGGCGATCCCCGGGGTCGCCCAGGCCGCGGTGTACGGCGTGCGGGACGAAAACCGCAACGAACACGTGCACGCCGCGATCGTCGCCCGGGAAGGCGCCCGGGTCGGCGCGGACCTGGTGCGGGCGCGGGTCACGACGGCGCTGTCCGCGCTGCACGCCCCCGAAGAAGTCCGGCTGCTCGACGCGATGCCGCTCAACCACACGGGCAAGCCGGACAAACCGCAACTACGACGGACCGCGCCGGCCGGGACGTCGGAAGGAAGGTGAACTCCGCAATGAACGCGCTCATCGATCACTTCACCACCGAGATGGCCGAGTTCGGGAGCCGCAAACGGGAATTCCTGGAGATCGGCAGGCGTGCCGGCCGGTTCCCGAGCGCGGTGGCCAGGGCGGGCGGCCGCGACCACGACATCAGCGTCTGGTGCAGCAACGACTACCTGAGCATGGGCCAGCACCCGGTGGTGCTCGCGGCGGTCAAGGAGGCGGTCGACGCCTTCGGCGCCGGCGCCGGCGGTTCCCGCAACATCGGCGGCACCAACCACTACCACGTCCTGCTGGAGAAGGAGCTCGCCGAGCTCCACGGCAAGGAGGCGGCGGCCATCTTCCCGTCCGGCTACACCGCCAACGACGGCGCGCTGTCGGTGCTGGCCGGCCGCGCCCCGGGCACGATCGTCTTCTCCGACGAGCTGAACCACGCGTCGATCATCGACGGCCTGCGCCACAGCAAGGCGGAGAAGAAGATCTTCCGGCACAACGACACCGCGCACCTCGAAGAGCTCATCGCCGCCTACCCGGACCGGCCGAAGCTGGTCGTGCTCGAATCGGTGTACTCGATGTCCGGCGACGTGGCACCGCTGGCCGAGGTGGTCCGCATCGCCAAGGACCACGACGCCGTCGTCTACCTCGACGAGGTGCACGCGGTCGGCATGTACGGGCCGGAAGGCGCGGGCATCGCGGCGCGGGAGGGCCTCGACGGCGACATCGACGTCGTCATGGGCACCACCGGCAAGGGCTTCGGCACCGCCGGCGGGTACATCGCCGGCCCGGCGGTCCTGGTGGACGCCGTCCGCAGCTTCTCGCGCTCGTTCATCTTCACCACGTCCCTGCCGCCGTCGACGGCGGCGGGCGCGCTGGCCGCCGTCAAGCACCTGCGCGGCTCGGAGCTCGAGCGGACGCGGCTGGCGCAGAACGCCCGCCTGCTGCAGCGCCGGCTCACCGGCCTCGGCATCCCGTTCATCTCGGCCGACTCGCACATCGTGTCGGTGTTCGTCGGCGACGACGCCCGCTGCCGCCGGCTTTCCGCGCTCCTGCTGGAACGGCACGGGATCTACGTCCAGCCGATCAACGCACCCAGCGTGCGCACGGGCGAGGAGATCCTGCGGGCCGCACCGTCGGCCACGCACACCACCGAGGAGGTCGAACGGTTCGCGGCCGCGCTGGACGCTCTCTGGTCCGAGGTCGGGATGGCGCGGGAAACGGCGGTGCGTGCCGCGTGATGTCGCTCGCCGCGGTGCTCGCCGACGCGGCGGCCCGGCGTCCGGGGCACCCCGCCGTCGTCTTCGGCCGGGAAACCTGGACCTACCGGCAGCTGTGGCTGGGGGCGCGGCGGTACGCGTCCGTGCTCTCCGCCCGCGGTGTCACCGCCGGCGGGACGGTGGCCCTGCTGCTGCCGAACTCGCCGCGGTTCCCGATGGCCTACTTCGGCGCGCTGGCGCTCGGCGCGACCGTCGTGCCGGTGCACGGGCTGCTGAAGGCCGGCGAGATCGAGTACGTCCTGCGCGACTGCGGCGCGGACGTGCTCGTCTGCGCCGACGAGCTGCTCGGCGAAGGCGCCGCCGGGGCCGGGCGGGCCGGGGTGCCCGTGCTGCCGGTGTCCGGGCTGGACGAGCGGGCCGCGCGGGTCACGCCGATCGAGCGGTACGTGCCCCGCGCTCCCGGCGACGTCGCGGTGGTGCTCTACACCTCGGGGACCACGGGGGAACCCAAGGGCGCCATGCTCACGCACGCCGGGCTCACCATGAACATCACCGTGACCATGCTGTCGCCGTTCCGGTTCGGGCCCGATGACGTGCTGCTCGGGGCGCTGCCGCTGTTCCACACCTTCGGGCAGGTGTGCGGCATGGGCGTCTGCTTCCGGGCCGGCGCCACCCTGGTGCTGATGCCGTCGTTCTCCGCCGCCGAGGCGGTCCGGCTGCTGGCGGCCCACCGGTGCACGGTGTTCATGGGCGTCCCGACGATGTTCCTCGCGCTCCTGGAAGCCGGCCCGCCCGCCGGCGGCACGCTCGAGCGGGCGTACTCGGGCGGTGCGGCGCTGCCGGTCAAGGTGCTCGAGGACTTCGAAGCGGCGTTCGGCTGCCCGATCTTCGAAGGCTACGGCATGACCGAGACCTCGCCGGTCATCGCGTACAACCAGCCGGGGCTGCCGCGCCGCCCGGGGACCGTCGGGCTGCCGGTGTGGGGGGTCGAAGCCGAGATCGCCCGGCCGGAGCCCGAGGACCGCGTCGAGTTCGCGCCGTCCGGCGAGATCGGCGAGATCGTCGTGCGCGGGCACAACCTGATGGCCGGCTACCTCGGGCGGCCGGCGGCGACCGCGGCCGCCGTGGTGGACGGGTGGTTCCGCACCGGCGACCTCGGCGTGAAGGACGAGGACGGCTACCTGAGGCTGGTGGACCGCAAGAAGGACATGCTGGTGCGCGGCGGCTACAACGTCTACCCGCGCGAGGTCGAAGAGGTGCTGGCGCGGCACCCCGCCGTGGCGCAGGTGGCCGTGATCGGGGTGCCGGACGCCCGCTACGGCGAAGAGGTGTGCGCAGTGGTCCGGACCATCGACGGGGTCGAGGCCGGACCCGCGCTCGGCGCGGCGATTTCGGCGTGGAGCAAGGAACGCGTCGCCGCGTACAAGTACCCGCGCCGGGTCGAGTTCGTCGACGAGTTCCCGGTCGGCCCGAGCGGGAAGGTCCTCAAGCGCGAGCTCACGGCGCGGTACGAGCGCCCGGCGGCGTGACGCGCGTTCCGCCCGGACGGCGAAAACCGCGGGTGCCCGTTTCGGCGGCACCCGCGGTTTTCGTGGTTCACCAGGCGACGGGCAGCGTTTCGATGCCGTAGACGTTGGTGTCCTTCTTGAATTCGAGGTCCTCGAGGGAGGCGGCGAGCTTGAGCCCGGGCAGCCGGCCGAAAAGCACGCGGAATGTCGTGCACAGCACTTCCCTGGCGAGGTTCTGGCCGATGCACTGGTGGACGCCGTAGCCGAAGGCGATGTGGCGGCGCGTGCCGTTTTCGACGTCCAGGACGTCGGGTTCGCCGAACGCGTGGTGGTCGCGGTTCGCCGAGGCGAACGAGACGATGATGCCTTCCCCGGCGCGGATCCGCGTCCCGGCGACGTCGAGGTCCGCGGTCGCGATGCGCGGCATCGCGTCGATGACGCCGACGTGGCGCAGGAGCTCCTCCACGACCCGTTCCACGGCTTCCGGGTGGCCGGTCAGGTAGGCGAGCTGATCGGGATGGGTGAGCAGGTCGGCCACGCCGAGGGTGATCATGCCGGTGGTCGTCTCGAACCCCGCGACGAGCAGCGTCATGGCGAGGCCCACGATCAGCTCGTGGTCGAAGGCCTTCGTGGTGCGGTTGTTGACGACCAGCCTGCCGAGCAGGTCGTCGCTCGGCTCGTTCTCCTTGGCGGTGATGAGCTCGTCCATGTAGGCGCGCAGCTCGGCCGCGGCGCGCTGGCGCTGCTGCGGCTCGGTGTTCTGGCCGACCATGTCGGCGGTCCGCGCCTTGAACATCTCCCGGTCGGCGTAGGGGATGCCCAGCAGCGTGCACAGCACCATGAGGGGCACCGGCATCGACACGGTGGCCACCAGGTCCGCCGGCGGCCCCGCGGCGACCAGCGCGTCGACGGAGTCCTCGGCCACCTGCCGGATGTAGGGCCGCAGCCGCTGGATGCGCCGGAAGGTGAACTCGGTGATCAGCATGCGCCGCCGGACGTTGTGCTCCGGCGGGTCCAGCCCGACGAGGGACTTGGCGACCGCGGCGATGTTGCGGCGCGACTGCGGCGTGACCGGTTCGAGCATGGGGAAGCCTGCGTGGGTGCGGTCGGCGCTCACCCGCGAGTCGACGAGCACCCGGCGGGCGTCCTCGAGCCGGGTCACCAGCCAGGCGACGTGGCCGTCCGCCACCCGGACCCGGGAGACCGGGTTTTCCCGGCGCAGCGCTTCGTAGCCGCGCGGTGGTTCGATCCCGTTCGCGCGGCCGAGCGGGAAGGCGGGGACCGCGTCCCCGCCTCCGGCGCCTGCCGGGCAACTCGGACGTTCCACGCTCATCGGCGAACTCCTTCCGGCGCCGCGAAAACCGGCGCGGTGGTTTTCGCGCGCGCCGGCCGACACGAACACAAACGGTCGATGCCGCCGAACCTATCCGGCGCGGAACCGGCGGCGCTAATTCGCCATTGCTCTCCCGCCGGCCCGCCTCCGGCCGTGCGGTTGTTTCGCGCGGGCGAAAACCGGGAACAGTCGGGGAGTCGCCGGCGTCGATTCCCCCGGTCCGGGGGAGAACGGCCGCGGTGACGGCGTGTTGACTGGGCCGGTGACCGGCCACGCCATCATGATGGCGAGGCCGGTGCCACCACACGCACGGCGTATCACCAACCCATCGGGAGTGTCATGGACATCGTAGTCGTCAACCACGTCACCTTGGACGGCGTCATGCAGGCACCGGGCTGGCCGGAGGAGGACACCCGCGGCGGTTTCACCCACGGCGGATGGGCCGACCCCGACACCGACGACGTCATGCTGAAGGCGTGGGGCGAGGAGATGAACGACAGCAGCGGGTTCCTCTTCGGCCGCCGCACCTACGAAGGCATCATGAGCTACTGGAACGAGAAGGGAGGCACGTTCAAAGATGCGCTCAACAGCGCGCAGAAGTACGTCGTGTCCGAATCCCTCTCCGAGCCTCTCGAGTGGCCGAACTCCACACTGGTCAGCGGCGACGTCCCGGCGAAGATCGCCCAGCTGAAGGAAAAGCCGGGTGACGACCTGCACATCATGGGCAGCGGCAAGCTGATCCAGACCCTCGGCGCGCACGACCTGATCGACAAGTACGTCCTGTCGATCCACGCCCTCGTGCTCGGCACCGGCCTGCGCCTGTTCGACGACGGGTTCGTCCCCACGGCGTTCAAGCTCGCCGGCACGACGACGACCACGACCGGCGTCGTCATCGCGACCTTCACCAACGGGACGCGGCCGAAGACGGCGTGATCCCCGCGCTTCACCGCGCATTCGGCGAGAAGCCCCGGTGCCCTGGCGCCCGTATCGTTCACCGCGAGAGCGAGTGAAGGACGAGCGGTCACATCCAGGGAAGGTGCTTCAGGCATGACCGAGATCGAGGAACCGCTGGCGTACCCGTTCCCACCCGCGTCCTCGGTGCACCACCCTTCGCCGGTTTTCGCGCGGTTGCGGGAGGAACGGCCCGTGGTGCGCATCAGGACCCCGGACGGCAACACCGCCTGGCTGGCGACGCGGTACGAAGACGTCCGCCAGGTGCTGCTGGACCCGCGGTTCAGCCGCGCCGCCGCGGCCGGCCCGGACGTCCCGCTGACGGGCATCGCCCGCCTGGCCAAGGAATCGATGCTCGGCATGGACCCGCCGGAGCACACGCGGCTGCGCCGGCTCGTGGCGAGCGCGTTCACCGCCCGCCGGGTGAACGCGCTCCGCCCGCGGGTGGTCAAGCTCGTCGACGACCTGCTGACGGCGATGCAGCCGCTGCGGCGGCCGGCCGACCTGGTCGAGAACCTGTCGCTGCGGCTTCCGCTGCAGGTGATCGGCGACCTCATCGGGGTGCCCGAGCAGGAGCGCCGCATCCTGCACGACTGGGCCGACACGGTGATGGGCGGCTGGACCAGCGACCCGGGCGTGCTCGACGCGACGATCGACCGCGTCGCCGGCTACTTCGGCGAGCTGATCGAAGCGAAGCGGAAGAACCCGGCGGACGACCTGATGACGGTGCTCATCGCCGCCCGGGACGAAGAGGACCGGCTCACCGAACGCGAACTGGTCGTGCTCTGCCTGGGACTGCTGATCGTCGGGCACGCGACGACGGTCGGGCACATCAACATGTTCCTGCTGACCCTGCTGCGCCACCCCGGCGAGTTCGCGAAGCTGCGGGAGCGCCCGGAGCTCGTTCCCCAGGCGGTCGAGGAACTGCTGCGGTTCATCCAGCTCAGCGACGGCGGCGGCACCCTCCCGCGGGTGACCACGGAGGAGGTCGAGCTCGGCGGCGTGCGGCTGCCCGCCGGCGCCGTGGTCATGCAAGCGGTCAATTCGGGGAACCGCGACCCGCACCAGTTCCCCGAACCCGACCGGCTGGACCTCGACCGCACCGCCAACCAGCACCTCAGCTTCGGGGTCGGTGTGCACCACTGCATCGGCGCGTCGCTCGCCCGGATGGAGCTCCAGGAGGCGTTGCACGGCCTCCTCCGGCACATGCCCGACGTGCGCGTCGCGGTGCCGGAGTCGGAGCTGAAGTTCAAGCAGGGCATGTTCATCAAGACGCTCGAGGAGCTTCCCGTCGAGTGGTGAGCTCCTCGCCCCGCCCGCCCCGGGTCGCGCACGCGCGCCGGGAACCAGAGAGGAGACGGTCCGTGAAGGTGGTCTTCATCCCGTTGCCGGGGGTCAGCCACGCGTTCCACATGGTTCCGCTGGCGTGGGGCCTGCTGGCCGCCGGCCACGACGTCACCTTCCTCACCGGCGACGAAGCGATCGTGGTGCGCGACGCGGGGGTGCCGGTGGTCGACCCGATCCCGGACGTGGCGGCGGAGCGCCGGCCGCTGCGCAGCAGTGTGCCGCAGGTGTTCAAGCCGTCGGCGCACCTGAGTGCCGAAGAGCTCGTCCAGCTGCGGACGATGGTCGTGCGGTTGTGGGACAACCAGGTCGACGCCTTCGTCGAGGCCGCGAAACGGCTCCGCCCGGACCTGATCGTCTACGACCCGGTGTTCAACGCGGGACTGGTGGCCGCCTCGGTCCTCGGCGTGCCGGCGGTCGGCCACGGACTCGGGCCGATGCGGTATGCCCCGGAGTTCCTGCGCGAGCACGCACCGGCGGCGTTCGAGCGCCACGGCGTCGAGCTCCCGGACCGGCTGGCGACGATCGACATCGTCCCGGAAAGCCTGGCGGAGAGCGGATCGCCGACCTGGCGCATGCGGTTCGTCCCGTATGGCGGCGCCGGAGTCGCTCCATTGTGGGCATTCGACCCACCGGCCCGCCCGCGCATCGCGGTGACACTGGGCAAGGTGTCGGCGGCAACGGTCGGCGGCTCGCGGCTGGCCCGCGTCGTCGAGGCGGCCCGCGAAACCGACGCGGAGTTCGTCCTGACCGTGGACGACGCCACGGCCCAGACGCTCGGCCGGTTGCCGTCGAACGTCCGCATCGCCGGCTGGGTCCCGCTCGCGACCCTGTTCCGCCAGTGCACCGCGGTCATCCACCACGGCGGCAGCGGCAGCATGCTCACCGCGTGCCTGGCGGGAATCCCGCAGTTCGTGGTCCCGGAAGGACTGGGCTACGAGGTGAACGCCCGCGCGGTGACCGGGTACGGCTGCGGCTTTTCCGGCGCGGCCGAGGACATCACGGCGGCATCGATCGGCAGGCTGCTGTCCGATGCCGGGCTGCGGACCGCGGCGACCGGCCTGCGCCACGAATTCGAGAAACTGCCCTCGCCCGCCGACATCGTGCCGGAACTCCTGGATTTCCCACGGTGAGGACCGCGGTCGTGGTGGAATGAACGCATGGCCGAACTGACCCCGTTCCTCCTTTTCGACGGCAACTGCGCCGAAGCGATGCAGTTCTACCGGCAGTGCCTGGGCGGCGAGCTGACGGTCGTCCGCGTCGCCGACACACCGATGAAGGAACAGCTGCCGCCGGAGCAGCACGGCAAAGTGACGTACGCCCACCTCAGCAGCGGCAACGTGAGCTTTTCGGCCACGGACTGGCTCCACCCGACACGGGTCCCCAAGCCGGGGAACACGGTGGCGATGTACTTCACCGGCCGTGGTTACGAGGAATTGCGGCCGGTGTTCGACAAGCTGGCCGCCGGAGCGGACCCGGACCTGCTCGACGAGCTCCGGGACGTCCCGTTCGGAATCTACGGCCACCTCGCCGACAAGTTCGGCGTGCACTGGTTCTTCCGCGGCGAAGCCGAAAGCTGACCCGGGTGTGAGACCCGGCGCCGCCCTTGGCGGTGCCTCGACAGCGGCGGTGGTATCCAGGCGCCGGCGGGCGGGCGCGCAGCCGGCGCCGAAGCCGATGCCGCCGAAGCCCGTGCCTTTGCCAGGTTGCGGTTTTCGTCGCCGCCTGCGCGTTGTTCGCTGCCGTCGCTTGCCGCAGCCGTTGTCACTCGGCGGTCTGCTGCCGATCCCGTCCGGGCGTTCAGAACCGGTCTTCGAGGCTTGCGGCGACGTCGGCCGGGCTGGACTGGGCGGCGATTTCCGCGGCGATCCGTGCCGCGGCCGTCCGGTGTTCTTGCGACTCGAGGATCGTGCGGCACGCTCGGTAGATCGCTTCCGTGGTGGTTTCCTCGGGCAGCAGCACGATTCCGGTGCCGCCCTTGGCCGCGGTCTCGGCGTTGTCGAACTGGTCGTCGAACTGCGGGATCATCACCTGCGGGCACGCGGCGGCGAGCGCGGTCAGCGAAGTGCCCTGACCGGCGTGGTGGATGGTCGCCGTGCACGTGCTCATCACCTCGGCCAACGGCAGCCGGCCGGCGTGGCGGACGTGGCCGGGCAACGCCGGCCACGTCGCGGCCACCCGGTCGTCGATCGCCACGACGAGCTCGACGTCCAGCGAACCGAGCCGCCGGAGCAGCGGGAGCACGAGCCCGCCGATGTCCCGCGAACCGAGGTGCGGCAGCAACGTGCCGAACGTCAGGCACACCCGGCGCGGGTGCCGTCCGCCGACCAGCCAGCCGGGAACGGAGGCGTCACCGTTGTAGGCCACGTGACGGATGCTCCGGTGGCTTTCCGCGTACTCCGCACGCAGGCTCGGCGGCCACGGATTGAGCACGACGTCGGCGGCCCCGAACGGCGAGCCACCCCCTTCGGCTTCCCACTCGGCTTCCCAAGCGGCCCGGTATTCCGGCAGTTCGGCGGCACCCCAGTGCAGTTCGGCGCGCGGCACCCCGCCGGCGGCGGCCACGATCGGGCCGGCCAGCTCCGCCCGTTCGCTGACCACGAGGTCGGGCCGCCAGCTCCGCAGGACTTCCTCGGCGCCGGAAAGGCTCCGCCGCGCGATCCGCGCGAAGGCGCGACCGTGCGCGAACCGCCTTTCCCCGGCCGGCACCCGATCCGTCGCGGCGACGTCCGCGATGCCGCCGGAACGGCTCCACGAGCACGCCGGCAGGCCGGCCCGCAGGACCGTGGGCCGGAAATCCTCGGTCGTGGCCACCAGGACTTCGTGCCCGCGCGCCCGGCAAGCCCACGCGAGCGGCACCAAGGGGAAGAAGTGACCCGGCAAACCGACGGTGGTGAAGAGAATGCGCACGGCCACTCCCGGATCGCGGATTCGGTGAAAACAAGGTTATCGCCGACCCGGCTGTGCTCTTCTCTTGAATTGGCTCTTCTCCTGAAACGGCCCTTCTTCCGAATCGACACCTCGGCGCGTCGAATCCACTGTGGAGCGTGCCACACCCCGTGAGCTGTCAGGCCGCTTCCGAATTGGACGATCGCGGCTCGGCCGGTGGCCGCGGGGTGGCCGTTCCGGCCGACGGCGCTCGCCCGAGTGCCGGCGCCCGGGGTTCCGTGCCGCTCGGTGTCTCGGGCAGGGAAGGAGCCGTGCTCGACCGGGCCGTCAGGTAGCGCAGCTTCGTCAGGTGCCGTTGGACGAGCCCCGCGCGCCGGGCTTCGTCGAGGGCGGCGCGTGCGACGCTGTTGCCGCGACGGCGCCGGTGCCGTCCGCTGGTTTCGTTGTGGTTCACGGTGGTGTCTCCGCCTCCTTGACGGGTGGGATGTCTCCCTCGATCGGGTCGGCGTGTCGGTTCGCCGTGGGTGCGGTTGTCATTGCTGGGTGTGATCGCGCGGTTGCAGGGAAGCGTCTCCGGCGGCGTTCGCTCTCCGGGTAACAAGCTTGTATCGGGAAGAACTCGGCCCGGGATCGTTGGGCCACCTGGCCGTTCGCACGGTGCGTCGTCTGGACCTGTGCGCCCGGCGGGGAGATCGCTGGACGGCGACCGTCCACAGTGGGAGCACGACGGCGGAGAAAGGAGTCCCGGTGTGGGGCGGGTCACGTGCGCAGGGCACGTCGTGCGCAGCCGCGCACGACGTCTTCCCTGGTGGCGCCCCCGGCAGGACTCGAACCTGCGACCTAGAGATTAGAAGGCTCTTGCTCTATCCAGCTGAGCTACGAGGGCCCGCGCCGACGGCTGCTGCCCGTCGTGCCGGTCGCCCGGCACGGGCAGCTTAGTCGTCGCCATTCTCTCGATCGTTCGACACCGGCGAATCGTTTCAGGTCTCGTTCGACGTAATTCCGGAGCTCCGTGGCGACACCGTCACGGCGGGCGACGAAGCGGCGACGAAGCGGCCCGGGCACGGGGGCCCGTGGGCGCGCCTTGCCGCGGAGGCGCGCCCACGGGTGGGGCCGCTGTCGGGGAAGCGGCCCCGGACGGGCCCGCCCGCCGCCGCGAGCCGGCTCCCCCCTTGGAGCGGACGGCGGTGCGGGCCCAGCTCATGGCGTCACTCCCAGATCTGGATCCCGCGGACCAGGAAGGGCGCGTCCGGCACGTACGTGCCGCCACCCGGGTAGGTGACGAAATCTCCCTCGGTCGAGCATTCCTCGCTCTGGTACACGGTGACGTCCCGGCTCAGCAGATTCGCGAACGACGATCCTTCGAATCCCTCGGGGAGGGGAATGCATTCTTCGGGATTGGCGGTGCGCAGGTCGAATCGCTGCGCGTCGCCGCCGTAACCGTCTGCCGGCCAGACGCAGAACTCGCCCTTCCGGCAGGGCGGATCCGGCGGCGCGGAGGCGGCTTGGGCGACTCCCGCGCTGGTCAGGAGCCCGACGGTGGCCAGGATCAGCAGGTGCGGCAACCGGAAGCGGAGACGACGTGAAGACATGGTGGATTCCCCTTTGCTGGATTCTCGGCCTCGCGGGCCGCGGTGATCGTGTGATTCCAGATTGGCGGGTGGCCGGGAAGTTGTCAGCCCGCGATTTCGTTTCTGTGGACAAGTCGCCGGCGCGGGCGGGGTTGTCCACAGGCCCGCGAACGGGTCTTGCGGCCGAGGCGTTCCGGTGTTACGCGCCCCGTGTCAAGCTGGGATGGCGCGGAAGGGGGGAGCCATGCGGGACCGGATCGCGGTGTTCACCGTGTTCGCCCTCAACGGCCTCGCGGTGGGCTCCTGGGCGACGCGGACGCCCGCGCTGACCGCGCAGGTGCACGCCTCACCGGGTGTTTTCGGCCTCGCTTTGCTCGCGGCCAGCGTCGGTCTGCTGGCGGCCGCCTCGGTGTCCGGGCGGATCGTCGAACGGGCCGGTGCCAGGGCCTCGGTGGCGGTGAGCACCGGCCTGGCCGCCGTCTCGCTGGTGCTGATCGGGGTCGCGCCCGGTGTTCCGTTCCTGGCCGGGGCGCTGTTCGTGATGGGGCTGAGCATCGGGATGCTGGACGTCGCGATGAACGTCGCCGCGGTGGCCGTCGAACGCCGGTCCGGCCGCCCGCTCATGCCGGTGTTCCACGCGGGGTTCAGCTTCGGCGCGCTCGCCGGCTCGCTGGCCGCCGGCCTCGCCGCCGGGCACGGCTGGTCCCCGGCGCGGCACCTCACCGTCGCCGCCGTCGTGACGGTCGTCGTGCTGCTGTCGATGATCCGCGCGGTCCCGGGCATCCGGCCCCGGCACGCCACCGCGCCCGTCGTGACCGCCGGACGGCGGGCGCCGGCCCGCCGTCCGGTGTTGTGGCTGCTCGCCGCGGTCGCGTTGTGCTCGGCCATCGCCGAGGGGGCGGCGGGGGACTGGTCCGCGCTGCTGATGACGGCCGAACGCGGGGTCGGCCCGGGTGCGGCGGCCCTGGCGTTCGCCGGGTTCCAGCTGGTCATGACGCTCGTGCGGCTGGCCGGGCCGTGGGTGCAACGGCGGCTCGGGCCGACCCGCTGCCTGGTCGGGGGCGCGGCACTGGCCGCGGCCGGGCTGCTCGCCACGGCGACGATCCCGGCCGCCGCCGCCGGTTACGCGGGATTCGCGCTGGCCGGTGCGGGACTCGCCGCCTCGTTCCCGCTCGCGTTGAGCCTCGCCGGGGACGCCGGAAAACGCGCCGACGGCACTGGCGGGGAACGCGAAATCGCCTTCGTCACGGCCATCGCCTACACCGGGTTCCTCGGCGGGCCGCCGCTGATCGGCGGGATCGCGCAGGCGGCGGGCTACGGGGTGGCGTTCCTGTTCGTCACGCTGATCGCCGCGCTGATCCTGCCCGCGGCCTTGGCCGCCCGGCGGTCGCGCCGTCGCGAGGAGGCCCGAAAGGTGGCTGGCTGATTCCGGCCCGGCCGCTCGCCGGTACAACCCGTTGACAGCGCCGAACCGCTCGGGGCAAGCTGATCCGGGCGGTAAACTGAAATGAATACGGCGACGTTTCAATTTCAGGTCGGCTGATCAAGGCGGGGGCGCCTTGATCCGGGGAGGACGTCGTGAGGGTTGTGCTGCTCGGCGGAGCGGGGGCGCTCGCCGGCGGAAGCGGGCGGTGGGGCGGGCTGTCGCTCGTCCAGAGTGCCGTGCCGCGGCTCGTGCTGGTGCCGGTCGCGTTCCGGCTGGCGCTGTTCCTGCAGGCGGTCTGGTCCACTGGAGCGCTCGCCGCGCCGGCGCTCTGGCTCACCGTCGCGTTCTTCGTCGTGCCCAACCTCCTGGAGGTGGCCTGGGTCTTCCGCCGCGCCACCGGCATCAGGACGGTGCTGGCCGCCGACACCGCATACACGCTCGTCACGAGCCTGGCCGCGGCGGCGCTCGCGCCCGGCCTGCTGACGCTGACCTGGCCCCACATCATGGGCACGGTCATGGTCTGGACCCTGCTGCGCGGCGCGCCGTCCGGTGCGGTCGCGGTCCTCGGCGCCGTGCTCCTGCGGTACGGGATGGCCGCGGTGTCGGGCACCTCGGCCCCCGCGACGTGGATCCTGCTGGCCCTGGTCGCGGCCGCCGCGACGGCACTGGCCATCGTGCTGCTGGTCGCCGGCTCGATGCGGTTCGCGCTCGGGCTGGGCGAGCAGCGCGGCCGCGCCGCCGAGCGGGAGCGGCACCGCCGGGACGTGCACGACACCGTGCTGCAGGTGATGGAGTCCCTCGCGCTGCCGGCCCCCGGCGACGCGCTCGACCCGCGGGGCAGCCTCGACCAGGTCCGCCGCACCGCCCGCGCGCACGCGCTGCGCCTGCGGCTGAGCCTCGACGGCGACGCGCCCGCCGAGCCGGGCGGCCTCGAACACCGGCTCGGCGCACTGGCCGTCGAGATGACGGCCGAGGGATTGCGCGTCGACCTGGTGACCCTCGCGAAGCCCGCCGACGTGCCCGAGAGCGTCGTCAACGCGCTGCACGACGCAGCCCGCGAAGCACTCCGAAACACGTTGAAGCACGCCAAGACCGCGAAGGCGGTGATGTGCCTCGAAGAGCGCGAAGGTGTCATCACGGTGTCCGTGCGCGACCACGGGACGGGCTTCGACCCTGGCGCGCGCCACGTCGGGTTCGGCATCGAGAACTCGATCCACGCGCGGATGGCCGAGATCGACGGCACCGCGCGCATCGACTCGGCACCCGGCCACGGCACGCGCGTGGTGCTGACCGCGCCGCTAAAGCTGCGTTTCCCCGTCGGGTGAGTCCCGCCACTGGGCGAACGGGCGGTCCAGCGACCACTTGCCGTCCTGTTCTTCGAGGACGCGGTATTCGCAGGTCGCGGGGTTGGACAGCGACTCGAACAGCTCGATGCTCCAGCCGAAGAGCCGGCGGCACAGCAGCCGGAGCGTGAGGCCGTGCGACACGATCAGCACCGTTTCGGGGTGACCTTCGTCGCGCAGCCGCAGGTCCGACAGGAACGCCGCGACGCGGTCGTCGACGTCCGCGCCCGACTCGCCGAACGGCAGCCGGTAGAAGAAGTGCCCGAACTCGTTGCGCCGCGCCTTCTGGACCTCCTGGTCGGCCGGGTCCTGCAGGTTGCCCCAGTCCTGCTCGCGCAGCCGCGGCTCCGGCACCAGCCGTTCGCACGAAGCCTCGATGTCCAGCAGCCGCAACGTCTCCCGCGTGCGCAGGTACGGGCTGACGTAGACGGCGGGCCGCGCGCCGTCGAGCAGCCGCGCGATCTCCGGCGCCACCGCGCGGGCCTCCCGCTGCCCCTTGCCGGTCAGCGGCAGGGCGTGGTCGGGGATCCGCGTGTAGGCGAGCTCGTCGACGTTGCCGAGCGACTCGGCGTGCCGCAGCAGGATCATCTTCACGGCCCCATCCTGCCCGTCACGCGGACCCGACCGGGGCGGGGCATACCCTCAGTGTCGTGTCCGCGACGAAATCCGACGCCCGGGCCCAGCGCCGGGCCAGTGTGCTGCCCCTGCTCGCGGTCGGGGTCCTGCTGGCCGCCGTCGTCGCGATCGGCCTGATCGCGCTCACCGGCGGGACCGGCTACGTCATCGCCGGCCTGCCCGATCCGGGGCTGGTCACCAAGTACGGCATCACCGTCATGCGCGTGCTGTCCGAGGCCGCGTCGGTGATCTGCGTCGGATCGCTGCTGCTGGCCGCGTTCCTGGTGCCGCCGCAGAAGTCCGGCACGCTCGCGCCCGAGGGCTACGGCGCCCTGCGCGCGGCCGGGATCGCCGCCTGGGTGTGGTTCGCCGCGGCCCTGCTGTCGGTCGCGTTCACCGCCGCCGACACCGCCGGGAAGCCGTTCGCCGAGGTCCTCGACCCGCAGACGCTGCTCGACCTCGTCGGCGCCATCGAACAGCCGAAGGCCTGGCTGTGGACGGCGCTGATCGCGATCCTCATCGCGCTGGGCTGCCGGCTCGCGCTGTCGTGGGGCTGGACGGCGGTGCTGTTCGGCCTGGCCGTCGCCGGGCTCGTGCCGGTCGCGGTCACCGGGCACTCTGCCAGCGGCGGCTCGCACGACGTCGCCACCAACAGCCTGCTGTTCCACCTGGTCGCCGCGTCGCTGTGGGTCGGCGGGCTGGTCGCGGTGCTGGCGCTCGGCTACCGCCGCGGGAACCACCTGAGCCTGGCCGCGCAGCGGTTTTCGAAGCTGGCTCTGGTGTGCTGGATCGTGATGGCGCTCTCCGGCGCGGTCAACGCGCTGGTCCGGATCGGCCTGAACGACCTGTTCACCACCGACTACGGCCTGCTCGTCGTCGCCAAGGCGGTCGCGCTGCTGCTGCTCGGGGTCTTCGGTCACCAGCAGCGCCAGAAGGGTGTCGCCGACCTCGTCGACGGCAAGGGCGGCGGGCAGCTGCTCCGCCTGGCCGCGGTCGAGATCCTGATCATGTTCGTCACGATCGGCATCGCGACCGGGCTGGCCAGGACGCCGCCACCGGCGGACGCGATCACCCAGCCGTCCACCACCGAGCTGCTGATCGGCTACGACCTCGACGGCGCGCCGACCGTGTGGCGGCTGCTCTTCGACACCCGCTTCGACTTGATCTACGGGACCCTCGCTCTCGTCGTGGGCGCGCTGTACCTGGCCGGGGTCCAGCGGCTGCTGCGCCGCGGCGACACCTGGCCGGTGGGCCGCACGGTCGCCTGGATCGCCGGCTGCGTGGTGCTGCTGCTCGCGACGTCGTCGGGCATCGGCCGCTACGCGCCCGCGATGTTCAGCGTCCACATGGGCAACCACATGCTCCTGTCGATGGTGGCGCCGGTGCTGTTCGTGCTCGGCGGACCGGTGACGCTCGCGCTGCGCGCCCTGCCGGCCGCGGGCAAGGACGCCCCGCCCGGGCCGCGCGAGTGGCTCGTCGCCTTCGTGCACTCCCCGGTGTCGCGGTTCCTCACCCACCCGGTGGTCGCGCTGCTGCTGTTCGTCGGCTCGTTCTACGCGCTGTACTTCTCCGGCCTGTTCGACAACGCGCTGCAGTACCACTGGGCGCACCTGGTGATGAACGCGCACTTCCTGCTCGCCGGGTACGTCTTCTACTGGCCGGTGATCGGCGTCGACCCGTCGCCGCGGCGCATCCCGTACCTCGGCCGGCTCGGCATGATGTTCGCCGCGATGCCGTTCCACGCGTTCTTCGGCGTCATCCTGATGAGCAAGCAGACCGTGATCGGGCAGGCCTTCTACGGCCAGCTGCACCTGCCGTGGGTCACCGACCTGCTCACCGACCAGCGGCTCGGCGGAGGCATCGCCTGGGCCGCCGGCGAGGTCCCGGTGCTGCTCGTGCTGGTCGCGCTGCTGGTGCAGTGGGCCCGACAGGACGAGCGCGAGGCGAAGCGGCGTGACAGGCGCGAAGCGGCGACCGGCGACGAAGAGCTGAACGCCTACAACGCGATGCTGAAGAACCTCGCCGAAGGCAAGCGAGCGGACTGAGTCTCGACTTGTGGTTGAGGCTGAGACCGGGTCCGGATCCCGGGAAAACGGCGGTTTCGGTACTGTCGCCGTGATCTCGGGCTGACTTTCGGTAGTCCGACGGTGACCGGCGTCGAGGCGCGATCAAGCGCGCTCTACGATCGTGGGTATGGCCGAGTTCATCTACACCATGAAGAAGGTGCGCAAGACCGTCGGGGACAAGGTCATCCTCGACGACGTCAGCACCGCGTTCTACCCCGGCGCCAAGATCGGCGTGGTCGGGCCGAACGGTGCCGGTAAGTCCACCGTTCTCAAGATCATGGCGGGGATCGAGCAGGCCAGCAACGGCGAAGCGTTCCTCCAGCCCGGCGCCTCGGTCGGCATCCTGATGCAGGAGCCGGAGCTCAACGAGGAGAAGACGGTCCGCGAGAACGTCGAAGAGGGCCTGGGCGAGGTCAAGGTCAAGCTGGACCGGTACAACGAGGTCCTCAAGCTGATGGAGACCGACTACAGCGAAGAGCTGCTCGAGGAGATGGGCAAGCTCCAGGAGGAGCTGGACCACGCCGACGCCTGGGAGCTCGACTCGACCGTCGAGCAGGCCATGGACGCGCTGCGCTGCCCGCCGCCGGACGAAGGCGTCACCCACCTCTCCGGTGGTGAGCGCCGCCGGGTCGCGCTGTGCAAGCTGCTGCTGTCGGCGCCCGACCTGCTGCTGCTCGACGAGCCCACCAACCACCTGGACGCCGAAAGCGTGCTGTGGCTGGAGCAGTTCCTGGCCCGCTACGCCGGCGCTGTCCTCGCCGTCACCCACGACCGGTACTTCCTCGACAACGTGGCCCAGTGGATCATGGAGCTGGACCGCGGCCGCGTCGTCGGCTACGAGGGCAACTACTCGACGTACCTGGAGAAGAAGCGCGAGCGCCTCGAGGTCCAGGGCAAGAAGGACGCGAAGCTCGCCAAGCGGCTGAAGTCCGAGCTCGAATGGGTCCGGTCCAACGCCAAGGCGCGCCAGACGAAGTCGCGCTCGCGCCTCGACCGCTACGAGGAGATGGCGGCGGAGGCGGACAAGCACCGCAAGCTCGACTTCGAAGAGATCCAGATCCCGCCGGGCCCGCGGCTGGGCAACGTCGTGGTCGAGGTCGAGAAGCTGCAGAAGGGCTTCGACGGCCGCGTGCTCATCGACGGCCTGTCGTTCAACCTCCCGCGCAACGGCATCGTCGGCGTGATCGGCCCGAACGGCGTCGGCAAGACCACGCTGTTCAAGACCATCGTCGGGCTCGAGGAGCCGGACGGCGGCGACGTCAAGATCGGCGAGACGGTCAAACTGTCCTATGTGGACCAGTCGCGGGCCGGCATCGACCCGGACAAGACGGTCTGGGAGGTCGTCTCGGACAAGCTCGACTACATCCACGTCGGGCAGACCGAAATGCCGTCGCGGGCGTACGTCAGCGCGTTCGGGTTCAAGGGCCCGGACCAGCAGAAGCCGGCGGGCGTGCTGTCCGGCGGTGAGCGCAACCGGCTCAACCTGGCGCTGACGCTCAAGCAGGGCGGGAACCTGATCCTGCTCGACGAGCCGACCAACGACCTGGACGTCGAGACCCTGGGCTCGCTGGAGAACGCGCTGGAGCAGTTCCCCGGCTGCGCCGTCGTGATCTCCCACGACCGGTGGTTCCTCGACCGGGTCGCGACGCACATCCTGGCCTGGGAAGGCACGGACGAAGACCCGGCCAAGTGGTTCTGGTTCGAGGGCAACTTCGAGGGGTACGAGAAGAACAAGGTCGAGCGCCTCGGCGCCGAGGCGGCGCGGCCGCACCGTGTCACCCATCGCAAGCTGACCCGCGACTGAGGGGGCGGGTTTCCCCGTGGAAGCCAGCAAAGCGCACCGGACGGGCCCGGCTCCGTTGAACGCCGCCTCCGCGGGAGGACGTACGTCGGCGGGCCGGGCGGAGGGCGGGCGCTCCGTCAATGCCGGGGGAACCCTCTCCGCAGTCGGACGGCTGATCGAGCGGGCGGACGCCCTGCACCTGCGGGCGCCCGAGCTCGCGCTGGTCCTGGGCGAGCGCGCGGCCGCGTTGTCGGAAGCGGCCGGCGCGGACGAGCAGTGGATCCGGGCCGAGAGCCTGGTCGTGTCCGCGCGCGTCCGGCTGGGCGAGCGGCCGGGCACGGTCGGGCGGGCGGTCGCGGCGCTGCGCGCGGCCGAGCACGCCGGCTACGGCGACATCGCCGCCCGGCTGCGCATCGACCTCGCCGTGTGCGCCCGCAGCCTGGGCGTGCCGCTGACCGGGCTCGCCGCGCTGCGGCCGGTCCTCACCGATCCTGTCGTCTCGCCGGTGCACCGCGCGGCCGCGCTGTGCCACCTGGTCGGCTGCCTGGCCCAGCTCGGCCGGAAGGCGGAGCTGGACCGGGTGCTCGTCGAGGCGGACAAGCTCGTCCTCGGCGACGACTCGCTGGGCGCCGACACGCAGCTGCTGGTGCGGGCGCTGCTGCGCGTCGGCACGGCCGCGCACCGGCGCCGGCACGGCGACCTCACCGCGGCGGCCGACGCCGCCCGGACCGGCCTCGGGTTCCTGGAGAAGCTCGACAACCCGGCCGACGACGGCGGGCTCGTCCGGATCCGGCTCGTGCTGCTGCTGGTCAGCACGCTGCTCGACCGCGGCGACACCGAAATGGCATACGAGATCGCCGAGCCGATGCTGGCCGAGCCCGTGCGGGCGGCCGGGGTCGCGCCGATGGGCTGGCTGCGGCTGGCCGTCGCGACCCGGATCCACCTGCCCGCCGGAGCCGGCGAAGCGGCCATCGAGCTGGTCCGCGAAGCCGTGGCGAGCACCGACCGGCACGGGCTGTGCGCGGTCACCGCCCGGCTGTGGCTGGAGCTGGCGCAGCTGCAGGAGCGGTTCGGGCAGGCCGAAGAAGCCATCGCGTGCCTGTACCGGTCGCGCGCGGCCGAACAGCTGCACGCGCGGGCCCGGCGGCAGGCGTGCAGCGTGCTGGCCGGCGAGTTCGGGACCGGGGAACCGGCCTCGGTCGACCTCGACGAGGTGCTGAAGGCGGTGCCGTCCGGGGCTACGCCCCGCGCCGGGGGCTCCGCCGCCCGGGCCCCTGAAAGCAGCGTGCCGTCCGGGGGCTCCGCCACCCGGACCCCCGAAGTGCCGTCCCGGCCGGACCCGGCCGTCGCGGCCGAGCCGGTCACGCCGCCCGGCCCGCCGCGCTCCGCTCCGCTGCCGGCCGCCGCACCCGAACCCGCGCCGCGCACGCCGGCCTGGTCGTTCGGCCGCGAGGAGCCGCCGTCGCGGCCGCAGCCGGCGCCCGCGTGGTCGTTCGAACGGCCGCGCGTGACGGCCGACGCGGCCGAGACGACGCTGATGCCCGCGGTGCGGGACGAACCCGCGCCACCGAAGGTGCGGCCCCCGGAGCCCCGCGTACGTCCCGAGCCGGTCGCCGCGGAGCGCCGTCCGGAGCCACCTCAGGCCCGGCAGCCCGTCGAAGAGCGTTCGGCCCCCAAGCCGGAACCCGAGGTGCGGCCCGTGGGGAAGCGCAGCCGGGAGCCCGAGCCCGTGGTGCGGCCGCCCGAACGCCGTCCTGACGCGGCCGAGGCACGCCCGCCGGAGCGCCGCCCCGAGCCGGCGCCCGCGCCGGCCCCCGAGATCGGCAAGACCAAGTTCTCCTGGGCGGCGCTCGCCGAAGCGCGGCTGCGGGAGACGGCCGCCGAGCGCGAGTCGGCGCCCACCCGCGTCACGCCGGCGTTGCCGCTCGCGCCCGAGCCCGCCGCCGAGCGCGAGCCGTGGGACGCGGAAGAGCGACGTCGCCGCGAGCCGCAGCCCTCGACCCGGCACGACGCCGAGCATGGCTCGGAGGCCGCCCGGTCGGTGCTGGACCGCCTGGGCATCTCCGCCTCGGGCGGAGCGGGCGGGGGCCGGCGCCGGGCGGAGGACGCCGAACGGCCCCGCGCCGAGGAACCGGCCCGGCCCGAGCCGGAGCTCGCCCCGCCGCCGCGGCCGGAGGACGAACCGCCGTCGGTGCCGGACTACCGCGACGAAGCCGAGCCGTGGCTGCCCCGGCTGCGCATGCCGCCGACGCTGGAGCCGATGGAGGACTTCGGCCACTGGACACCGGCTACGGCACCGTTCCCGGAGAGCTACGCGCGAGCGATCTCCGAGGACGAGCCGCCGCCGGACGCGGGCCTCGCCGACCTGCTCGCCCGCGCCCTCGCCGAGCACCAGGCGGGCACGGCCAGCGCGGCCGCGCTGGTCAAGCAGCTCGGGTCCCAGGACTCCGGCCGCCGCAACGGCCACGGTCGCAACGGCCACGGCGCCGAGGTCCCGGACTCCCGCCGCCGAGGCTCAGCCGACTGACCCGGGTCCGCCCGACCCGGACGAGCGCACTGCCGCCGATGCCGCGAATGACTCATTCGCGGCCTCGCACGTCCCGAATGAGTCATTCGCGGCACTCGGCCAGCGCGGAGGTCACCGGCAGGTTCACTTCCAGCAGTGTCCGGTCGGTGAGACAACGCGTTTCGTCGCCGACTCACCGCACAGCCGCGGAAGTGGGATCGGTCGCACTCCGGCGTCGCCGACCGGCCGACAGCGTTCGCCGAACGGCCCGCGGCCCTCCGCCGGCCTGGTTAGCTGAACCGATCACGTTGGCCCGCCCCCGCGTAACGCCCGCCGGGGACGGCTGGTCAGCGCCGCGCGCCCCCGCGGAACGAAACCCGTCAGTAGCTTGACCGATCACGGAAATCCGCTGTCCCGAAAGGGTTTCCGCGCCTCGGAGAACCTCCGGGGGTCGTGGGGAATGTCGGTGCCGCGCATTAGTGTGGGGTGGTCCGGTTCAACGCCGAACCGGCGCGGTGCCACCTCACGCAAACTGGAGAGTTGCCTCAAATGAGCTCGACCGGAGTCTCGTCCCCACCCGGAACCGGAGCCGATACCGAACCCGAATTCGGCACCCCGCGCTCCCCGGCCAGCCCGGAGCAGATCAGGGACGACCTGATCGACTCCGCCGCCGGCCTGGCGCCGGAGATCGGTGAGCTCATCCGGCTCTACTACCGGCACATCCCGCCGGAGGAGATCGTCGGCGACGAGCCCGTCAACCTCGTCGGCGCCGTCCGCTCGCACCTGCAGCTGGCCAAGCACCGGATGCCCGGCCGCCCGGCCGTGCGGCTGCTGAACCCCACCGTCGCCGAGGACGGCTGGGCCCGCGAAGCCACCGTCGTGCAGGTGGTCACCGACGACATGCCGTACCTGGTCGACTCGATCGCCGCGGAGTTCGCCCGCGACGGCGTGCAGGTGCAGCGGATTGTTCACCCGATCGTGGTGGTCAGCCGCGACCTCACCGGCGAGCTGCTCGAGGTCCACCCCGAAGCGGACCCGGCCGAGCCGCCGACCGGCGCGGCCGCCGAGTCGTGGATGTACGTCGAGATCGACTTCGTCACCGACCGCAACCGCGCCCGGGAGCTCGACAACCGGCTCTCCAGCGTGCTGGGCGACGTCCGCGAGGTCGTCGAGGACGCCGACAAGATGGCCCAGACCGCCTGCCAGCTGGCGAGCGAGCTGGAGACGGACCCGCCGAAGCTGCCCCAGGCCGAGGTCGCCGAAGGCGCGCGGCTGCTGCGCTGGCTGGCCGACGGTCACTTCACGTTCCTCGGCTACCGGCGCTACGAGCTGGTCGACAACCCGCACCCGGATTCCGACGAGCCCGCCCTGCGCGCGGTCCTGGCGTCCGGCCTGGGCGTGCTGCGCCAGGACAGCCTCGCCGCCCGCGGCCTGACCGCGGGCCCGGACACCGCCGCCACCGCGCTGGCGCCGACGCTGCTGGTGCTGACCCAGGCGAGCGCGCCCTCGACCGTGCACCGGCCGGTCTACCCGTACTACGTCGGCGTGAAGACGTTCGACGCCGACGGCAACGTCACCGGCGAGCACCGCTTCCTCGGCATGTTCACCACCACCGCGCTGCACGAGAACGTCCTCGACATCCCGGTGGTGTGCAAGCGGGTCCGCGAGGTCATCCACCGCGCCGGCTTCCCGATCGAGTCCTTTTCCGGCCAGCGGATGCTCGAGATCCTGCAGAACTGGCCGCGCGCCGACCTGTTCTCGGCCGACACCGACTCGCTGTACTCGACGACGACCGGCGCGATCACGCTCGCCGACCGCCGCCGGCTGCGGCTGTTCCTGCGCCGCGACCCGTACGGCCGCTTCTACTCCTGCCTCGTCTACCTCCCGCGCGACCGCTACACGACGCGTTCGCGGCTGGCCATGCAGGAAGTCCTGCTGGAAGAGCTCGAAGGCACCCAGCTCGAGTACAGCGCGCGGATCGGCGAGACCGTGCTGGCGCAGGTGCACTTCGTCGTCCACACCGACCCGGCGCGCCGGCTGGAGCCGGACACCCTCAAGATCCAGGACCGGCTGAACGACGCCGTCCGCACCTGGGACGACCGGATGGTCGAGGCGGTCCTCGACGAACGCCGGGAGCGCGCCGACGGCGGCGTCGCGGTCGGGATCGTCGGCGAGGAGTCGGCCACCGAGCAGGGCCAGCGCTACGCGGGCGTGTTCCCCGAGGGCTACAAGGAGGACTTCACCGCCGAAGAGGCGCTGGCCGACCTCCGCTCGCTCGACTCGCTGGTCGACGAAGGCGACCTGGCCCTGTCGTTCTACCAGCCCGCCGACGCCGGGCCGTCGGAGCGGCGCTTCAAGCTCTACCTGCGCGGCGAGGGCGTGACCCTGTCGAAGGTGCTCCCCGTGCTGCAGGCGATGGGCGTCGAGGTCGTCGACGAGCGGCCGTACGAGCTGCACCGCGAAGACGGCGGTGCCTGCTGGATCTACGACTTCGGCCTGCGGGTCGACCAGAAGATGCTCGACGAGTCGGACGACCACGCCGTCGCCGAGCTGCGCGGCCGGTTCCAGGACGCCTTCGAAGCCGCCTGGCGGGGCGACGCCGAGGTCGACGGCCTCAACGGGCTCGTCCTGCGGGCCGGCCTCACCTGGCGGCAGGCCGCCGTGCTGCGCGCGTACTCGCGGTACCTGCGCCAGGCCGGCAGCGCGTTCTCCCAGGACTACATCCAGAACACGCTGCTGCACCACACCCAGGTCGCCACCAAGCTCCTGCGGCTGTTCGAAGCCCGGTTCGACCCGCAGCTCTCCGACGCCGACCGCGAGTCCGCGACCGAGGCGCTGACGAGCGAGCTGAGCGCGATGATCGACGAGGTCACCAGCCTCGACGAGGACCGCATCCTGCGCCGCCTGATGGCCGTCATCCGGGCCACGCTGCGCACGAACTACCACGTGACGGACGCCGACGGGAAGCCGCGGCCGTACCTGGCGATCAAGCTCGACCCGGGCAGCGTGCCCGACCTGCCCGAGCCGCGGCCGAAGTTCGAGATCTTCGTGTACTCCCCGCGCGTCGAAGGCGTGCACCTGCGCTTCGGCGAGGTCGCGCGCGGTGGCCTGCGCTGGTCGGACCGCCGCGAGGACTTCCGCACCGAAATCCTCGGCTTGGTCAAGGCGCAGGCGGTGAAGAACGCGGTGATCGTGCCGGTCGGCGCGAAGGGCGGCTTCGTCGTCAAGCGCCCGCCCGCCCCGAGCGGCGACGCGAGCATCGACCGCGACGCCCAGCTCAACGAGGGCATCGCCTGCTACCGCATGTTCATCTCCGGCCTGCTCGACCTGACCGACAACCGGATCGAGGGCAAGACCGTCCCCGCACCCGGCGTGGTCCGGCACGACGGCGACGACTCCTACCTGGTCGTCGCCGCCGACAAGGGCACCGCGAAGTTCTCCGACATCGCCAACGAGGTCTCGGCGCAGTACGGCTTCTGGCTCGGGGACGCGTTCGCCTCCGGCGGCTCGGTCGGCTACGACCACAAGGCCATGGGCATCACGGCGAAGGGTGCCTGGGAGAGCGTCAAGCGGCACTTCCGCGAGCTGGGCAAGGACACCCAGACCGAGGACTTCACCGTGGTCGGCATCGGCGACATGATGGGCGACGTCTTCGGCAACGGCATGCTGCTGTCCGAGCACATCCGCCTGGTCGCCGCCTTCAACCACATGCACGTCTTCCTCGACCCGAACCCGGACGCGGCGACGTCGTACGCGGAGCGGCGCCGGCTGTTCGACCTGCCGCGTTCGTCGTGGGACGACTACGACCGGTCGCTGATCAGCGAAGGCGGCGGGATCTACCCGCGCACGGCGAAGTCGGTCCCGATCAGCCCGCAGGTCCGCGAAGCTCTCGGCCTCGACGAGAACGTCACCGCGCTGGCGCCGATGGACCTCATCCAGGCCATCCTGCTGGCCCCGGTCGAGCTGCTGTGGAACGGCGGCATCGGCACCTACGTCAAGGCGGAGACCGAAAGCCACGCCGCGGCGGGCGACAAGGCCAACGACGCCATCCGCGTCGACGGCAAGCAGCTGCGCGTCAAGGTCTTCGGCGAGGGCGGCAACCTCGGCCTGACCCAGCTGGGCCGGATCGAGTTCGCCCGCAACGGCGGCAAGATCAACACCGACGCCCTCGACAACTCCGCCGGCGTCGACTGCTCCGACCACGAGGTCAACATCAAGATCCTGCTCGACCACCTGGTCCAGACCGGCAAGCTGGAGCGCGAGCAGCGCAACGAGCTGCTGGAAGAGATGACCGACGAGGTCGGCGCGCTGGTGCTCAAGGACAACTACCGGCAGAACGCCGTCCTCGGCGTCAGCCGGGCGCACGCCGCGCCGATGGTCTCGGTGCACGCGCGGCAGGTGCAGGCGCTGGTGTCCGCGGGCGCCTTCGACCGCAAGCTCGAAGCGCTGCCCAGCAACTCGGAGTTCCGCGAGCTGGAGAAGGCGGGCAAGGGCCTCACCTCGCCGGAGCTGGCGACGCTGCTCGCACACGTCAAGCTGGAGCTGAAGGACGAGCTGCTGGCCAGCGACCTGCCCGATTCGAAGGTCTTCGCCGCGCGGCTGCCCGAGTACTTCCCGAAGCCGCTGCGCGAGCGGTTCGGCTCCGCGATCGGCGAACACCCGCTGCGGCGGCAGATCATCACCACGCTGATCGCCAACGAGGTGGTCGACGGCGGCGGCATCTCGTTCGTCTACCGGCTGATGGAGGAGATGAACGCGACGGCGACCGACGCCGTGCGCGCGTACGCCGTGGTGACGCGGGTGTTCGACCTCCCCGCGCTGTGGAAGGAGATCGACGCGCTGGACAACGTCGTGTCCACCGAGGTCGCCGACACCATGGTGCTGGAGACGCGGCGGCTGCTCGACCGGGCCGCGCGCTGGTTCCTCACCAACCGGCCGCAGCCCCTCGCCCCGCTGTCGGAGATCAAGCGCTTCGGCCAGGTGCTGAACGACCTGGTGCCGAAGATCGGCGACCTGCTGCGCGGCCACGAGGCCGAGTCGGTGCAGGCGCACTCGGAGGAGCTGATCGAAGCCGGGGTGCCGGCAAGCCTGGCGCGCCGGGTCTCGCTGCTGCTGCACACCTACGGCCTGCTCGACGTCACCGAGGTGGCCGAGCTCGCCGAGCAGCAGATCGGCGTGGACGCCGTGCACAGCCCGGCCGAGACGGCGGAGCTGTACTACGCGCTCTCGGAGCACCTGGACATCGACTCGATGCTCACCGAGATCAGCAAGCTCGAACGCGGCAACCGCTGGCACGCGCTCGCCCGGCTTTCGCTGCGCGACGACGTCTACGGCTCGCTGCGCGCGATCACGCTGGACGCGTTGCGGCACAGCGATCCCGGCTCGTCCGGCGACGCCAAGATCGCCCAGTGGGAGAAGACGAACGCCTCCCGGCTGCAGCGGGCGCGCGTCGCGCTCGACGAGATCACCAAGTCCGGCCGGCTCGACCTGGCGACGCTTTCGGTGGCGGCCCGCCAGATCCGGAGCACGGTGCGGTGACCTACGTTTCGCTGGTCCGTCCACGGTGGACGGACATGGACGTCTACGGCCACATCAACCACGCGAAGATGGTGACGCTGCTCGAAGAGGCACGCATCCCTCTGTTGTTCAAGGGGGCCGTCGAGGCCGGGCTGGACCAGCTGCCGAAAGGCATCGTCGTGGTCCGGCTGGAAGTGGCCTACAAGGCGCCGATCGTGGTGTCCGGGCAGCAGCTGCGCGTCGGCATCGACCTGACGGAGCTGCGCGCCGCGAGCTTCACGCTGGCCTACCGGGTCCACCGCGGCCCGTCCGCGGACGACCCGGTGGCGGTGACGGCGGAGACGGTGCTGGCGCCGTACGACACGGCCGCGTTGCGGCCGCGTAGGCTCACCCCGGCGGAGTCGGAGTTTCTGAAGCAGGGGTTCGCGGATGCCTGAGTTGTTCGTGCCGGACGCGGCCGACCGGGAGACCCTCGGGGCGTTCGTCGCCCGCGCGGTCCGGCTGGACGGCCAGACGGCCGTCCGGCTGCGGCAGCGCGGCGACGGCGTGGTCGAGGCCTGGACGGCGACGCCGTTCGAGTGTCTCGCGACGCGCGCGGTGGCCGGTGACGTCACCCCCGGCGACGTCACGGTGTCGGGCAACGAGCTGCTGGCGGCGCTGACCGTGGCGGGCGGGCCCCGGATGGACCCGGGGCCGGCCCGCGATCTGCTCTGGCACGGCGAACTGCCGCCGCCGGGCCGCTGGCCGCTGGTCGACGAGCTCCCGGCGCGGGTGGTGTCCGAGCTGGCGGACCGCGGCGTGACGCTGGCCAGGGACAACGTGGGGCCGCACGGCACGCCACCGGCGTCGCTGATGGACCAGGCGGTGCTGACGGTGACGGGCGGCTCGGTCGAGGTCAAGGTCCAGATGCGCTGCCTGTTCGCGATGTCCGGCATGGGTTTCGTGGACTCGGACGTCGAGGGCGACGTGGTCCGCGTGACGGCGACGGATTCGTGGCTGCGCCTGGACGCGCGGTATGGCGCGATCGTGCGGCGCCGCCACGCGCTGTTGCCGCTGCTGTTCTGACGAAGTGCTTACGGCGGCCACCGTTTTCCCGGAAGCGGTGGCACGCTGGAGTGATGACCCCGGACGAAGACCCGACCGCGGACTTCCTCGACGCCGTGCGTGCCGAGGAGACGCCGTGGCGGCGAGACCGTCCGCCGGGCGAGCGGGCGCCGGAGCGCGCCGAAAGACCTGAGAGGTGGGGCCGCACGCGTGCGGCGGGCCGGGCGGCCGCCCAGGCGGCGCCCTACCTCCAGGCCGCGGCGCTGGTGGCGTGGCTGGCGAGCGGCGCCTTCGACGACGGTTCCGGCAACCAGTCCGGCTGAACCCGTCCAGTGCCGTTGACAGGGCTCTGTCTAGTCGACTAGACAAGGGCGATGCACTTCCCCACGTTCACTGTCGTCGTGGCCCGGGAAGCCAACCGATGGACCGCGACGGTCACCGATGGCCTCGAACCCGGGACCGTCGTCAACCGGGAGTTCGAGCATTTCGCCGAAGTCGATGCCGGGATGCGAGCGGTCCTGCACGGTGTCACCGGCGTCGACCCCGCGCAGTTCTACGTGCGGTGGCGTTACCGGTTCGGTGGCGACGACGTGACCGGCCTGGTGCAGGAATACCAGGAAGCGCACCGGATCGCCGAAGAGGTGGCCGGGTGGCGTGAGGGGGTGCGTGCCCGGCTCGTCGCCACGTTGAACGCCCGGATCTCCCAGCGCGCGATCGCCGACCTGCTCGGGCTCTCGCACCAGCGGGTCAACCAGCTCGCGCACCGCCCCGTGCCCGAGGCGTCCGAAGTCGTCAAACCCGGCCGGTGGGTGCCCTACTGAGTCAGCCAGGCGGCCGAATCCGCCGGCAGCTTGCCCTCCACCAGCGGGCTGCTGGACAAGAGCACCTCACCCGGCGGCAGCGCGATGGGCGAAGCCGACGTGTTGAGAGCGCACACCAGGCCGCCCCCACGCCGCCGGAAGGCGAAACACCCCGCCGGCGCGCCGTACCACTCCAGTTCGTCGCCGTCGAACGCCGGATGCGTCTTCCGCAGCTCGATGGCCTGCCGGTACAGCGAGAGCGTCGATTCCGGGTCCTCGATCTGCTTCTCGACCGTCAGCCCGGTCCACTCCGGCGGCATCGGCAGCCAAGTGCGCGGGTTCCGCGAAAACCCGAACGGCGGCAGGTCGCCCTCCCACGGCAACGGGACCCGCGAAACGTCCCGCCCGAACTCCGCGCCGCTCGTCTTCGCGCGCGGGTCGGCCATGTCCGCGGGTGCCAGCTCGACGTTGGCCAGGCCCAGTTCCTCGCCGTTGTACAGGTACACCGCGCCCGGCAGCGCCAGCTCCACGAGCGCCATCGCCCGCGCGCGGCGCACCCCGGAAGCACCGCCCCCGTACCGGCTGACCTGCCGCCAGACGTCGTGGTTGCCCAGCGTCCACGTCGCCGGCGCGCCCACCCGGGCCGGCACAGTCAGGGACCGCTCGATGGCCGTGCGCATCGCGTCGGCGTCGAAGTGGGTCAGCACCAGGCGGAAGTTGAACGCCAGGTGCAGCTCGTCGGGCCGCAGGTAGCGCGACAGCCGTTCCTCGTCGGTCACCCAGATCTCGCCGACCGCCATCGCGTCCGGGAACTCGTCGAGCACCTTGCGGATCATCTGGTGGATCTCGTGGACGCCGTCGTGGTCCCAGCGCGGGTCGTAGTAGAGGCTCGGCCCCAGCGGGTCCGCGCGCGGATCCATGTCCGGCAGGCCGGGCGGCTTCGCCATGCCGTGCGCGACGTCGATGCGGAAGCCGTCGACACCGCGCTCGAGCCAGAACCGCAGCGTCCGCTCCAGATCGGCGGCGACCTCCGGGTTGGTCCAGTTGAGGTCCGGCTGCTGCGGCGCGAACAGGTGCAGGTACCACTGCCCGTCCGGCACGCGCGTCCAGGCCGGCCCGCCGAACGCGCTGACCCAGTTGTTCGGCGGGTCCTCGCCCTTCGGCCCGACGCCGTCGCGGAAGATGTAGCGGTCACGTTCCGGGCTGCCCGGCGCGGCGGCCATCGCCGACTTGAACCAGGCGTGCTGGTTGCTGGTGTGGTTCGGCACCACGTCGACGGTGACCTTGATGCCGCGCTTGTGCGCTTCGGTGAGCAGCACGTCGAAATCGCCGAGGGTGCCGAACATCGGATCGACGTCGCGCGGGTCGGCGATGTCGTAGCCGTGGTCGGCCATGGGGGAGCGGTAGAACGGCGTCAGCCACAGCGCGTCGACGCCCAGCAGCTCCAGGTAACCGAGCCGGGAGTGGATGCCTTCCAGGTCTCCGACGCCGTCGCCGTCCGAGTCGGCGAACGAGCGTACGTAGACCTGGTAGAAGACGGCATCGCGCCACCAGGCCCCGCCCATCAGACGAAGCTGTTCATCATGCTGTGCGCGGCCATCTCCAGGTACGCCCACAGCTGCTGCCGGTACGGCTCTTCGAGGTTCTCTTCGTCGACGGCGATCCGGATGCAGCGCAGCCAGGCGTCCCGCTCGATCGGGCCGATCTTGAACGGCGCGTGCCGCATCCGCAGCCGCGGGTGGCCGCGCCGGTCGGAGTAGGTGTGCGGGCCGCCCCAGTACTGCATGAGGAACAGCCGGAAGCGCTCTTCGGCCGGGCCGAGGTCTTCCTCCGGGTAGAGCGGGCGGAGGATCTCGTCGCGGGCGACCTCTTCGTAGAACCGCCCGACGATCCGGCGGAACGTCGGTTCGCCGCCGATCGCTTCGTAGAGGTTCGCCGGTTCGCTCACTGCAGCCACGCCTTCCATTTTGCCCTGGGGGTGCGGGTTCCCGATGCCCGGTCCGGTCCTTGCCGGACCGTCGCGAACCCGCTTCCCAGCGTAACGGCGGCGCCTGGCGTTACTTCTCGACCACCGGGGCCGAGCTCGGGAACAGCCTGCCGAGCGGCGGGTCGAAGCCCGCCTCCTCCAGCGCCGCCAGCAGCTGGGCGCGCAGGGCCCGCTGGACCGCCCACTGCTTGCCCGGCCGCACCTTCACGGTCAGGCGCAGCTCCAGGCCTTCCGGGGTGACGCTTTCCACACCCAGCATCTCGGGCGGCTCCAGGACGTTGTCCTTCAGCGCCTCGCTTTCCGTGGCAGCCGCGGCCGCCTCGCCGAGGACCGTCGTCGCGCGTTCGACGTCGGCCGTGTAGCCGAGCGGGACGTCGACCACCGCGACCGCGAAGCCCTGGCTCGAGTTGCCGACCCGGAGGATCTCGCCGTTGCGGACGTACCAGACCGTGCCCTTGAGGTCGCGCAGCGTCGTGATCCGCAGGCCGACGGCCTCGACGGTGCCGGTCGCCGAGCCGACGTCGACGACGTCGCCCACGCCGTACTGGTCCTCGACCATCATGAAGATGCCGGACAGGAAGTCCTTGACGAGGTTCTGCGCGCCGAACCCGATCGCGACGCCGATGATGCCCGCCGACGCGATGATCGGGCCCAGCTCGATGCCCAGCTCACCGAGGACGAGGATGCACGCGAGGCCGTAGATGAGGAAGGTCGCCACCGACTTCAGGACCGAGCCGATGGTCTGCGCGCGCTGGCGGCGCCGTTCGAAGACGGCCGAGCCGAGCACCTCGGGGGCGCGCTCGCGCAGGGGGCGCAGCAGCGCGGGGAGCTTGCCACCCGTCTTCGGGAACGTCGTGACGCGGTTGATCAGCCGTCTCACCAGCAACCGCACGGCGAACGCGATCACGACGATCATCAGGATCTTCAGCGGCTTGGTCAGCAGCCAGTTCGCCGAGCCCGCCAGCCACTCGTTGTTCGTCACCTTGTACACCTGGTAACAGAACGTGCTGGCGTCGTCGGTGCACGGCGTCTTGGCGGTGGTGAGCAGGGGGAGCACAGGGGTTCGATCATCCTTCCGATCAGGTCGGCCAGCCCAACTTCGAGTGGATGTTGGGTCGCGCGGATGTGACACGTCTTGTAACACACGTGCGCTGGGGGGCTGTTCTGTGGTCGACTATGCCTACGCCCCTGGAGGTGGTCGAGTGCCAGACCGACAACCCAGCCCCCGCGGCGTCTCCGGCCAAGCCATGGCCGACGAGACGCCAGAGGTGGTTCTGCGTGCCTATCCGGGGGGTTCCGCATCCGGCGGAACCGTCCCGGCCGGGCCGGGGACCCGCCCAGGGGGAGTGACCCGCCCGCCCGGACAGCGTAGTAGAGGCCGGGATCCGGCCGCCCCGGCCTGGGGCCGGCGCCGGGTGCTCCTGCTCAACGCCACTTTCGAGCCGCTGACCGCGCTGCCGCTGCGGCGCGCTGTCGTGCTCGTGATGTGCGGCAAGGCCGAAGTGGTGCACGGTGACCCCGGCGGGACCGAGTTGCATTCGGCGAAGGTTTCGCTGCCGGTGCCTTCGGTGATCCGCCTCAGCACGTACGTGCGGGTACCCTACCGGGCCAAGGTGCCGCTCACGCGCGCCGGGCTCATGCACCGCGACCGGTACCGCTGCGCCTACTGCGGAGGGCGGGCCGAGACGATCGACCACGTCGTCCCGCGCAGCCGGGGCGGCCCCCACAGCTGGACGAACTGCGTCGCCTGCTGCGCCAAGTGCAACCACCGCAAGGCGGACCGGCTGCTCTCGGAGATCGGCTGGCGGCTGCGCGTCGTCCCGCGGGCCCCGCACGGCCCGCACTGGCGGCTGCTCGCGCACTCCAAGGAGGCCGATCCGCTCTGGCGGCCGTATCTCGGCTCCGCCGCCTAGTTTCTTTCGGGGGTGGAGCCCCCTGGACAAGCCGGCGCCCCGGCTGCCTTGCGGCGGCCGGGGCGAGCCGGGTGCTTGCGCGATGTTCTCAGGTAGTGCGCGCGGCCCTGGGAGGGCGAGGTCAGGCGGCGAGCGTGTAGTCGCTCTGGCAGGTGACGCGGGTGCCCATGGTGACTCGCGTGCCGCGGGTGACACGAGTGCCTCGCGTGACGCGGGTGCCGCAGGTGACCCGCGTCCCGGCCGTCACCCGCGTGCCCATCGTGACCCGCGTTCCCCGGGTGACTCGCGTACCCCGCGTGACGCGCGTCCCCGCCGTCACCCGGGTGCCCGCCGTGACTCGCGTGCCTGCCGTGACCCGTGTACCGCGAGTGACGCGTGTACCGCGGGTAACCCTTGTGCCCGCCGTCACACGCGTTCCGGGCACGAATTCGATGTCGCTGGGTGACGAAAGGGTCTCGGTGATCGCCTGTGCGGGGGTCTGGACGCTGTTCATGGCAAGGCCTCCTGGGACCGATGCGTTACCTGCTGGGGCTGAGGAGCGGGGCGCAAGGCCCGTATAGGTGAAAAAGCTACGAGGATTTCAAGGCGCCGACAAGACGACAGCGGCGGGTGCGGCCGCCTGTACGTTGAGTTGCAACCTTTCGGCCCGACGGTCTTCGCCCCAACGTTCCAGTGCCCGCAAGCCAAGCGGCGGACGGCACTTGGCTTACGACGAACGGTCGAGTGCGGCACACGCGGTGGCCGTGGAGGTCATCCGATACGCTCAGCGCCGTGAACCTTGTCGAGACGATCGTGGTCTTCGCCGTGATCCCGCTGGCCATCTACGGTCTCGCCGGGCTCCTGACGCTCCGGCGCAGGTCCGGCGGCGCCCCGCGGTACCGGTCCGGCCAGGCCTGGGAGTACCCGGCCATGTGGTGGAGCGCCAACCCCGAAGGGGTCGGCGAGGGGCACCGGCACGCCGGCGCTGAGAACAACGCGCCCGAGGGCGCCCCGACCGCGGCGGGAGGCGCTCGTGGCAACTGGTGAGCTGACGAAGCGCGTCGACGAGTCCGAGCTGGGCTACGGCGAGGCCATCACGAACAGCGGCCGCCTGTCGGCCGCGAAGATGTACGAGCCGGCGGCGCCGGCCGGGCCGTTCAACACCCGGCAGCTGGCCCGCCTCGACGAGGCGCTGACGTTCGCGAGCCGCGAGACCGGCCTGGACTTCAGCCTGTACCTCGGCGAGCTGGGCGAGGACAGCCGGTCGACGGCGGAGAAGCTGCACTCGACGACGGCCGCCCCGGCGAACGCGGTCCTGATCGCGGTCTCCCCGGGTGAGCGCAAGATCGAGATCGTCACGGGGAAGACGGCGCACGTGCGCCTCCCCGACCGCGGCGCCAAGCTGGCGGTGGCCAGCATGGTGGCGTCGTTCAAGGAGGGCGACCTGGTCCGCGGACTGGTCAACGGCCTGGTGAACGCGCTGCGCATGCTGTCCGACCAGGCGGGCCCCGCGCCCCGCTGATCTTCGGGCATCGCAAGAGCCCCGCACCTCGGGTGAGGTGCGGGGCTCTTGTCGTTCAGCGAGGGCTGTGGTCGGCGAACTCGACGGTGAACCCATCCGGGTCCCGCAGCTGCAGCTGCCGCTCGAACCCGCGGTCACGCGGCGGGCTGTGCACGGCGACCCCACGGGCCACGAACTCGGCGTACAGCTGGTCGATGTCGTCGGCAAGCAGCTCGACCTGCACGAAGGTGCGCAGCCGCCGCACGCGCGCGTCCTCCTGGGCCACGACCGCGCCCAGCTCCAGCAGACCCAGGGTGCTCTCGCCCAGGCGCAGCAGTGCGAACCGGTCCGTGCGGACCTCGGTGGTGAACCCGAGCGAGGTGTAGAAGGGGACCGAGCGGTCGAGACTGGTGACCGGCAGGCTCATCCCGGCGAATGTGATCACGGCGACTCCTCGAAGAGTGCGCCACGGACGATCACCGAGCGGGCGTTCCGACGCCGCACCCGCTCGAGGCCGAGCCTACCGCGCCAAAGCGCCCCAATGTGGCGTTGGTTGCGTTGGACGCACCCAATGTGGCGTTCGGTGCGTCCAACGCACCGCACCCCCGCCCCCGGGGGGCAAGCGGT
>NZ_JBFACT010000024.1:0-116852 GCF_040640995.1 Amycolatopsis sp. NPDC021455 | reverse complement strand
CGCGGTAGCCCTCGAGATCGAGGGCTCTGACCAGCGACTCCCGGATGGCGCGGTCGTCGTCGGCGAGCAGGACGCGGTGCGGCATGGCCGCCATCATGCCCGTGTCCCGCCCGCGGGGCTCGCGGCCCGCCCGGCCGGCGTCGCACGAGCGCCCCAATGTGGCGTTGGTTGCGTCCAACGCACCGAACGCCACATTGGGTGCGTTGAGCGCACCCAACGCCACATTGGGGTGTTGGGGACCGGCCCGCCCGGCTAGCGGGTGAAGGTGAACCAGTTGACGTTGACGAAGTCCGACGAGCTCCCCGAGAACGTCAGGTAGAGGTCGTGCACGCCGGTGGCCGGGGCGACGATGTTGGCCGGGACCGTCTGCCACTGCTGCCAGCCGCCGTTGTTCGCGAAGTCGATCTCGGCGATGACCGGGCCCGACACGCTGTCCAGGCGCGCCTTGATCGCGCCGCTCACGCCGGCGGCCGCGCCCGAGGCGAGGCGGGCGACGAACTGGCTCGGCGAGCTCGCCCCGAAGTCGACGCGGGCGTACTTCAGCCAGTCGCCGTCCGCGATCCAGCCGACGTCCACCCCGCCGCCCGCGTCGCCGCACGACTCGTTCTGCGTGCCGCTCTGGGCGTTGTAGGCCTCCGCCTGGATCGTCGAGTAGGCGCTCGTGCCGCCGGAACCGGGCGGGGGCGTGCCGCCGCCCGCGCCCGGGCCCAGCGAGACCGTCCAGGACGTCGGGGCCGGGTCCTGGAGGTGGCCGTCGACGGGCTGGGCGCCGGTCGGGCCCACGTCGTCGTACGGGAAGGCGTAGCCGATCGACGCGTACTGGTGCACCAGGCGGGCGTAGTGGTTGGTGGTGGTGTCCTTGTAGTACTGCGAAGGCGCGACGCCGTCGGGCTGGTTGTTGCCGCCGGCCACCAGCAGGCTGCTGCGGTTCAGCGCGGCGGCCAGCCGCGCGGCGACCGCACCGCGCGCGTCGCCGCCGGAGTTGTACAGCGGCCCGCTCGCGCAGCCGAAGATGTCCGCCGCGCTCGGCTTGGTGAACGGCACGCCGTTGGTGTTCAGGCCGGCGAACACGATCGCGTCCCCGCTGACCGTGCCGGTGTAGGCGCCGATCGCGCCCTGCCCGTTGATCGTCAGCGGGGTCGAGCGGTAGTGGTCCCAGACGGCGTTGAGGTAGTTCGTCCAGTAGCCGCCGAAGTCGACGGGGGAGTGGCCGGGCGCGAGCACCCGCACCACCTTGCCGCCGGCGTCGGTGACGACGAGCCGGTCCCACGGGGCACCGTCGGCGTTGTGCTGCGCGCGCAGCCCGTCCGCGATGCTCCCGAGGGCACCGTCCGGCAGCGGGCTGACCGACTGCGAGCCCGCCGCGCCCGTGGTGGCCATCGACACCGGCAGCGCCACCATGTCGACGTAGCTGATGTTCGCGTAGAGGTTGGCGCTGTTGTAGGTGAACTCGCAGAACGTCCAGTTCGTCTGCCAGTTCGGGTCCGAGCTGGTGAAGCCGGGCTGCACCAGGCCGGGCCCGGGGTTGACGAAGAACTGGATCTTCTTGTCCACCGAGAACCAGACCCGGCCGCCGATGAGGTAGTCGGTCAGCGTCACCGTGCGCTGGGAGCCCGAGGCGCCGAGCGGGATCGCGTAGTCCGGGATCGGCGTCACCGGCGACGACGGGTTGGGCAGCGCCTGGAACCGGCCGTCGGCGGTGACGAACCCGGGCCGGCCCGACGTGTCGGAGCCGCTGATGTAGGCGTAGACGGTGCCGCTGCCCGAATTGTTCTTCAGCGTCAACGGCAGGGCCGCGGCCGCCCGCGCCCGCGGCGCGGTGACGGCGGACCACATCGGCGCGCTCGCCGCGGCCACCAGGCCCGCGGTGACGAAGGTACGCCTCGACAGCATGGCACCTCCTCGGAACGGGCGGAGTGCGCGGGCGGGTCGGCCCGCCTCCCGCCGGAAACGGTGACCGGACGGTAGGTTCGCGTTCCGGCGGGGTCAATATCCGGCGGGCCTCCTCGGGTACTCGCGGCCCCCGATGCTGCCCTTTCGTTGCCTGGACCACTGCTCCCGGTGGTCCGTACCAATGCCGATGTTGTCTATTGTGGACGCTGCCGGGCTCAGCCCAGTGCGGCGTCCAGCGTGACCGCCGCGTCGATGAGGGCCAGGTGCGTGAACGCCTGCGGGAAGTTCCCGAGCTGCTCGCCGGTCGGCGCGATCTCCTCGGCGTACAGGCCGACGTGGTTGGCGTAGGTCAGCATCTTCTCGAACGCCGTCCGAGCCTCCTCCAGCCGGCCCGCACGGGCCAGCGCGTCGACGTAGGCGAAGCTGCACAACGAAAACGTGCCTTCCGAACCGACGAGCCCGTCCGGGGACGCGGCCGGGTCGTACCGGTAGACCAGGCTGTCGGTCACCAGTCCGTCCCGGATCGCGTCGAGGGTCGAAAGCCACAGCGGGTCCTTGGCCGGCAGGAACCCGGTGCGGGGCATGCGGAGCAGGGACGCGTCCAGCTCGTCGCCCGTGTCGTGCTGGACGAAGGCGTTGCGCGTCCGGTGCCAGCCGCGGGCGAGGAGCTGGCCGTGGATGCTGTCGCGCTGCCAGGTCCAGTCCTCGACCGGGGCCGGCCTGCCGTGCGTGCCGGCCAGCCGGATGCCGCGGTCGAACGCGACCCAGCTCATCAGGCGGCCGTAGGTGAAGCGCTTGCGGCCGCCGCGGGTCTCCCAGATGCCTTCTTCGGGATGGTCCCAGTGTTCGGCGAGCCAGTCGAGAGCGGCGCACAACGCGGTCCAGCCCTGGTGGGGGAGCTCGAACCCGGCGCGGTCGGCGGCGAAGACGCTGTCGAGCGCTTCGCCGTAGATGTCCAGCTGCAGCTGCCCGGCCGCGTCGTTGCCGATCCGGACCGGGCTCGACCCGCGGTACCCGGACCAGTGCGCGAGGCTCTCCTCCCGCAGGTCCGTCGTGCCGTCCACGCGGTACAGCACGGCCAGCGGCCCGCTGGCCCCCACATTCCCTTCGCGGATCCGGTCGCCCAGCCAGGTCCCGAACCGGGCGGCCTCCTCGGTGAACCCCAGCGCCAGCAGCGCCGAGACCGAAAACGACGCGTCCCGCACCCAGGTGTAGCGGTAGTCCCAGTTGCGTTCGCCGCCGAGCTGCTCGGGCAGCCCGAGGGTGGGCGCGGCGACCAGCCCGCCGGTCGGCGCGTACGTGAGCAGCTTGAGCGTGATCGCCGAGCGGGCCACGATCTCCCGCCAGCGCCCGCGGTAGGTGGAGCGGGCCAGCCACGCGCGCCACCAGTCCACCGTGGTCCGGAAGAGCTCCTCGAACTCGGCGACGCGGATCTCGCGCGGCGGCTCCGCGGCGTCGGTCTCGAGCACCACCCCCCGGACCTGGCCCGCGGTGAGGGCGAGCCGCACGTGGACGTCCTCGCCGTCGACGCGCGCTTCGGCGAGGTGCTCGTCGCCGGGCTCCCGGACCGCGTGCAGCACGAGCGACGTCCCGGGCGCGGTGAACACGGCGCCGTTCGCGACGAGCAGCGCCCGGTGCGGGCGGCGGCCGTAGTCGAAGCGGGGCGCGACGACGATGTCGAACGTCATCCGCCCGCGGACGCAGCGCACGAGCCGGGCGATCCGGTGCTCGGTGGTGGCGGCGGTGCCGCACGGCGGCATGAAGTCGACCACCTCGCCGATGCCGTCCGGCCCCGAAAACCGGGTGATCACCACCGCGGTGTCCGGGTGGTACATCTGCGCGCTCGCGCAGGCGCCCACCGGGCGGACGCGGAACCGGCCGCCGCGCTCGTCGTCGAGCAGGGCGCCGAAGACCGACGGCGAGTCGAACCGCGGGGTGCAGAACCAGTCGATCGACCCGTCGGTCGTCACGAGCGCGGCGGTCTGCAGGTCACCGATCAGCGCGTGCTCGGCGATCGTGGTCTCGGTCATGGTTCCTCCATCGGGGCGCCGGGATCTCCTCGCCTGCACCGTCTCGGGAGCCGGGGCCGGTTGCCTCATCCACGCCGGGTGAGGTGGCCCGGCGGTCGCCCCGCCACCGTGTGCGGCACCCGAGCAGGAAGGCCCGCCGATGACCGTGCTGCCCCTGGCCCTCGCCCAGTTCGTCGCGAGCTTCGCGGCCACCACCATGACCGTGGCCGTCAGCGCCATCGCCGCGGACCTCGGCACCACGGTGATCGGCGTGCAGACGGCGATCACCGTGTTCACCCTCACCATGGCGTCGCTCATGGTGCCGGGCAGCAAGCTCAGCGACCTGCTCGGCCGCAAGCGCTGCTTCCTCGCCGGTCTGGCGGTCTACGGCATCGGCGCGCTGCTGGCTTCGGCCGCGCCCGGGCTGGGGCTGCTGATCTTCGGGTACTCGGTGCTGGAGGGCATCGGGTCGGCGCTGATGATCCCGCCGATCTACATCCTGGTCACCGTGACCAGCCACGACCTCACGGCCCGCGCGCGGGCCTTCGGCGTGGTCAGCGGGGCGGGCGCGCTCGGGGCCGCGGCCGGGCCGCTCGTCGGCGGCCTGGTCACGACGTGGCTCGGCTGGCGCGCGTCCTTCCTCCTGCAAGTGCTGCTCGTGGTCCTGATCGTCGTGCTGGCCCTACGGATCACGGAGCCACCCGCGTCGCCGCGCGAGAAGCGGTTCGACGTCGCCGGCGCGGGACTTTCCGCGGCGGGCCTGTTCTTCGTCGTCTTCGGGATCCTGCAGGCGGGCACCTACGGCTGGCTGGTCTCCCGGGCCGACCTCGCCGTCGCCGGGGTGGTTCTGCTGCCCGCCGGCGGGATTTCGCCGGTGTGGCTGTTCGCCGGGATCGGCGCCGCCTTCCTGGCCGTGTTCTTCCGGCACGTCCGCGCGCGGGAGCGGGCGGGCCGGGAACCGCTGGTGCCGTCCGGGCTCTTCCGCGACCGCGTCACGGGCCTCGGGCTGCTGACCCAGCACGTGCAGTGGCTGGTCCTGCAGGGGTCCTTCTTCGTGGTCGCCGTCTTCCTGCAGCAGGTCCGCGGCTACGACGCGATCGAAACCGGGCTCATGCTGACCCCCGCGACGGCCGGCATCCTGGCCGCGTCGGCGGCCGCCGGGCGGATGGCCCGGCGGCACTCGCAACGCGGTCTCGTCCGCGCCGGCTTCGTCCTCACCGTCGCCGGCCTGGTCCTCGTGCTCCTGCTGGTCCGGGCCGCCTCCGGCGTGGCGAGCGCCGTGCCCGGCCTCTTCCTGTTCGGTGCCGGGGTCGGGATCATGCTCACGGCGTCGGTGAACCTGGTGCAGTCCCGCTTCCCGGACTCGGCCCAGGGCGACATTTCCGGGGTTTCGCGCAGCGTGTCGAACCTCGGCTCGTCGGTGGGGACGGCGCTGGCCGGGTCCGTTCTGGCCGGGACCCCGCACCTCGGCGGGCGCTCCTTCGCGCTCGCCCTCACGACCCTGACCGTCGTGGCGGTGGCCGGGCTGGTCGCGGCCCTGCTGCTGCCGGCGCCGGAGTGAAGCGTCCCCTGTGGACTTTCGCCGGCGCTGCACCGCCGTCACGATCACGCGCAGCACCACGCCCAGCACCACCAGGTCCGCGACCATCTGGAGGGTCACCAGCACCCGGGCGGCGGTGGACAGCGGGGTGATGTCGCCGAAGCCGACGGTGGTGAACACCGTGACGGTGAAGTACAACGCGTCGGTCCGCGTCAGGCCGGCGCCGAAGGAGCCCGGGCGGTCCTGGCCGAGCACGTAGTAGCCGTCGGCGAACAGCAGCAGGAAGAGCGGGACGATCAGGGCGAGTGCCTGGACACCCTGCCAGGCGGGGAACGGCGACCGCAGGATCATCCGCACCTCGCCGACGACCAGCAGCACCACGACGGCGAGGCCGACGGCGAAGACGGCCGCCGTCCACGGCCGCAGGGCCTGGTCGACCGGCAGCAGGTAGTAGAGGCAGACCAGCGCGGTGACCGTCAGCAGCGGCCGGAGCACCGCGAGATGGACGAACCGCCACCGCGTCGCCGCGGTCAACGCGCGAGGGCCTTCCGCTTGAGCGCCTGGAATTCCGCGTCGTCGATGATGCCCTGCTCGAGCAGCCGCCGGGCTTCGGCGATCTGCGCGGCACTGGTCGTGTCCGGTGTGGACACCGACCGCACGTAGTCGTCGAACCGGTGCCGCGCGGCCGCTTCGCGCGCCCGTTCCCGCTCGACGAGGTGCCGTCCCTGGGTGCCGAAGTAGAGCAGGACACCGAGGAGCGGCAGCACGATCACCAGCACCGTCCAGCCGGCCTTGGCCCAGCCGGACACGTCGCTGCGGCGGTACAGGTCGCCGAAGGCCAGGAAAAGCAGCCAGAACCAGGCGATCCAGCAGAAGAACACGAGCATCGTCCACATGAGACTGAGAAAGGGGTACTCCGTGCTCGCCATGGCCATGACATCTCCTCGTCCGGGATCGGGGCCGGGCACGCTCGGGCGTGCCCGGCCCACTCGACACCGATCGCGGGTGCGCCCGCCTCACCCGCGGCGGGTGGGGCGAGCGCGTCAGACCGTGAAGTCGGCGACTTCGGCGTCGAGCAGCCCGCGCTCCTGCGCGATCGCCACGGCTTCACGCCGGCTGCGGACGTCGAGCTTCGCGTAGATCCCGCGGACGTGGGTCTTGACGGTGTTCGGCGAGACGGTCAGGTCCTGGGCGATCTCGTCGATCGACCGCTGGGTCGGCAACAGGCGCAGGACGCTGCGTTCGCGGTCGGTCAGCGGGGCCGGCATCGGCGGGGTGCGCAGCCGGCGCCGGACGGCGAGGATTTCGCCCGCGAACCGTTCGCCGGCACCCAGGCCACCCAGCCTGCTGGTCAGGAACGCGACGAGCTCGGGCGGGGCGAAGACGAACGGGAACCGGACACCGGTGGGCTCGGCCGTGCGCAACGCGTCGTCCAGCAAGCGGGCCGCCCGCTCCCGCGCCCCGGCCGCCAGCGCGGCCTGCACGCCGACCAGCGACGCCTCGATCGCGGCCCACGGCAGCGCCATGGGCACCTCGTCGTCCGCCAGCGACCGCAGCACCGTGCTCGCCGCGTGGTGCCTGCCGAGGCGCAGCTGGGTCCGGGCACGCATCAGCAGCAGCTCACCCGATCCGGGGAGGACCGACTGCGCCCAGCGAACGGTCTCCCTGGCCTGGCCCGCCGCACCGAGCCGCAGTGCCGCGCGCTGTTCCAGCACCGCGCACAGGGCCGCGTACCCGGGCGGGCAGGCCCGTCCGGATCCCAGCCGGTTGCGGGCACGGCGCATGCGCCGCAGTCCCGCGTGCCAGCCGCCGAGCTCGAACTCGGCGGCACCCCGCAGCGTCTCCGTGACCAGCCGCAGATCGCGGGCCGCTCGCGCCGGGGCGTCACCCACGAGGTGCCGGATGCCTTTCGCGTGCTTGAGGCACTCGGCGGGTTCGCCCCGCAACAACGCGCCGTACGCCAGCAGGGCACTGACCTGGGCGCCCTGGACGGACCGCAGGGACTCCTGACGCGGCCGGCGAGCCTCCGCGCGGCGGGCCAGCGTCTCCATCACCCGGTAGTCGCCGTCGTGCCCGGCCAGCTCGGCGAGCACGGTGAGACACTGGGCGACCGTGAAGTCCTGCCGGAGCTCCTCCGCGGTGCCCAGCAGCCGTACCAGGGTCTCGCGCGCCTGCTCGCGGGCGAGGAGGAGGGCGGCGCGGTACACCGCCGCGAAGCCGTCGAGCGCGGTGCCGGCGGCGAGCCGCTCGTCGATCTCCTCGGCCGCGCGGCGCACCTGAGCCGGGGAGCGGTCGAGCTGAGCGAGCCGGGCGTACGCCAGCTGCCGCAGGACGGTCAGCTCCGCCGCCGGCCGGTCCGGCCACGCCGCCTCCGCCCTGGCCAGCTGCAGGCCGGCCGCCGACGTCTCGGCCGCCTCCAGGCAGAGCGCCGCCGAGATCAGCGCGGCCAACGAGCCGGCGGGCCCCCGCCGGTCTTCGACCACGGCGAGCGCCAGGCGCAGGACGTGGTGTTCCCCCGCGAGGAACAGCGTCACGGCGTGCTCGCGCAGCAGTTCGCCGACCCGGGCGGGATCGCCCGCGCGGACGCTGTGCAGCAGCGCCGAGGCCGGCCGGTCGTGCCGGGCGAACCAGCGGGCCGCCGCCGCGTGCAGCGTCCGGGCCCGGTCCGGCGCCCGGCGGTGCAGCTCCGCCCGCAGGTAGGTCCGCAGCAGCGGGGTCACGCGGTGGTGCGGCGGCGTGCCGCCGGAGTCGACCACCCGGGCGGCGGGCTCGCCCAGCTCGCGGAGCATCGCTTCGGCGTCCGCGCGGCCGCTGAGCACCGGCGCGAGCCCGGCCGGGAGCTCGTCGCAGATGCTGATGGTCCGCAGCAGCTCCCACTGCGCCGGGGTGAGCGGGGCGAGCACCTCGTCGGTCAGGTAGTCGAGCACGGTGCCGTCGCGCCCGGTGTCGAACTCCCGCAGGCTCCCGTGCCGGGCCGCAGACGCCGCGGCGAGGCGCAGACCGGCGGGCCAGCCGCCGGTCCGGGCGACGAGCGGGGCGATCTCGTCCCGCGGGATCGCCACGTCGGCCGCGGCGAACAAGGCGGCCGCCTCGTCGTCGGTGAACCGCAGCCGGGCGGCGCCGATCTCGACGAGGCGGTCCGCGAGCCGGGCCCGGCCCAGTGGCAGCGGTGGTTCGCGGCGGCTCGCGACCGCCAGGCACAGTCCCGCCGGCTGGTGGCGGACCAGCGCCCGCAGCCCCTGCCACGGGCCGGGGGCGGTGATCTCCTGAGCGCTGTCGAGGACGAGCACGACGGGTTCGGTCAGCGCGTCGAGCGCGTCGGTGACCCGGGCGAGGAACACGAGGTCGGAACTCGGGGTTTGGGGCACCGCCAGCAGCCGAAGCGGGTTGCCGTCCGGGATCCGGTCGCACCGGCCGAGTGCTTCGAGGACCGCGGACCAGAAGAGCCGGTCGTCGTTGTCGTCGGCGTCCGCGGACAGCCAGGCGACCGTTCCGCGGTCCCGGCGCCGTGCCCATTCGGCCAGGAGCACGGTCTTGCCGAACCCGGCCGGCGCGCCGACGAACACCATGGCCGCTTCGGCCGCTCCGTCGAGGACAGTGAGCAGACGCGCCCGCGGCACGAGATCCGCCGGGGGACCGGGAACGGTGATCTTCGTTCTCGGTACCTGTCTTCGGGACGTCACATCGCAGCACTGGCGCATGCGCAATTCTCCTTCACGGTCGGGTCCGGACAATCTCGGCGGATCTTGCCACGGAATTGCGTGCCCGGCTCACCCCCTGTGGGCGAGGAAAACGACGGCCGGACGCAGAATCGTGTGGCGGGTGAAAAATCGCGGGAATTCATCGGGAAGTGGTCGCGGCGGATTCGCCGTCACGCAGTTCTGCTGGATCGGGCCGGGTGAGGTCGTGGTCCTCGACGTGCTCCGGACCGGCCGGATCGGCGTCGGGTCGGTCCTGTTGTGGCTGGTCGTCGCGCTTTCCGCGCTGGTACCGGCCGGCGAGGTGCGGACCGGCGTCCGCGCGAGCGCGGACCTGGTCGCGCGGCTGGTGTTCCTGCCGTCGCGGGGGTGGTCGGCGGTGGTGCTGCTGCTCGACGTCGTGATCGTCGCCCGCGCGTGGTATTCGGCGGGCCGGTCCCGGCGGGACGAGGGCACCCGGTGAGCCGGGCGGACGTCCTCGGGGCCAATTACGTCTTCCGCGGATGCGGTGCCGTACCGGATCGGGCCGCGGAAGGCGTCGCCGATTTCCGCGGCGTGCTCGTCGTGCCCGTTCCACCCGAGACGATAGTTTTCGGAACCGTGGCCGACTCCCGAAACCTTCCGGAGATTCTGCGTGAGCTCGAGACACTCGGGATGCACGTGGAGTCCGTCCACCGGGTCCGGGAACTCCGCTGACCGCCGGGCGGCGCGGCCGCTCACGCGCCGGCCGCCGCCGCCACGTGACCGAGCCGGATCGCCTGGCGCAGCGCGGCGTGGTCGCGTTCGTTCTGGTCGGCGCAGGACACCGCGAACTCCCGGATGGCTTCGGCGAACGCCGGACCCGACCCGAGGTACGCGGCGATCGCGAGCGCGTCCCCGGTGCGCGCGTGCGCCCGGGCCACCGTCCACCCGTACAGCCGGGCGTGGGCACGCAGGACCTCCGGCGTCATCGCCGGGACCTCACCGGCGTCGCGCCCGTCACGCAGCCGGCGGACGTGGAATTCCCGGGCACCGCCCCCGAAACCCGCGGCGCGGGCCCAGCCGAGGAAGACGTCCCCGGTGGCCTGGATCCGCCGCTGCCCGGCGACCACGCGCCGGCCGGGCCCGCCTTTCGCGGCGGCGGCGCCGGTGTACTCCTGCAGCACCGACGGCCCGGCCTCCTTCAGCTGCAGGAAGAGCGGATCCCCGGTGCCCGTGCGCACGAGCAGCACCACCCAGCACCGCGTCCCCGCGTCGCCCGGCCCGCTGACCGTGCGTGCCGCGTCCGCCAGCCGGTAGCGGTCCAGCAGCGCCCGCCGTGCGGGACCGAGGGTGCGGCGGTACTTCGCGAGCACGGCGTCCAAGCGGTCGGTGAGCGTGGCCGGGTCGCCGTCACCGGCGAGCCGGCCCGCCGGCACGACCAGGGGACCGCGGGCGGCCAGGCACAGCCGGCCGTCCCGGATTTCGGTGAACCGGTGCGGGCCGGGGGCGGGGCGCCTCGCCGGTCCGAGCCGGTGGGCCGCGACCACGCGCAGCGTCCGGGCGTCGGCGGGGGCGAAGAAGATGTCGAGCGTCGTCCGGCGGGCGAAGTCGTGCATCGCCTGCCGGTAGGACTCGGCGGCGGCGAGCACCGCGCGTCGGCGCATGGCCGGCGGATGCCCGAACTCCCGGCCGGCAACCTCGAAGCTCGCGGCCAGCCGTTTGACGTCCCATTCCCAGGGCGCCGGCAGGGTTTCGTCGAAGTCGGCGAAGTCGAAGACCAGCCGGCGGCCCTGGGCGGTGGACAGGCCGAAGTTGGCCAGCTGGGCGTCTCCGCAGGCCTGGACCGTGAATCCGGTGCGCGGGGTCAGCGCCAGATCGGCCGCGGCCGGCAGCGCGGCGCCGCGGAAGTAGGCCAGCGGTGAGACGGCCATCCGGCCGTAGCGCAACGGCCGCAGTTCCGGGACCCGCCCGGCGTCCTGCCGGGCCAGCAGGGTGAGGGGATCGGCGCGCCGGACGGGGCTGGGGAACTCCGCGTGACCGGCGAGGGGCACGGCGGTGCGGGCGGCACGGGCCCGGGCGATCCGCGCGTCGGGATCGGGTGACTTCCGGGCGGAGGTCTGCTGTTCGGTGAGGGGCATGCGACGGATCGTCGGCCGGGAAACCGGGTTCGGGCGTCGCCCGCCGGGGGTGAAGCGGGGAGTCATCCACCACGGGTGACGACCGGGAGCGGCGCGGGCCGCAGGGTGTGCCGTGGAGGTGCGGTGATGACGAAGCGGACGGCGAGCGGCCCACCGGCGCCCCGGCGGGGTGTCACGGGGATCTCCCCGGTGGTGTCCGCCGCGTGCTCGCCGCCTCGCTTCGCCATCCCGTCAGGCTCGTCCTGCGGCGCTCTCGGGGGAGCGACCGGGGTGGGCCGGCCTCCCGCCGGTGGCCGCGGCGGCGCTCGGGGGCGCCGCCGCGGTCCGGCCCGTCGCAAGTCGTTCGGCAGCGCCGGCACCCGGCGAGCTCCGGTGACCGGCGGCAGCCGTGACTCCCGCGGGGCTGCGGGGCTGGGGTGTCTTGAACGAGTCGTTCAAGACACCCCAGGTCCTGAACGACTCGTTCAAGACATGAGCGGGTGGGCGCTACAGCAGTTCCCGCTGCGGGGCTTCGCCGAAGGCCTCGCGCAGCCGGGCTTCTTCCGCTTCGGACAGGTTGGTCTTCAGCAACGTCGCGCCGGTTTCCTTGAACGGCTCGACGACCCGGTCGATCACCGTGTCCTGGGACATCACGAACAGCGCGGACGTCCCGGGGGTGACCTGGGCGCGGACGGTTTCGATGAACTCCTCGTCGATCCCGACGTGGCTGAGCGAGCCGGTCAGCGCCCCGATCGCCGCGCCGACGGCCACGCCCAGCAGCGGGACCAGGAAGATCAGGCCGAACAGCAGGCCCCAGAAGGCCCCGCCGAGGGCACCGGCCCCGGTCAGGGAGCCGAGGTCCTTGGTCTTCGGCTTCTTCCGGCCTTCCGGCCACGTCACGTAAGCCGCATCGGCGATCGAGATCAGTTGCTGCTTCTGCAGCTGCTTGAGCAGATCCAGTGCGTTTTCGGCACCTTCGACGGTCGGGAACCGCCAGACGGTCAACGTGGACACGACGTCCTCCTCGGTCCGGGATGGGTGGTCACGCCGCACTGTTTCCCGGGCCCCGCCGCGCGGCATCGCCTACGCCGTGTGAGCCGCTGACCTCCGGCGATCGGCCGACCCGATCTCACCTCGGGCGGGCGAGGACCGGCGGACGGGCCACCGACCATGATCGCCCGGGTCCGCAGCCCGTCGACGAACGAGGAAGAGGGATCATGACCGAACCCATGCAGCCCCGGGCCGGAACGACCGGTGGCAGGGCACCGCTCCCGCCGGAGCCGGCCGTCGCGCGGTCGCGGCGGGTCGGCTGGATCTGGTTCGCGGGGGCGATCACCGTCCTGGCCGGACTGTTCAACGTGGTCGAGGGCGCGGTCGCGCTGTTCGACAAGGACTACTACGTCGTGGGCCCGTCCGGGCTGCTCGTCTTCACCCTGACCGGTTGGGGCTGGATCCACCTGATCGTCGGGATTCTCGTCGTGTTCACCGGCATCGCGCTGTTCACCGGCGCGGTGTGGGCGAGGGTCGTCACGGTCGCGCTCGCCGGGTTCAACGCACTGGCGCAGCTGGCTTTCCTGTCCGCGTACCCGTTCTGGGGCGTCATCGTGATCGCCCTCGACGTCCTCGTGATCTGGGCCGTCATCGTGCACGGCGACGAAGCCACCTACGAAATCTGGTGACCCCGGCGTCCTGCCGGCACGCCGGTGATCAGTACAGTCGTGCCCTCCGTCCGGCGTCGACCGCGGAACCGGGGCGAACTCTCCCGACAGCCGAGAGGTGGACGTGCCCGATCGAACGACGACCCCGTTCCGGCCGGTTCCCGGCGCCAAGGTCGCGGTGCCGCGGCTGCCGGGGATCTTCGTCCCCCGCCCGCGGCTGAACGCGCTGTTCGCCCGGGCCACCACCCGGCCCGTCACGGTGGTCCGGGCACCGGCCGGTGCCGGCAAGACCACCGCGCTGGCCGGCTGGGCCGGCGACGGCCGCGACGTCGCCTGGGTGTCCCTGGACGAGGAAGACAACGACGAGTCCCGGTTGTGGGCGGCGATCCTCGCCGCGGTGCGCCGCTGTCCCGGGGTGCTCGCGGACGGGGCCGCACACCGCCTCGGCCCGCCGTCACCCGGGCGGCGGCGGGCCTTCCTCGCCGACCTCGAGGACGCGTTCGCGGGTCTGGACCGCCCGGTCCGGCTGGTGCTGGACGACCTCCAGGAGATCTCCCGCCCGGAACCGCTCGAAGCGCTCGCGGCGCTGGCGCACCAGCTGCCGTCCGGGCTGCGGCTGGTGCTGGCCACCCGGGTCGAACCGCGGCTGAGGCTGGCCCGGCTGCACGTCGAGGGCCGCCTCTCCCGGGTGGAGGCCGGCGAACTCCGGTTCGCCGCCCGGGAAACGGCGAGCCTGCTGCGGGCCACGGGAGCCGTGGTGGGCGACGACCGCCTCCGCGAGCTCACCGAACGCACGGCGGGCTGGGCCGCCGCCCTCGGCTGGGCCGCGGTATCGGTGCGCGAAGCGGACGACGCCGACGCGCTCGTCGCCTCCGTCACCGGTGATGATCGCGCGGTGGCACGGTTCTTCGCGGACGAAGTGCTCTCGCGGCTGCCCGAGCCCACGTCGGATCTGCTGCGGTGCCTCAGTGTCTGCGACACGGCGAGCGCGGCGCTCGCGGTCCGCCTGTCGGGCCGTCCCGACGCCGGGGCCCGCTTGGACGAGCTCGAGCGGGCGATGGGGCTCGTCACGCGCACCCCGGCCGACACCTACCGGCTCCCGCCGCTGCTGCGGGCCTTCCTGCGTGCGGACCTGGCCCGCCGGGACCCGCGGCGGGTGCCGCGGCTGCACGGGATCGCCGCCCGGTGGTACGCCGGCGAAGGCCGGTTCGGGGAAGCGCTCCGGCACGCCGTGGCCGGCCGGGACCGGCAGCGCGTCCTCGCCCTGGCCCGGGACCACGCCGTGCGGCAGGTCCTCGCCGGCGACGGCGAACCGGTGCGGGTCGCGCTCACCTACCTGGGCGCGGAGACGGTCGCCGCGAACCCGCCGCTGCGGCTGGCGTCGGCGCTGGAGAACGTCCAGCGCGGGCAGCTCGCCGAAGCCGCGGCCGACCTCGGCCCGGCGGACGGCGGCTGGTGGCCCCTCGCCGCCCGCCACCTCGCCTTCGTGACCGGCACGCGCCCGCCGCCGGAGGCCGGGACGCCGGCGCCGCGGCCGCTGGAGCTCGACGCCTGGGTGAACCTCGACCGCGCGTGCCGGTCCTTGCGCCGCGGTGCCCGGCGCCACGCCGTCACCCAGGCCCAGGAAGCCCTGCGCCTGGGCCACGGCGAGCGGCTGGAGCACCTCGTCCTCCACAGCAGGCTGGTGCTGGCGATCGCCACCGCCGTCGGCGGGGACCACCCGGCGATGCGGCGGGCGTGCACCGGCGCCCTCGCCGTCGCGCGACGGCACGGCTGGCGCCGGGTCCCCGGCGTGGCCGAATGCCACCTGCTGCTGGCCTACGACGACCTGATGCGGGCCGAGCCGGTGGCCGCCGCCCGGGAACTGGCCCAGGCGGCCTCGGCCGAGGTGCCCGGCGGCATGCCGCTGCTCGGGCCGCTGCGCGAGTTCTTCGAAGGCATGGTCCGGTTCGACGACGGCGACCGGACGACGGGCTCGCAGGTGATGCGCGCGGCGCGCCACCGGCTCGCCGTCCTGGAGCTGCCGCGCGAGCTCGTCGGCGTCTGCGCGGTCGCCGAATACCACGCGGCCCTCGCGCTCGGCGAGGGGTTGCACGCGGCGGAGGTGCTCGCCTGGGGGCACGAGCGGCTGCCCGGCAGCGGCGAGCTGGCGGTCCTGCGGATCCGCGCCCACCTCGCCGCCGGCGAAACCGACGCGGCCGACGCGGTCCTGCGGGAAACCGCGTCGGCGACCGCGCTGCTGCCCGCCACCCCGGTCGAGCGGTGCCTGGCCGAAACCGCGCTCGCGCTGCGTTCGCACCGGCGGACCAAGGCGTTGCACGCCCTCGACCGCGCGCTCGCCCTCGCCCGGCCGAACGGGCTGGTGCGGCCGTTCGCGCTCGCCGAGTCGCGGGTCGGGCACCTGCTGATCGACCACTCGGGCGGGTTCGGCTCGCTGGACCGGTTCGCGCAGGCGGTCCACGGCCGGCTCGTCCCGCACACCCCGCCGAGCAGCCTGACCGATCGCGAACAGGTCGTGCTGCAACGGCTGCCCTCCCAGCGTTCGCTGGACGAGATCGCGTCCGACCTCACCGTCTCGGTCAACACGGTGAAGACCCACGTGCGGGCCATCTACGGCAAGCTCGGCGTGAACAACCGGCGCTCCGCCGTCGTGGTCGCCCGCCAGCACGGCCTGACCTGAGCCCGTCATGTCCCGTCACGGCGCGGGGCGGAGAGCAGCGCATCGGCCCAGCGGGCCCGCGGGTCGACGTCCACCAGCAGCGCCTTGGCCAGCAGGGTCGCCGGCACGGCGAGGATCGCGCCGAGCGGGCCCAGCAGCCAGGTCCAGAACACCAGCGCCAAGACGGTGACCAAAGTGGACAGTCCGACCGAGCCGGCCACGAACCGGGGCTGGACCAGCGACTGCACCACGAAGTTCAGCAGGGCGTACACGATGAGGACCACGACCAGGTCGCGCCAGCCGCCGTCGAGCAGGGCGATGAGCGCGGGCGGGGCCACCCCGATCACGAAGCCCACGTTGGGGATGTAGTTGGTGACGAAGGCGAGCAGCCCCCACAGCACGGCGCCGGGCACGCCGAGCAGGGCGAGCGCGGTGGTGTCGAGCGCCGCGACGAGGCCACCGAACACGGTCGTCACGATCAGGTACCGGCGCGTCCCCGAGGCGAAACCGCGCAGCGCGGCGGCGATCCACGGCCGGTCCTGCGCGATCCGGCCGAGGCGTTGCCCCGCCCACGCCGTCTCGGCGCTCAGGAACAGCAGGAGGGCGAACAGGAAGGCCAGGTTCGTGACGAGCCCGCCGACGCCGGCGAGCAGCGAACCGGCCAGGCCGACCAGCTTCCCGGCGTCGACGGAGGACAGCATGGTGCGCAGCTGCGCTTCGCCGACGCCGAACCGGCCGAGCACGGTCAGCCCGTCGTGCATCAGTTCGTCGACCCGCTCGGCGTAGTGGGGGACCAGGGCCGAGAGCTGGGCGACGGACACCACGACGACGAGGAAGAAGGCGAGCAGGACAGCGTAGACGGCGACCACCAGGACGGCGACGGTCAGCCAGCGCGGCATTCCCTTGTCCCGCAGCCACTTCCGCAGCGGATCGAGGGTGATCACGACGACGAGGGCGAGGAAGACCGGCCCGGCGAACCAGGCGACGGCCCGGACACCGGCGAGCACGACGACCGCGGCGGCGGCGCCCAGCAGCACGACGAGCGCGCGGGGAAAGGAGGTGCCACCGGTCCCGTGATCGCGTTCGGGCGGCCACGGAACCGGCGGCGGTGGCGCGCCGCCGCCGAACCGGTCGGCGAGTCCCCGGAACGAGCCCCGCGCGGAGCGGCGCTCCCGCCGGCGCGCGGCCCGGTTCCGCTGGGGCTTACGGAACCGGTGGGCCGGGAAATCGGTGAGCGTGGCTCGCACCATGCGGATCCCCTCCGGAAACGGGCGGCGGCGGTCCCACGGTGCCGGTTCCCGGAGCACCGGTCGTCACCCGGTGCGGGCGAAAGCGGTGGAGCGGCCCTCCGCAAGCACCGGCGTCAGGCGGGAGAGGGGCCGGTGAGGCCGTGGAGGACGAGATTCGTGATGGTCTCGGCGAGGGTGCCGTCGTCGGCGGGCAAGGCGTGGTTGAGACCGGCGAGCATCGCGCCCACCGCCGCGGCCAGCAGCTCCGGGTCGCCCGGTAGCGGCTCGCCGCGGTCACGCAAGTCCTCCAGGTGCCTTCGCAGCGGCGCCGTCCAGCCGGTCAGCTCGCGCCGGAACCGTCCGGAAGCCGGCGCGGCGGCGACGGCCGACTGCACCAGGGCGATGACCGTCGGGCGGTGGGTGCGCATCGCCGTCCAGCACGCCGTGACGTGCTCGCGGGTCGCGTCGTGATCGGCCGGGTGGGGAGCCGCCGCGTCGAGTTCGCCGCGCAGCACCGCGAGGATCTGCTCCTTGTCGCTGAAGTGCGTGTAGAAGGACCCCACCGCGCGACCGGCCGCCGCCGCGATGTCGGTGATCTTCGTGTCGAGGTAGCCGCGTTCCCCGAACAGCCGCTTCGCCGCCGACAGCAGGTCGGCCCGGGTCCGGCTCGCGAGTTCGTCCCGCCGGCCCATCAGCCCGCGAGGTGGGCCGCGGACTCCCGCACCCGCTCCCGCACCGCGCCGAGGTCCACGTCGAGCAGGGCGTGGTCGCGCTTGCGCCAGCGCCCGGCGACCATGACCGCCTCGACGTCGCGCGCGTACAACGCCGCCGCGATCGGGTCCGGCCCGAAGCTGTCGAGGACGACGAGGTCCGCCTGCAGGCCCGGCTCGAGCCGGCCGACGCGGTCGGCGAGGCCGAGTGCTCGCGCTCCTTCGACCGTCGCCCAGGCCAGCGCCTGCTTGGCCGTGATCGTCGCCTCGAGCGAGAACGGACCCGGCGCCTCGCGGTGGTCGTGGTGCCGTCCGCAGGCCAGCGCGATCCGGGCCGCGGAGAGCACGTCGGCGGGGGTGACGGCGTCGGTGTCCGTGCCCAGCGACGGCGCCCCGCCCAGCCGGAGCAGCTGCGCGATGACGGGCCAGCCGTGGCCTTGTCCGAGCTCGTTCTCGGGCGTGCACGTCACGCTCGCGCCCGCGTCGACCAGCGTCTTGAACCACTCCTCGGTGAGCCCGGCGCCGTGCACGACGTTGGTGGCGGGGCTCAGCAGCCCGGCGGCCCGCACCGCTTCCCACCCGGGACCGGGCTCCCCGCCGCTTTGGTGCATCGACGCCACGAGCCCGCGCTCGGCGGCGGCGCGGAAGTCGGCGACCGCGGTGTCCGGAGTGGACAGTTGCGGGCCGCGGATCGCCATGCCGATGGTGAGCAGCGGGCCGCCGCGCAGCCGGTCGACGTCCCGCAGCGGGTAGGCCGCGGAATACGGCGTCCCGTACAGGAAGACCCCGCGGACGCCGGACGCCCGGAGGCCGTCGAGCGCCGCGTCGGTGTGGTCCGGGGTCAGCGTGTTGTGGCACCAGTCGCCCACGGTCGTCGTACCGCGGTCGAGCTGGCTCAGCGCGCCGGCGAGCGTCCCGATCCGCATGTCCTCCGGGCGGTAGCGCGGGGCCACGGAACCGTGCAGGCGGCCGAGGTAGTCCGCCAGCGTCCAGTCGGCGCCCACGCCCCGCAACGCGGTCTGCCACGTGTGCAGGTGGGCGTTGACCAGGCCGGGCAGGACGATCCGGTCCGTCACGTCGACGACCTCCGCACCGGTTCCGTCGAGGCCTTCGCCGACGGCGGCGATGCGGTCGCCTTCGACCAGGACGTCGGCGCGTTCGGTGTCGGGCCGGTCCGGCGCCATCGTGATGACCTGCGCGCCGCGCAGCAGGACGCGGCTCATCGCGTCACCTCCGGTGTCATGGTGCGAACGGCGGCGCGGGTCGAGGCGAGGAAGTCGTGGGTCGCGATGTGCCCGAGGTAGCCGTCGGGCCGGACGAGCAGCAGCGTGTCGCCCTCGATGCCGTAACCGCGGCGGAAGCCGGGCCGCGGCTCGACGACGACGCGGCGCAGCGGCGCTCCCGCGTCAGGCCAGCCGAGTTCGTCGCTCGCCGCGGCGGCCTTCGGGCCGCACGCGACGAGGGTGAAGTGCGGCCCCCGGTAGGTGTCGAACAGCCGCGAGCCGGGCAGGTCGGCGTCCGGTGCGCGGTCGCCGACCCGCAGCGTCTTCGTGCGGTCACTTCCGGACGGCGCGAGCGGGCCGCCGTGGTAGGTCAGGGACAGCTGCTGTTCGTCCTTGCCGCGGCGCAGGCTCGACGGGTCGAGCTTCGCCAGGCCTTCGTACTTTTTCGTGGACAGGCCGAGCACGCCCGCGGCGATCGGCAGGCGTTCGGCTTCGTAGCTGTCGAGCAGCCGCGCGTCGGCTCCGGCGAGGACCTGGCCGAGCTTCCAGCCGAGGTTGTAGGCGTCCTGGATGCCGGTGTTGAGGCCCTGCGCGCCGGCCGGGGTGTGCACGTGCGCGGCGTCGCCGGCGAGGAAGACGCGCCCGCGGCGGTAGGCCTCGGCCAGGCGGATGTTGGGCCGGAACACCGACCGCCACCGGAGGTCGCGCACGGCGATCCGCCGGTTGCCGGTGTGGGCCCGGATCCGCCGGGTGATCGCCTCCTCGCCGTCGGGTGGTTCTTCGTCCGGGGAGAGGCGGATCATCCATTGGAACAGGTCGGTGTGCGGCAGCGGGCAGGCGCCGGCGAACCGGCCCTTCACCCCCGGCCAGACGTGCCAGCGATCAGCGGACAGGCCGGTCGTGACGGCGTCGGCGATGAGCATCCGGTCCTGGTCGTGGGTCTCGCCGAGGAAGCCCAGGCCGAGGTGTTTGCGGACGGCACTGGCCCCGCCGTCGGCGCCCACGAGGTAGCGGGCGGTGATCCGGTCCGGGCCGTCGTCGCCGAGGACGGTCGCGGTGACCGTCACGGCGTCCTGGGTGAACCCGGCGAGTTCGCGGCCGTATTCGACCTTCCCGCCGAGCTGCTCGAGGCGGTCGTGCAGCACGGAGTCGGTGCGGTACTGGGGTATCAGCCGCGTGTTCGGGTACGGGACGTCGGCGGTGCGGTCGCGGTTGCGCAACATCCGCCACGGGACGGTCACCGGTCCCAGATGGATACCCAGCCGGGGGTAGTCGCTGCTGCCGGCGAGGACGTCGCCGAGCACGCCGAGGTCGTCGAACACCTCGAGCGTGCGGGGCTGGATCCCTTTGGCGCGTGAGCCTTCGAAGGAGTGCGGGGCCTTGTCGACGATCCGGACGGCCAGGCCGCGGCGGAGAAGGTCGATGGCCAGGGTGGTGCCGGCCGGGCCGGCGCCGGCGATCAGGACGTCGAGGGGTTCGTTCATGGTTCGAGCCGATCGGGGTGGGGAACGGCGAACGACGCGAGCAGGTCGCCGACGTCGTCCGGCCGTTCGTAGGGGGCCATGTGGCCGCATTCGGTGATGACGTGGGTCTGCCGCGGACGCAGCAGCTCGTGGACGGTGTCGAGGTGGCTGATCGGGGTGACCCGGTCGTCGTCGCCCCACATCAGCAGGATCGGGAGACCCCGCTCGCCGGTGCTGCGGAACAGCTCCTGCCGCTCGTACAGCGGAAAGTCCCGCAGGGTCTGGAAGAACGCGTACAGGGAACCTTCGTACCGGTAGGCGTCCCGCACCATCGCGACGAGCCGGGCCGAGAGGCCGGGGTCGCGGACGTTGTGCCCGAGGTGGTCTTCCAGCAGCTTGCGGCCGAAGCGGCGGGCGACGAACCCGGCGAGGACGTCGTTGCGCAGCAACCGCTGCGGCCGAGGGCGTTCGGCCAACCCGGCCGGTCCGGCGATCGTGAGCGTGGCCACGGCGGCGGGATTCAGGTTCGCGTAGGCCATCGCGACCAGCGCACCCATCGACGTGCCGACCACGTGCCGCGGCGTCGTGAGGCCCAGCGCCGGGGTCAGCTCGGTCAGCTGCCGGACGAACAACGCCTCGTCGTAGCGGCCCCGGACGCGGTCGGAGTAGCCGCGGCCGTAGGCACTGTAGGCCAGCGTGCGCACGCCGCGGGTGTGCAGGCGAGCGGCGAGTCCGTCCCAATAGGACAGCGGGATCGTGAGGCCGCCGACGAGCACGGCGAGTTCGCCGTCGAGGGGACCGGCCAGCTCGTAGTGCGTCACCCCGTCGGAGAGCGGGACGAAGCTGCCGCGCAGGGTCCGCCGCGTGGCCGCGTCGAGCGTGCGGTCCTCATCGGACGCGACGAAGTACTTCATCGCAGGAACTCCCCGATCGCCGCCGCCACCCAGTCCGGGTCTTCTTCCGGCAGCAGATGCCCGCCGTCGGCGTGGACCCGCTCGACGGCGCCGGGGATGTCGCGGGCGAAGTGCTGCCCGTCGACGGCGGCGCTGCGCAGGACCAGCGTCGGGACCGCGATCCGCGGGATTTCGGCGCTGCGGTCCGGCTGGTCGGTGTTGGCGAAGTCGACGAACGCCGACCGGTTCCCCGGGCGGCTCGTCAGCGCGTGCACCCGGTCGACCATGGCGTCGTCCACGATCGCGGAGTTCGCGCCGACGGCTTCCCGCAGCCCGCGTTCGGTCGCGCCACGCGGCAGCCACCGCCGCAGCAGGGGGCGCAGCAGCGGGTTCCGGGCCAGCCGCAACCCGGCGGGCAGCGTCTTCCCGGGGTATCCGGTGGCGTTGACCAGGATCAGCGCGTCCACCCGCTCGGGGGCGTCCAGGGCCAGGTTCCACGCGATGTTGCCGCCGAGGGAGTTCCCGGCTACCGCGAAGTGGGGCAGGCCCAGCTCGGTCATGAACCGGGCGATCGTGCTCGCGTAGGTCCGGACGCGGTAGTCGCGGTCGGGGCGTGGGCCCGTCCGCCCGAAGCCGGGCAGGTCCGGGCGGATCACGTCGTGCGACGCCGACAACAGTTCCGCCACCCGCGCGAAGCCCTCCAGGGACGACCCGCTGCCGTGCAGCAGCACCACCGCGGGCCCCTGACCTGCGCGTTCGTAGTGGACGTGCACGCCGCCCACGGAAACTGACTGGGTGCTCTTCATAATGGCAACAGTGTTGCCGTTATTGCGGGAGGTGTCAACCGGCCGTCATAATCGGGGGGTGACCACTTCGTCCTCGCCCGCCGAGACCGCCCGGCGGTCTCGTGGCCGCCCCGCCGTCCCGCTGGACCGGATCCTCGCCACGGCGTTGCGGCTCGTCGACGAGGAGGGCGCCGAAGCCCTGTCCATGCGGAGCCTCGCGCAGCGGCTCGAATCCGGCACGGCCACGCTCTACCGCCACTTCGGCAACCGGGCGAGCCTGGTCACCCACGTGATCGACCGCGTCTTCGGCGAGGTCGACCTCGATCCCCGGGCACTGGCCGAACTGAGCTGGGACCAGGCCTGCCGGACGATCGCCCGGTCGATGTTCGACACGCTGGGCCGGCACCGGAACATCGCGCCCCTGCTGATGGAGCGGACGCCGACCGGGCCGAACGCGATGGTGCTGCGGGAACGCTGCCTGGCCGTCCTGCTCGACGGCGGGCTCCCGCCGAGCGTCGCGGCGCGTGCCTACGCGACCCTCGCGCGCTATGTCCTCGGCTTCGCGATCCAGCTCGCCGGGTCGGGCGGCGACGTCGAGCAGGAGCGGGCGTCGGCGCATTTCCACGACGTGTCGCCGGCGGAGTTCCCGGCCACGCTCGCGGTCGCGGACTCGTTGCCGGTGCCGCTGGCGGACGAGTTCGCCTTCGGCCTGGAGCTGATCGTCAACGGCCTGCGCGCGGCAGGACCAGCAACGTGACGGAGTTCGCCGGGTACGTCGTGGTGACGCGGCCGCGGTGCACGTCGAGATCCGCACCCCGCACGATCGAGGAGAGATTCGCCGGGCCGTAGGTGAACCGCTGCGCCTTGCCGTTGCCGAAGCCCGCGATCGACAGCGGGGAGCCGAGTTCCGTACCCGTCTTGTTGATCACCATCAGGGTCAGGGCCCCGTCGCAGCGGCGTTGCGCGCCGTAGATCGCGAGCTGTCCCTGGTCGCTGCTGACGGCCGACACGCTGATGTCGCCGAACTTGCTTCCGGCGCCGTCGTAGTTTCGGTACATCCGGAACGCGTACGCGGCGGGGTCCGCCGGTTTCGGTTCGCCCCAGATGGTGGCGAGGTCGAGCCCTTCGCGCCCGAAGATGCCGAGGACGTCGGCTTCGGCCAGCGCGCCGTTGATGTCGTCCAGGGCACCCCAGTTGTACTCGGTGATGGCGGTCTTGGTGCCGGGGTCGTACTGCGCGACCCACTTCTTCATCGTGCGGATGAACTGCAGCGGGGGAGCGTTGACCCCGCTCGGGCCGATCCAGGATTCCTCGACGTAGTCCGGATCCCACAACGAGCGGGTCGACCGCAGCCGCCACGCGTTGGCTTCGGGGGTCTTGTCGCCGCTGATCTGCGGGTAGTAGTGCTGGTCGAAGTAGTCGAGGAGCCGCTTGCCCGCCGCGTCGCCCGCGTCCTTCATGGTCTTCAGGAACCACTGGGACAGGTTGAGCCCGCCGTGCGCGGCGGCGTCCGCGCCCGGCGCGCAACCGTCCACACCCGACGCGACCCATTCGCAGTAACCCCAGCCCGACGGGCCCAGAACCGCCGCCCGCGGATCGGCGGTCTTGATCGCCGTGGCCGTCGCCGTGCTCTTGGTGCCCAGTTCGTCGTCGCTCACCGGGGCGGGGTGGACGTCGCGGTGGGTGGAGCTCCACAGCACGGGCTCGTTGTCGAGTTCGTAGATCGGGACGCCGCCGCGCGCCGCCGGGCCGAACTGGTTCACCAGGTGCGACACCATTTCGCCCGCGAAGGACGCGTCCGCCGGGACCGAGGTGTCCGTGGGGTCGGCACCGGTGAGGTCCGTGTTGTTCAGCCGGCCGTTGCCGCAGTTGGCGTCCCACTGGTCGAACGAGTCCTGGGCCGGGAAGCGCGTCGCCGGGAAACCGCAGGCGTGCGGCCACTCCGGCACGTCTTTCGCCACCCAGCCGGACATCGGCACGGTGACCACCTGCTTGATCCCGTGGTCCCGGTTGCGCTGGACGTATGCCTCGAGGGTGTTGTCCGGCCCGGCCACGATGTCTTCGAAGTACCAGTCGCTGCCGGTGTTGTAGGTGTGGTTCTTGAAGTTGTAGCGGCTGCTCGCGTTCCCGCCCCAGCGCGAGACCGGCGTGGCCAGTTCGGCGACGAGCGCGGGATCGCCGCCGTTCATCCCGTAGATGTCCGGGCTGATCGCGTGCCGGGCCGCGAACGGGTCGACGGACAGGGTCAGCCCGGCGGCGGAAGCCGGCGGCGCGGCCACGGCCTGCGCGGTCAGCACCGCGGCCAGGACACACCCACTCGCCGTTCCGGGCCTGAGAGGACGTCGTCGCCGAGCACCCATGAGGAGACTCCTGCCGTCGGTTCTGGGAGCGCTCCCATACGTTACCCGCCGGTGGTGTTCCGTCAATCGGTCGATCGGACGTGCGAGGGTGCTCAGGCGGCGGTATCGGGCCGGGCATGTGCTGCAGGTCCGGTCGCGGCCGGTCACTGAGGGTATGTTAGCGCTCACACAACCGCCGTTGACTCGCCTCCGAGCGCTGTCTACTGTGGACTGTCAAGCCAGGTCCGGTTCGGGAGGTGCGGTGCCCAGACGCGGGGTGATCGTGTCGGTGGTGGCGTTGTTCGCGGTGGCCGTGGCGGTCGTCGTCACGCTGGTGGCGACCCGGTCGAACGGGACGGACGCCGCCGCGGTGGCGAACGCGGCGGCCGGCGGTCCCGCGATCGGGACGCCCGCGACCTCGCCGTCCCCGACCACGCCGTCGAGTACGCCCCCGACCACGACGACCACCACGTCGGCCGGCGTCGTCCATCCGACGTCCACGGCCGCTCCTGTGGCTGCCTCGGGTGACGCACCGCTGGCCGGGAAGATCAAGCCGGGCGTCACCCGCTCCGGAGTGGCCACCTTCTACGACACGGACGGCACCGGCGCGTGCGGGTACGACGCGAGCCCGGACCCGCTGAACGCGGCGATGAACGTCGCCGACTTCGGCGGTTCCCAGGCGTGCGGGGCCTACGTCCAGGTCCAGGCGGCGGGCGGCGCGAGCGTGACGGTCCGCATCACCAACCTGTGCCCGGCGCCGTGCCGGGCCGGGCAGCTGGACCTCAACCCGAAGGCGTTCGACCGCCTCGGGGCGCGCAACCTCGGGGAGATCCCGGTCACCTGGAAGCTGGTGAGCGCCCCGCCCGCGAAGCGGATCTCCCTCCGCTACAAGACCGGGTCGTCCCAGTACTGGTGCGGCATCCAGGTGATCGACCACCGCAACCCGGTGGCCCGGCTGGAGGTCCGCGCGGGTGGCGGCTGGAAGCAGCTGCAGCGCACCGACTACAACTACTTCCTGTCCGAGAACGGCGCGGGGTGCGGCGGGTCGATCGCGGTCACCGACATCTACGGCGAACGGCTGGTCGTCGACCCGCTGCCGGTGAAGCCCGACGTCGTCCAGCCCACGAACCTGCAGTTCGCCCAGCACTGAGGCGGCTCACGCCGCGGGCGCGGTCCACTGCTGGTTCGCCTGGCCGTTGCAGGACCAGAGGATCACCTTGGTGCCGTTCGCGGTACCTTGGCCGCTCGCGTCCAGGCAGAGGTTCGACTGGACACCCGTGATCGTGCCGTTCGCGTTGACCGTCCACTGCTGGTTGGCCTGGCCGTTGCAGTCCCAGATGACCACCGGTGTGCCGTTCGCCGTGCCCTGGTTGGACGCGTCGAGGCACTTGGTGCCGTAGACCGTCAGCTGACGGCTCGCCGTGCGGGTCCAGGTCTGGCCGGGCGTGCCCTGGCAGTCCAGCAGCTGCAGCTGGGTGCCGTTCGCCGAGGTCCCGTTCGGCACGTCGAGGCAGCGACCGGACTGCTTGCCGGTGATCGCGCCGCCGGCCGGGGGCGTGCCGTCGGCGCCGGTGACCGTGAGCAGGACCGCCTCCCCGGCCGGGACGGACGTGGCGTAGCTCGAGGCGAAGGTGCCGCGGTCGGCACCGGCCCACACGTCACGCACGGTGGCGGAGCCCGACAGGCCGAGCGACGACCACCGGGCGGTGATGGTCGCGGCCGAGCCGGTGCGGTTGAGCAGGACGACGGCCCGGCGGCCCGTGCCGGACAGCACCTTCTGGTACACCTGGAGCCCGGAAGCGTCCTCGGCGACCTTCGTCCCCTGCCGCCCGAGCGCGTCCTGGTCGATGGCGATCATCTCGCGGTTGGTCAGCGCGGCGCGGGTGGCGGCGCTCATGTCGCTGGGCTTGTTGCCCGCGATCAGCGGGGCACCCGAGATCGCCCAGAGGCTCAGGTGGGTGCGGTTCTGCGCGTCGGAGAACCCGGACAGGCCGGCGATGAGCATGTCGGGGTCGTTGTAGTGGCCCGGGCTCTGCGCGCTCGCGTGCTGGGCGGCGTCGAAGTTGGCCAGCATGCGCGACATCGACGGCTTCTCGCCCCAGTAGATGATGTCGCCGCTGGTCCGCCAGAGGTTCGAGATGCCCGGCGCCCAGTTCCACGGCTGGTTGCCGCCCCACTCGCAGACGGAGAACACCATCGGGCGCCCGGTCTGGGCGGTGGCGCGCGAGATGGAATCGCTGATCGCGGTGTAGGCCGTGCGCGCGTTGAGCCCTTCGGCGTTGCCACCGCACCAGTCGACCTTCACGTAGTCGAAGCCCCAGCGCGAGAACTGCAGGAAGTCCTGGTCGTAGTGGCCTTCGGCGCCCGTGCCGGGGTAGGCGGGGTGCCCGGTCGGGTAGTAGTACCCGCAGCCGTTGCGGCCGGCGTCGGTGTAGATGCCCGCCTTCAGGCCCTTGCTGTGGATGTAGGCGGTGATGGCGGACATCCCGCCGGGCCATTTGGCGGTGTCGACGGTGATGTTGCCGCTCGCGTCGCGCGAGCCCGTCCACCAGCCGTCGTCGATGTTGACGTACTCGTAGCCCGCGTCCTTCATGCCGGAGGACACGATCGCGTCCGCCTGCCGCTCGATGACGGTGTGGTCGATCGCCCCGGCGAAGGAGTTCCAGGAGTTCCACCCCATCGGCGGCTTGGTGATCGGCGCCGCCGCGGCGGCGGCGCTCGACGGCGTCGTGAGGGAGAAGAGGGCGGCGATCAGCACAGCGACCGTCCACAGAGGACCAAAGCGGCGTGGCGATGCGACATGTTCGTGCGACAACGGAACCCCCATCAGCGTTGACGGCGAGCCGGACCGTGGCAGAGGTGTGAACGCTAACACAGTCGCGGCCCGCCGCCGTGAAACTTACATTCGCGCTTCGCTCAGCCGATGCCGAGCACGGATTCTGCGGTGGTCCAGTCGTCGAGCATGGCGTTCTGGGCGTTCCGGAGGGTGACCCGGCCGGCGCACACCGCCTTCTTGACGGCGTTCTCGACGGAGTCCTTGCTGTACGAGTTCTCGGCACCGGCGTGCGGCTCGGGCCAGAGGTTGCGCGGGTCCTTCGGGGCGCCGCCGAGCTCGAGGGGGAGGAAGTGGTCCTCCTCGTAGTCGGACAGGCTGGTGTCGGCGTAGCCGTAGTCGATGATGCCCTGCTTCTTCAGCCCGTTGGTGTAGCTGGTGGACGGGCGGATCGTCGCGGTCCAGCCGGACACGCAGATCGTCGAGCCGATGGTGGACTGGGTGACATCCGGGTTCTTGGCGCCCGGCGTGCAGGCCGGGTCGGGCAGCGGCAGATCGGCCTGCGAGCAGGACGCGGCGGCCGCCACCGCGGCGGTGCCGGGTACGGCGGCCAGGGCGAGGGACGTGGTCAAGACGGCGAGCGTGGCGCAGGCACGGAAAACGGCACGGCGCATGGGAGTTCCTTCCGCGTGGGGACCGGGGAATGCGCCATCACCCTGCGCGGGCACGGCGACGACACGGTGACAGTGAAGAAGCCACGAGATGTCGGCACCACTGCGGAACTGTTGGCCCGGTCAGGTTTCTGCCGGGCCGTCCGGAACATCCCGACGTTCGTCGGGTCCGCGGCCGCGCGGGGTGCTCCACGGTTCGGTGCGTTCACCGGACTAAGTGGACTCGTTGACACTCGGGCCGGCCGAGGAGAAGATCATGGGATGCGTGAGCGGGCCGTTGCCCACGAGGCCGAGTGAAGCCCGGCGGGCTGATCGTGCTCGGTGGTCTGCCGGGCACCGGGAAGACCACCGTGGCTCGCCCGCCGGCTCGTGAACTCGCCGCGGCCTACCTGCGGATCGACACGATCGAGCAGGCGCTCGTGGCCTCCGGCGAGCTCACCGCACCACCGCGGGCCGCCGGGTACGTCACCGGCTACGCGTTGGCCCGGGACCAGCTCGCCAACGGCGTCGACGTCGTGGCCGAGTGCGTGAACCCGCTGAAGATCACCCGTGACGCGTGGCGCGCCGCCGGTTCCCGCGTACTCGAGGTCGAGCTCGTCTGTTCCGATCCACGCCGGCACCGGGCCCGGGTGGAGGAGCGAGCCGCCGGCATCCCCGGGCACCGGCTCCCGACGTGGCGCGACGTCGTCGAGCGGGAGTACGAGCCGTGGGACCGCGACCATCTGGTCGTCGACACCGCTGCCACGAGCACGGCCGAATGCGTCGAGCTGATCCTGCGGGACTTCGCGCGGCTGTGATGAGCGAGCCGGCGCGATCGATCAGGGTTCGATGCCCCAAGCGAGCGTGCCCGCCTGGTACGCCGTCGCGGTGGTGAGGTCGGTGAACGACGCCGCCGTGCGGTAGCTGTAGTCGTCGGCCTGGTTGAAGGCCGACCAGTCGGCCTTGGCCACCCGGACCTGGACTTCGCCCGTGTTCGCGCCGGCGGCGAGAGTGCCGCCGGTGAACGCGAGCTCGACGTAGGCGTCGGCGCCGGGGCGCGGCGTACTGAGCTTCACCACGCGCAGGGTGACGTTGCCGCAGCCGAGAACCGCGTAGTCGCACCAAATCTGGTAGCCCGGGTTGGTGGCGTCACCCGTGAACCAGTAGCGCGCGGTGACGCCGGTGAGCGCGACGGGCGCGCTGCCCCGGTTGACGATCTGGAGGCTGGTGCGGATCTGGTTGTCGGCGGCGCCGCTGCCGGAGCGCTGCTGCACGGCGAGCGAGCCGGTGCCGGGGTTGCCGCCGCCCGTGGTGGTGACCGACACCGGGCTGCTGGCGGGGGACAGGTTGCCGGCGGCGTCCCGGGCACGGACCGAGAACGTGTACGCGGTGCCGGGCGTGAGACCGGTGACCTGGTAGCCGGTGCCCGTGGTGCTGCCGGCCGTCGCGCCGGCCGCGTTCAGCACGTCGTAGCCGGTGACGCCGACGTCGTCGGTGGCGGCGGTCCAGGTGAGAGCGACGCTGGTGCTGCCGGCGGTGGCGGTGAGCCCGGTGGGTGCCGACGGCGGGGTGGTGTCCCCTGTGGACGGTCCCGGCTGGGTGCCCCACAGCACCGCGGAGCCCTGCGTGAGCACCAGCCGGGAGTCGTCGGCGGGGGCGGACCCGCTCGGGGCGAGGCCGGTGTGCGACCAGTCGTCGGCGGGATCCCAGGTTCCCGTGCTGGTGATCCGGAACTGCACTTCCTTGCGGTAACGGGACTGCCCGCCGGGGGCGACGCCGCCGGAGCACGGCACCTCGACGTAGTAGACCGAGCCGGAGAACTGGCGCACCGCCGGCGCGTCGCACTGGTTGTACGCCGAGGTGACCGAGATCTGGCCGGGCGTGGTGGCGCCGTCGAGCGTGAAGTAGTAGCGCAGCGAGCCGGTGAACGTGCGCGCCGGCCACGCCGACTTGTTGAGCACGTACGCCTTGACCTCGGTGAACGTGCCGCCGTCGGGCTGGTTGAGCGCGCCCTGCGCCAGGATCTCCGGGCCGTCCGGGGTTTCCTTCGGCGGGAAGGCCGCCAGCGGCGTGCCGCCGTATTCGCCGTAGAGGCGGGCCAGCGCACCCGTGAAGCCGGCGTTGTAGTCGAGGGCGACCTCGTTCATCGTGTAGTTGGTGCGGTCGTCGGTGTAGGCGTCGTTGGCCGAAGTGGGACCGCCGACGAGTGCGCCGTACAGGATGTGCCGGCTCTGCGCGGGTTCGTTGATGTTGTCCGCCCAGGAACCGTGCGCAGTGCGGTGGTGCGGGTTGCGGGGCGGGCTGACGCCGAACCCGACCTCGAAGCTCGCGCCGCGTGGGTTGTCGCCGAGCGCGTAGTTGATCTGCCGGACGGCGAAGTCGTGGTAGGTCGTGGCGCGGGTGGGATCGCTGGCGCGCAGCCAGTCCGAGTAGGAGAGAGCCACGAACGCGGTGTTCGCCGCGTAGCGCAGCGAGCCCCACTGGTCGAGCACGGCCTGGCCGCCGGGGGAGTAGGGCACGCGCTGGCCGTTGACGCCGGTGGTCCACCAGTCCAGCCAGCGGTTGGCGTCGGCGACGTACTCGGGGTCGCGGGTGAGCTGGGCGAGCAGGACGTAGGCGCCGTAGGACTTGTCGTCCCAGGCCAGCGTCCAGCGGTAGGAACGGGTGGTGGTCTGCGGTTCGGTGGACAGCTTCTCGTATTCGGCGCGGGCCTTCGTCAGGTAGCTCGCGTCACCGGTGGCCTTGTAGAGCCAGATCGCGCCCCACACCAGCTCGTCCTGGTAGCCGCTCCACGACTTGTAGAAGTTCTGGGCGTCGGTGATGCAGTTCGAGTAGACGCCCCGGTGGTTGTCGGCGAACGAGTACAGCTGCTTGGCGTGGGTGAGCAGGGTGGCCGCGTAGGCGGGGTCGCCGGACTGGAAGACCATCGAGCCGGCGGCCATCTGCGCGGCGGCCTCGCCGGCGAGGTCCGAGCCGGGGCAGGAGTCGTCGATGCGGTAGGCGGGCCGCGCCATGGTCATCGTCTCGGCCGGGCCCCACCACTTGTGGTCGTCGTCGCCCTTGCCGACCTGGCCGTAGAGCACGTCGGGCTGCGGGTGCGCCTTGATCAGCCAGTCCGCGCCCCAGCGCAGGTTCGCCAGCAGGGGCTGCCACTGGCCGGAGTTCTGGTAGGCGGTGCGGTTCTCCAGCGCGCCCCAGGCGAGCATGGTCATGCTGAACTCGAACGGCAGCCCGAACTTGACGTGGTCACCGGCGTCGTAGAAGCCCCCGGTGAGATCCAGTCCGGCGTCCTTGCCGTCGCCGAGGGCGGAGGGACCGCGCCAGGAGACGCGGTTGTCGGCGGGCAGCGCACCGGAGCGCTGGGCGTCGTAGAACCAGACGGCCTTCTGCAGCGCCTCGCCGTAGTCGAACTTCCCGGCGGCGGCGGATGTCCCCGGAACCGCCAGGGTCAGGCCGAGCACGAGCAGCGCCACGACCGCCTGGGCCAACGCCTTCGTCGTCGAAGTGCGCACGCCGCCTCCTCGATTCTGGGAGCGCTTCCAGAGCGAGGGTAAGGAGCCGGATCCGCTCTGTAAAGGGCCGGCTATCGAGAGCCCGCCGGCTAGTCGAGGCCGGCCGCCGGCAAGTCGAAGGCCTGGCGGAGCAGGTCCGGGGTCGCCGGGGTGGGCGTCCTGCCACGCGTTGACGACGGTGGGCACGGCGCACAGGGCGACCGAGGCCACCAGGTGCGGGCGGGGGGCGGCGTGGGGATCGACCCCCATCCGCGCGGCCACGAGCTGAGCCGGCTCGTCCAGCCGGGCGGCGCCCGGCCCTGAGTGCCTGTTGGCGAATGGTCCAGCCTCGGCCGCCGGGCCAACAACCGTGTCGACCCTCCAATCACGCGTGTCGACCCTCCAATCACGCGTGTCGACCCTCCAATCACGCGTGTCGACCCTCCAATCACGCGTGTCGACCGCCCAGCCACGCGAGATACGCCTGATCGAAACCCCTCGCGTGATCAGACGGTCGACACGCGTGCTTGAGGAGCCGACACACGTGATTGAACGGACGACACGCACTCCGGAGCCAGTCCCCGCACCGTCGAAGCAACCACATGATCATTCGCCAACAGGCTCTTAGGGAGCTTTCACGTGAAAGCTCCCCAACCTGCCTGGTAAGGCAGCGGTGCTACCCGACCGGCCGTTCGAAGCGTTCGGCCGCGAAGGCCAGCAAGTACGGCAGCGAAGCCCGCGCCGTGCGCCAGGTGTGGCCGAACCCGTCCTCGACACGGACGACCGCCTGCCCACCACGGGAACGCAACGCCTCCGCGATCCGCTGCGCCCCTTCGACGTCGCCGGGCGCTCTCGCGCCCGCCGTGAGCATGGCCGTGACCGGCCGCGGGAACGGCATCGTGCGCAGGTAGTCCCGCGGCGTGTTCGCGGCGAGCAAAGCCCGGTCCTCGCCGAGCCGGCGCCGGTTGTCCGGGACGTCGTACGGCATCGCCAGCAGCAGCGCGCCGAACGCGTCGAGCCGGTGCAGCCCGATGTTCAGCGCGGCGAACGCGCCGCCGGACATTCCGCCCAGCGCTCGGTGCCCACGGTCGGCCAGCGTCCGGTAGCGCCGGTCGATGGCCGGGACCACGCTCGCCGTCAGGTAGGTCTCCAGCTTCGGGCCACCCGGGACGTCGAGGCCTTCCCAGTCGCGGCGAGGGCGGCCGGCGGTCAGGTCGACGCTCACCACGATCATCGGCGGCAGCGCCCGGAGCCGGTAGAACCCCTGCAGCGTGCCGGGCGCGTCCCCGGCCGCGAGCCAGTCCTCCGGCCCGCCGGGATTGCCGTGCACCAGGTAGACGACCGGGTAGCGGCGGTTCGCGTTCGCCGCGTCGGTGTAGCCCGGCGGCAGCAGCACGAAGTTCCGCCCGGAGAGCACGCCGTTGCCCGGGTCGGCGATGACCATCCGCTCCACGAGCGGGCCCTCGGGGCCGCCGAGCCGGATCTGGCGCGTCCCGGGCATCGAGCCGTCCTGCTCGAACACCCGGCCCAGGTCGCGCAGCGGCCCGCCGCCGCGCTGGAGCAGCAGCACCAGGTCCGTCCCCGACCGCACGTAGCCGACGTGGCTGTTGATCCCGGTCAGCGTGGCGAGCAGGACGCACACCACGCCCACCGCGATCCCGCACCGGCGGGCGGCCTTGCGACGGCGCACCAGGAACGTCACCCCGGCGCACGCGACCGCCAGCGCCACGCACGTGAGCCAGGTCCACGGCGACTCGAGCACACCCGTCTCCCGGGCGTGCCGGGCCACCTCCTCCGGCACGCTCATCGCGCGGATCCGCTCACCACTGCTCGCCGTCGTCCCAGCCGCCGTGGTCCTCCGCCCCGCCGCCGTGCGGCTCTTCGTGGCCGCCGAAGACGTCGTTGAGGCCCTGGAACAGCAGCGCGCCACCGGCGACACCCGCCGCCGCGGCCGCGGCGGTCTTCAGGAAGCCGCCGCCGGAGCGGCCCTGCGGCGCGCCCGCCGGCGCCGCCTGGTCCCGGTTCTGGCCGAACACGCGGGACATGAACCCGCCTGGCTGGGCCTGCGGCGCCGGCGCATAGCCGGGGCCGCCGCCGTAGGCGGGGCTGCCACCGTAAGCCGGCGCGGGCGTGCCGCCGTAGGCCGGCGGGGCGGACTGCAGCTCGGCGATCCGGGCCTGGGCGGTGCGCAGCGCGTCCTCCTGCACCAGCACGGCCTGCACGAGCAGGTAGAGCGCGTCCGGCTGGGCACCGACCGAACGGGCGATCAGCTCGGCGGCCTGCGGGTCCTTCGCCACCGGCTGGGCCTGCCGCAGGCGCTCGGCCAGGCCGAGGATCAGCTCGCGGTCCTGGTTCTCCATGGGGACTCCTTTCCTCGGCCTCCATGCTCGCCGCGGGACACCGGGGACGGACACCGGTGAACCGGCCCGAACTCCCCGCCGACCGGCTGCCGATGTCCAGCCGGTCGACGGGCAACCGTCGCCGGGCCCCGGCTGGCACTCCCGCGGGAGTTCCGGCGAGACTGCTCCCATGGTTCGAGTGATCGTCGTCGACGACGAGGAGCTGGTGCGCTCCGGATTCCGCCTCATCCTCCAGGCGGCGGGCGACATCGACGTGGTGGCGACCGTGACCGGCGGGCAGGCGGTCAAGGAGGTCGGCCTGCACGCGCCCGACGTCGTCCTGCTCGACATCCGGATGCCCGACGTCGACGGCCTCACCGTCCTGCGGCAGCTGCGCGGCCTGCGGAACCCGCCCGTCGTGGCGATGCTCACCACCTTCGACTCCGACGAGTACATCGCCACCGCCCTGCGCTCGGGCGCGGCCGGGTTCATCCTCAAGGACACCGCGCCCGAGCAGCTCGCCCAGCTCGTCCGCACCCTGGCCGCCGGCGGGGTCGTCCTCTCGCCGAAGGTCACCCGGACCGTCGTCGACGGCTACCTCGACTCCGGCGCGGGCTCGGCCGCGGCGTCCCAGGTCGGTCAGCTGTCCGAACGCGAGCGGGCGGTGCTCGTCCTCATCGCGGACGGTCTGTCCAATGCGGACATCGCCAAGCGGATCCACGTCAGCGTCGGCACGGTCAAGGACCACGTCTCGGCGCTCCTCACGAAACTCGGCGTCGGCAGCCGCGTGCAGGCCGCGCTCGTAGCGCAACGCGCCGGCCTGCTCGAGAACCGGCCGTCGTGAACCGGGCGCAAACCCTGCTCGCCGAGGCCGGGCTGCTCGTCGTCGCCGCTCTCGACGCGGGGTTCAACCAGCCGGCCGAGCCCCGGGAGATCGGCACGGCGGTCCTGGCCGTCGGCGCGCTGCTCGTCCGGCGGCGGTGGCCGGTTCCGGTCTTCGTGCTCACCCTGCCCGCGCTCGCCCTCGTCGGGTCGGTGATCGCGACGCTCATCGCGCTCTACGCCGTGGCCGCGCGGTACGCGAACCGGTACCTGCTCACCGCCTGCGGGATCCTCGCCGCGGCCGGCTACCTCTTCCCCGGCCTGGAATACCAGTACCCGCGCGCCGACCTGGTGCTCACGGCGATCTACGCGACCATGACCGCGGCCGCGCCCATCTTCTTCGGCAGGCTCGTCCACGCCCGGCACGAGCTCGCGCTGCGGCTGGAGGACATCCGGGCCGCCCGCGAGCACGAACGGGAGCTGGACGCACAGGCGATCCTGGCCAAGGAACGCAACCAGCTCGCCCGCGAAATGCACGACGTCGTCTCCCACCAGGTCAGCCTGATCGCCGTCCAGGCGGGTGCGCTCGGCGTCTCCACCACCGACCCGGCGGTGAAGTCCGTCGCCGACAACGTCCGCAAGCTCTCCGTCGACACGCTCGACGAGCTCCGGCACATGGTCAACCTGCTGCGGGCGTCCGGCAGCCGGAACACCGAGCTGACCCCGCAGCCGACACTGTCCGATCTGGACCGCCTGATCGCCGGCAGCGGCATCGAGGCGCGGCTGACCGGCGCCGCGCCCGAGGGCATCGACACCGCCGTCCAGCGCACGATCTACCGCACGATCCAGGAAGCCCTCACCAACGTCCGCAAGCACGCCCCCGGCGGCACCGCCACGATCGAGCTCGCCCACGACGACACCGACTTCACGGTCACGGTGACCAACACCCCGCCGACCCGCCCGACGCTCGCCCTGCCCAGCGCCCGCCACGGGCTCGTCGGCCTCCAGGAACGCGCCGCCCTGCTCGGCGGCACGGTCGAGGCGGCACCGGTCGGCGACGGCGGATTCCGGCTCGTCCTCCGCCTGCCCCGCGCCGAGGGACGCCGCTAGCGCACGGTCCGGCCCGAGCGCCCCAATGTGGCATTGGGTGCGTTGAACGCACCCAATGTGGCGTTCGGTGCGTTGGACGCAACCAACGCCACATTGGGGCGCGTTACCGGCGCCGCTAGCATCGCCGTGATCACGGCACCCGCCGTGCCGATCGGGAGGTCGTGATGACGGACGAACGCCGGGTCGAAGCCGTCGAGCAGTGGTTCCGGCGGCGCGGGCTGCCGGCCGTCGTGCGGGGACGGCCGGCGCAGTTGCTCGTCCGCACCGCCCCGGCGGTCGTGTTCATCACGGTCTGGCAGGTGCTGACGGCCGTGCTGTCCGCTGTGGACGGCGAAACGGACGCGGACTTCGACCGGTTGCTGGAGAACAACCTCTTCGTCCTCGGCTACGACGGCCTCCTGCTGGGCCTGGTCGTCCTGCCGGGTCTCGGCTCCTGGCTCACCGCGCGGTGGGTGCGGCACAAGCTGGTCGACCGCGGCGGGGCTGTGCCCGCGGCGGTCCTGGCGGGCGTGTTCGTGCTCGTCGTCCCCGTCGCCGGCTGGGTCGCCGAAGGCGGGTCGATGCCGCTCGGCCTGGTCACGCAGCTGGCGATCCTCGCCGGGCTGTTCGGGGCCGCGTTCGTCGGGGTCGGCTCGATCGTCGGCTGGGCGCTGCGCGCGGCGTTCCGCCAGCTGCGGCTGCTGGGCGAGCTGACCAGCCGGGTCCTCCCCCTGCTGCTGCTGTTCACCGTCTTCGGGTTCTTCACCACCGAGATCTGGCAGGTCGGCGCCGCGCTGCCCCGGGCGCGGATGTGGCTGGTCGTCGGCCTCTTCGCCGTGGTCGCCGTGGTCTTCCTGCTCGCGACGCTCAAGGCCGAAGTCACGACGCTGACCCAGTCGCACACCGTCCCGGTCGGCCTCGACAAGCTGCGCGAAACCCCGCTGGCGCCGTTCCTCGCCGACGGCGTCCCCGCCGAACGGCTCCCGCTCACGAAGCTGGAACGGGCGAACATGATCCTCGTCCTGGTCCTCACCCAGGTCCTGCAGACCCTCGTCCTCGCCACCGTGATGTTCGTCTTCTTCGTGGTCTTCGGGATCATCGCGGTCCAGCACTCGGTGATCAAGGCCTGGATCGGCCGCGACCCCACCAGCGGCACCCTCTTCGGCATCCAGCTGCCGATCCCGCAGGAGCTGCTGCACGTCTCCCTGTTCATCGCCGCGTTCTCCGGCCTCTACTTCGCCGCCTCGACGGTGACCGACGCCAAGTACCGCAACGCCTTCTTCGACCCGCTCGCCGACCACCTGGCGGTCAGCCTCGTCGCCCGGGACCTCTACCTCGCCGAGCTCGCCGGTGTTCCGCGGCGGGCCGAACCCGCCGCGGAACACTGAGAACACCGCTTCCTACTTGTCCGGTTCCCCGGCGATCGCTTTGGGCCGGGCAGGCGACTCCACCGGCAGGTCGTCTTCGGCCACGGCGTGCTCGTCGCCGGAGGGCAGCGCCGGGGTTTCCTCTCGCCAGGCGAAGGCCCGGTCGCGGTCCTGCCACAACCGGCGCAGCAGGAACAGCGGGATGCAGACGAACAGGAGCACCAGCGAGATGAGGGTCTCCTTGAGCCCGCCGCGGCCGGCCAGGTCGGGGTTGGTGATCCCGACCGCGGCGACGACGAGGTCGAAGGCGCCCAGCGCGATCGCGACCACGCCCCACTTCCGGGACAGGCGGTACGGGCGGGGCCACTCCGGCCGGTCGCGGCGCAGCAGCACGTACGCCCAGCACGCCAGGCCGCAGCAGATGAAGTACCCGAGGTTGCTCGCCGCGACGATCGCGACCGTGTTCCCGACCAGGAACAGGATGAGCAGGTTGACGACGAGGTCGACGCCCAGCGCGCGGCCCGGCATGCCGTAACTGTTCAACGTGGACAGTTGCTTGACGGTCAGGTCGCTGCGGGAGATCCCGAGCAGCGCCCGCCCGGCCTGCGCGCTCGTGCCGACCAGGGTGACCCACAGCCCGATGGCGACGACCGCGACCACCAGTGAGGAACTGCCCGGCCACAGCAGGTTCATGACGTCGACGGCGTAGCCGTTCGGGTTGTCGCCGATGGCCTTCTCCCCCAGCGTGCCGGAGACGACGAACGGGACGATGGTGAACACGCCGATCATCAGCATCGCGCACACCCGGATCGCCTTGGGGCAGTCCGTCCCCGGGCGCCGGTACTCCGGCGCGAACAGGGACGGTCCCTCGACCGCGTAGGTCGTCCAGCCCGCGAGGTACAGCAGCACCAGGGCGAGCTTGGGGTCGTCGAGCCGCCAGGTCAGGCCGGCGCCCGACCACTTGCCTTCGACGAACGGCAGAAGCACCATGATCGCGACGAAGACCGTGAAGATGATGACGCCCAGCGAGGTGACCCGCGCGGCGGGCCGGATGCCGAAGATGTTGAGCAGGAAGACACTCACCAGTGCCGCCGCGCCCAGGACGTGCGGCAGGCCGATGTGGACTCCGAGGAGATCGACGCCCCAGGTCTGCGCCGGGAACCACTGCGCCTGGACGACCTGGCCGAAGATCAGCGCGATGGCCGCCTGCACCAGGGAGTACCCCAGCCAGTAACCCCACGACACGATCGGCCCGACGAACACCGTGTACCGGCGGAGGCCTTCGTTGGCGTAAGCCGCGACGCCGCCGGCGGTGTTCGGGAACATCGTCGCCATTTCGGCATAGAGGAACGCCTGTGCGGTCGCGACGACCATCGAAACCGCCCAGATCGCGATCACGGCCCAGGCGCCGACCAGTCCGATCATGTAACCGACCGTGGTGAAGACGCCCAGAATTGTCGTCAAACCCAGAAAGGCGCCGGACTTCCAGGTCAGAACTCGGGGAAGACGATGAGTAGGGACGGTCATGCGACAACTCCCTGGGTGACTGGCGAATGGCCGGTGAACGATAATCGAACAACAAGTGCGCGTTGCGTACACAGCATGCGGCGGGCATCAGACCATGTCAAGAGCGGTCGACGCACGATTCCCACGCTTTGTTAAGCGCAGGAAAACAGAAACGCCGGCCGGTGTGTCGTGGGTACGACACACCGGCCGGCGTTCGGCCGAATATTTTCCGTTCAGGACACAATGAGACGAATTCCTGACGGCAGCACGCCGTTACAGGACGCGTTCACGCAGTGTCCTCGCCGCGCGCATCGCGCTTTCGATCGCGCCGTCGATGAAACTGCACCAGCCGTGGGCGTAGTCGGCCCCCGCGAAGGTGACGCGGCCGGGCATCGTGGCGAGCGCCTGGACCCCTTCGAGCTGGTTCGGCCGCAACATCGCCCAGGTCTGGCGGGCATACCGGTCGCCGACCCAGTCGTGGCTCGCGAAGTCCGTGACCTCGATCCCGGGTACCAGCCGGCCCACGTACTGGTTGACCGTTTCGAGGTCGGTGACCGGAAACTTCCGGGCGTCGGTGCCGAAGGAGAACGCGGTGAACTCGCCGCCGTCGCCGAAGGCGTGTTCCCATTGGATGAGCGCGAGGGGTTCGTCGCTCGGGGCCATCGCGATGAACGGTGCGTCGACGCCGCGTGCGCGGACCCACAGCTTGAACCCCTGCGAACTCTGCCCGTCGGCCGCGACCTGCTGGGCCGCACGCGGCAGAGCCGAGGTGAACTCGATGCTGCCGAGCACGCCGATGGGAGCCGTCACCACGCACGCCCGGGCCGCGATCTCCCGCCCGTCGGCGGTCGTCACCACGACGCCGTCGGGCCGCTCGTCGATGCGTGCCACGTGGACACCGAGCTCGACGTCGCCGGAGATGTCCGATCTGATGGCGTTCGCGAGGGACACCGTGCCGTCGCGGAACCGCCAATGGGAACAGATGTCGAGGAGCAGCTGCCAGTCGCCGTTGCTGACCGCGCCCCACCGCAACGCCTGCGTGAGCGCTCCGGTGGCGGCCGGCGCGTTGAAGTTCTGGCTCCACATCGCGTCGCACAGCGCGTAGGCCTCGTCGTCGAGATCGAGCTCCGCGAGCCGGTCGGTGACGGACAGCCGGTCGAGGTCCCGCCAGCGGTCGCCGGAGGTCGGTTCGTACGGCCGTTTGAACACCTCCATGCAGTCCTCGATGGACCGGCGCATGCCGTCGTTCATCCGCTCCAGCAGCTCGGCCGCGCTGCCGCTGCGCCGGGTGCCGCCCACCAGCCAGTGCGCCGTGTCCGGCCACGGCGTCTCGGCGACGGGCAGCTTGTAGCGGGTCACCTCCGACCACACGTGCCCCTGCATCCAGTGGATCCACCCGCCGCCCATCTCGAGCTGCTCGCCCATCCGGGTGTCGGTCCACGTGCGGCCGCCGATCCGGTCCCGGCCCTCGAGCACGGCCACCCGCGCGCCCATCCACCCGAGCTCCCTGGCTACGGTCAGCCCGGCGAACCCGGCCCCGACAACGACGACATCGACGTCATGGTTCACGGCTCGGTCACCTCGTCCGGCATGCTCGAAGCTTCGACCCGCACGTCCTCGAGCAGTTCGGCCATCGCGAGGAACTCCGGGATGTCGCCCGCGCCCGCGTTGGCGCGCTCGGCCGCCTCGGCCGTCCGGTAGATCCAGACGTCGGTCCACGAGCCGTCGGCGTGCTCGGCGAGCACCGGCGCGCCGACGAGGTCCGGATGCGCCGCGCGCACCGCCGCGATGGCTCCGGGCCGGCGCGCGAGGAAGGCCGGCAGCTGTCCTTCCTTGACTCGGAACTTGACGAACTCGACACACTTCGGCATCCGTGATTCCTTCGGCTGCTGGGGATTATGGACGGTCGCCCTCAGGGCCGCACCTGCGCGGACGGTTCGAGCGCTTCGGCGTTCACTGCTTCGCGCCACGCGTCGAAGCCGTGCTGGAAGGCGACGACACCGGCCTCCGGGAGGGCGATCTCGATGGCCTCGAGGATCTCCTGGGGTTCGACACCCAGGTCGAGGGCGACCCTGATGTGGCTTTGGATGTGCGCCTTGTCCGCGCGCAGCACGGTCAGGCTCAGGACGAACAGGAGCTCCTTCGTCCGGCGGTCCAGCCGGCGCTGCGCGAGGTACGCCGCGTGGACGAGGTCGTCGGCGGCCTGCAGCACCGGGAAGTCGTTGGCCGCCATGACCTTGTGGTAGTCGAGCACGTATCCGCGCTTGGCGACCATTTCGTCGAGGTAGCGCTGGGCGGGGGTGGTGGTCATGGACGGCCTTCCGGGACGAGGATGCGGTTGGTCTGGGTGACGAGGAGCGAGCGGACCTCACCGCGGAAGGCGGCGAAGCCCGGGTCCTCGGCGAGCCCGGCCCGCCGGTTCGCCCGGTCGGCGTGGTCGGTGAAGCCCCAGAGGTAGACGAGGGTGTTCAGGTCGCCGACCTCGACCGTGTAGACGCCGAGCGGGTCCCCGAGATGGGCCGTCTGCGGGCCGCGGCCCAGCCGGTACCACGCGTCGAGGTACCGGCGCGTTCCACCCGGGACGAGCAGGTAGTTGCGCTCTTCGACGATCAACCCCGGCTCCCGGCTGTCTTGGCCAGCAGGAGCCGTCCGGGCTCGTCCGGGTCGGTTTGTCCGATGTGGACGAGCCCGCCGCGCCAGCGGTGGTCGGTCATCCCCGGGTTGTGCGTCGTCGACCCGTCCGGCCAGAAGATCTGCGGGCTGCCCTGGATGGGCAGACCGCCGCTCACCTGGAAGTCCTCGGCGACGTCCGCACGCGGACTCGTGCGCAGCCAGGCCTCGGTGACCGCCGCCGGGACGACGTCGGCGTTGAGCTCGCTCGCGATCACCAGCGCCTCGACCAGCCCGGCCCGGATGCTGACGTCGACGCCGTCGCGGAAGAACGCCAGGCGCAGCGCGAAGTCGACGTCCTCGGCCGCGCGGACGCCGTACAGCCGCCGCGTGGCGGCGACGAGCTCGAACGCGGGCAGGAAGGTGGACGGCCACGACTCGCCGTCGTACGCGGCGAACAGCTCCGGTTCGTGACCGGCCAGCGCCGCGGTCTCCGTGGTGACGATGGCACGCGGTGTCCCCCGGCGGTTCACCCATTCCAGCGGCCACGCGCGGGGTGCGAACACCACGTCGAGCCCGTGGGCGTCCCGGGCCCGGCGCAGGCGGTGCACGGCGACGTACGCCCACGGGCAGTGGATGTCCGACCAGACGTCGACTTCGATGGTCATGGCGCTTGCGTCACGCCGGTGCGCCCGACCGGACGGCGGTCAGGACCTCGGCGAAGCGGGCGAGCCGGCCGCCCTGGTAACGGGCACATTCCAGGGTGTCGTCGTCGGGCATGGCGGACGGGAACCCGGCCGGCCAGGACGTGCCGTACGGGTTTCCGCCCGCCGCGTAGACGATGTCGTCGGTGTAGCCCAGCGGGAGGATGACGCATCCCCAGTGGTAGAAGACGTTGTGGAGGGACAGGATCGTGGCTTCCTGCCCGCCGTGCCGCTCCGCCGAGGAGACGAACGTGGTGACCGGCTTGTCGGCGAGCTTTCCCGCCTGCCACAGGCTGCTCGCGGTGTCGATGAACTGCTTCAGCTGCGCGGCCGGGGCGCCGTACCGGGTGGGCGTGCCGAACGCGTAGCCGTCGGCCCACTCCAGGTCGTCGAGGGTGGCCACTTCGACCTCGTCGTCGGTCTCCGCCTTGTGCCGCGCCCACTCGGGGTTCGACGCGATCGCTTCGGGCGGGGCGAGTTCGGCGACCCGGCGCAGCCGGACCTCGGCCCCGGCGGCCTCCGCCCCGTCCTGGACGGCCTTGGCGAGGCGGTACACGGAACCGGTGGCGCTGTAGTAGGTGACGAGAATGCGGGTGCCCATGCGGCACTCCTTTCGTTCGGTGGCAAGAAGTCAGAGGACGACGGTGATCGTCTTCAGTTCGGTGTTCGCTTCGATCCCCGCCCAGCCCAGCTCCCGGCCCAGGCCGCTGAGCTTCGAGCCGCCCCACGGCAGGCGGGCGTCGAGCGGCGACCAGCCGTTGACCGCGACGGCACCGGCGCGGACTCGCGCGGCCACGGTGTGGGCGCGGCTCAGGTCGGTGGTCCACAAGGTCGCCGCGAGCGCATAGCTGCAGTCGTTGGCGATGGACACGGCCTGTTCGTCGTCGTCGAAGGCGATGATCGTGCCCACGGGCCCGAAGATCTCCTCCCGGGCGATGGTCATCCCGGGCGTCGCGTCGGCGAACAGGGTCGGCTCGACGAAGTAGCCACGGCGCTCCGGCCGCCCGCCCCCGGTGACCAGGCTCGCGCCCTCGTCCCGGCCGGCCTGGATGTAGCCCAGGACGCGCTCGCGCTGCTTGGCGTTGATCAGGGCGCCCATCGTGGTGCCGTCGTCGAACGGGTCGCCGACCACCACCTTGGCGGCGTGGGCGGCGAGGCGGTCCACGAACTCGTCGTGCACGGAACGGGCGACCAGGATCCGGCTGCCCGCCGCGCAGACCTCGCCCTGGTTGGCGAAGATCCCGAGCGCGACCCCGGCGGCGGCCGCTTCCAGGTCGGCGTCGGCGAAGACGATCTGCGGGCTCTTGCCGCCCAGCTCCAACGTCGTGGGCCGGAACGTCTTGGCCGCCGCGGCCGCGACGATCCGGCCGGTTTCGGGACTTCCGGTGAACGAGATCTTGTCGACCCCGGGGTGATCGACGAGCGCCTGGCCCGTGGTGGCGCCACGACCGGGGACGACGTTGAACGCTCCCGGCGGAAAGCCCGCTTCCTCGGCCAGCCGCGCCAGCAGGAGGGACGTCAGCGGCGCGTCCTCCGGCGGCTTGAGGACCACGGCGCAGCCGGCGGCCAGCGCCGGGGCGATCTTCCAGGACCCGATCATCGTCGGCGAGTTCCACGGCGTGATCGCCGCGACGACGCCGACGGGCTGCCGGACCGTGTAGCTGAGCGTGCGCCGGCCCTGGTAGCCCGGTGTGGGGATCGACTGGCCGGTCAGCTTGTCCGCCCAGCCCGCGTAGTACCGGAAGGTGGCCACCGCCTGCGGCAGGTCGATCACCCGGGGTTCGATGCCCGGCTTGCCCACCTCGAGGGATTCGAGATCGGCGAAGTCCTCGGCGTGGTCCTCGATCAGCTGCGCGAAGGCGAGCAGCAGCGAGCCGCGGGCGGCGCCGTCCAGCCGGGCCCATTCGCCGTCGAGCGCGTCGCGCGCGGACGCGACGGCCTTGTCCACGGTGGCGGCGTCCGCCTCGGTCACCGTGACCAGCGGCCGCTCGGTGACCGGATCGACGACGTCGAAGGTGTGGTGCGGGGATTCGGGCTGCCAGTGTCCCGCCACGAAGGGCGTCACGGGGAGGCTGCGTGCGAGGTCTTCGGCAGTGGAACGTCGAGACATGTTCGATTACCGTCCTTGCTGATCGATAGTCGTACTATACGATCCACGCCGACTCCCGGTCAATCACACGGGCCGCCGGCCCGCTGTGCTAAACAGCAACATCCGGGGCTTCGCCCCGGGCCGGGGGCTCCACCACCCGGAACCCCCGAAAGAAGCATCACCAGCACCCGGTCGCCGACGGAGGACGTGGACGATGAACTCGCCGAGCGGGGAGACCTCCCAGACCCTCGACCGCGGGCTCACCGTGCTGGCCTTGCTGGCCGGCCACAGCGAGGGGCTGACCGCGGCGGAGCTGGCGGAAGAACTCTCCACGGCCCGGGCGGTCGTCTACCGGCTGCTGCGCACCCTGGAAGCCCACCGGCTGGTCGGCCGCATCGACACCCGGTACGTGCTCGGGATCGGCATCGCCGAGCTCGCCAGCAAACTGCGTCCCCAGCTGCAGGCCACCGTGCTCCCGATCCTGCGCCGGCTCAGCGAGGAGACGAACAGCACCACCCTGCTCAGCATCGCCGACGGCGACCAGGCGCTGATCCTGCTCACCGAAGAGCCCACGCGCAGCCTGTTCCACCTCGCGTTGCGACAAGGCGCCCGGCACCCCCTCGACGTCGGCGCCGACGGCATCGCCATCCTGGCCGGCCGCCCGCCGGCGTCGGACGATGGCGACGACGTCGAACTCGCGCGCCGCCGCGGGTACGCGCTCTCGGCCGGCGCCCTCCAAAGCGGCGCGGTCGGCGTCGCGGCGCCGATCAGGACCTCCGACTGGGCGACGGCCAGCATCGGCGTCGTCCAGCTCGGCGTCGAGGTTTCGGACCCGCGGATCCCCGAACTGGTCACCTCGGCGGCCGCCGAGGCGGCCCGCCGGCTCTCCGGCGACTTCACCACGGAGACCGCCGCGCAGTCCTGAGCGCCTTCGCGCGTCCGAGGTTCATCGACGGCGGCCCAGCTCGGGTTGCCTGGCGCGGCTACCTGCACCCGGCGAGCTCCTGTGGCCGGCGGCAACCGTGAATCCCGCGGGCTCCAGGTGTCTTGAACGAGTCGTTCAAGACACCCCAGGTCCTGAACGACTCGTTCAAGACATGAGCGGGCCACAGCCGCACCCGGCTCCGGCGCCTCGCACGCGGTCCGGCTTCCTTTTCACCAAGCCACTTCCCTCTCGTCCGGCGACGGGCTTCCCCATCGCCGCGCTTGCGGCTACCCTTACCGATAAGCGTACAGCTTGTACGATAATAGGAACGGGAGAAGCTGTGGCCGACGACGTCACCGGAGCCGAAGCGCTCGTCCGTGCCGCGGCGCACTCGGGCGCGGAAGTGTGCTTCGCGAACCCGGGCACGACCGAGATGCCGCTGGTGGCCGCGCTGGACCGGGTTCCCGGGGTGCGCGCCGTGCTCGGATTGCACGAGAACGTGTGCACCGGGGCCGCCGACGGGTACGCCCGTATCACCGGAAAGGGCGCGCTGACCCTGCTGCACCTGGGCCCTGGCCTGGCGAACGGCCTCGCGAACCTGCACAACGCGCGCCGGGCGAACACGCCGGTCGTCAACGTCGTCGGCGACCACACGAGCTGGCACCTGCCGTACGACGCCCCGCTGACGTCGGACATCGCGGCCCTCGCCGCGACGGTGGGGACGGTCCACACCGTCACCGACCGCGCGAGCATCGCGGAGGCGACCCGGACGGCATTCGACGACGCCCACCGGCTGCTGGGGGTCTCGACGGTGATCGTGCCCGCGGACCACCAGCAGCAAAGCCTGCCGGAGGAGCCCGCCAAGCCGGCTTCGGCGCCGTCGCGCGCCTCCGTCGGCAGCGACGCCGTCGAGAACGTCGCGGCACGACTGCGAGCCGCCGGATCGCGAGCGGTGGTGCTGCTCGGCGGAAACGCCTTGAGCCGCGCAGGACAAGAGGCGGCGGGGCGCATCGCGGCGAAAACCGGAATCACGCTGTACAGCGAGACGTTCCCGGCCCGCGCGGAACGCGGTGGCGGCCTGCCGGACATCGACCGGCTCCCCTACTTCCCGGAAACGGCCGCGGCGGTGTTACGGGAAGCGGCGGCCGTGGTCGTCGCCGGTGCCGAAGATCCCATCGCGTACTTCGGTTACGAGGGTGTCCCGAGCGTGCTCACCCGGCCAGGCACCCTGGTCCGGCTGGCCCGGCCGCACGAGGACGCGGAAGAAGCGTTGCTCGAACTCGCCGACCTCCTCGGCGGCGTCGCACCGGGTGGTCCCGGACCGGCAGCCGAGCCGCCCGGTTCCGGGGAACCGTTGTCCGGCCGCGCCATCGGCCAGGTCGTGGCGAGCTGCCTGCCCGAGAACGCCATCGTGTCCGTCGAGGGCGGGACAAGTGGCTACCCGTTCTTCACCGCGTCGGCCTCGGCGGCCCGCCACACCGTCCTGACCAATACCGGCGGTGCCATCGGGCAAGGGCTCCCCTGCGCGCTCGGGGCGGCCATCGCCGCGCCCGACCGGCCGGTCGTCGCGCTGCAGTCCGACGGCAGCGGCCTCTACACCGCGCAGGCACTGTGGACGATGAGCCGGGAGCGGGCGAACGTCGTCGTGCTGGTGGCGGCCAACCACACCTACCAGGTGCTGCGCACCGAGCTCGGCCGGCACGGCAACGACGACTTCGGGACGCAGGCCGCGGCCTTGACCAGCCTGGGCGACCCGCACGTGGACTGGGTCGCGTTGGCGGCCGCCTTCGGCGTACCCGCCGTCCGCGCCACCCGCGCCGGCGACCTGCGACGCACCTTCACCGACGCCGTCTCCTCCGGCGGCCCGCACCTGATCGAAATGGCGCTATGACCACAGTGGACACTCCCCCGGCCGTCACTTCCTTCCTGGCCCGCGAACACGGCCTGTTCATCGGCGGCGGATGGCGGCCGGGCGAAACCGGGCAACGGCTGGTCTCCACCGACCCCGCCACCGGCAAGCCCCTCGCCACGCTGGCCCGCGGCGGACCGGGCGACGTCGACGCCGCCGTCACCGCGGCCCGCGCGGCGCTCGCCGATCCCGCCTGGCGTGACCTCACCCCGCTGCAGCGCGGCGAGCTGCTGCACCGGCTGGCCGAGCTCGTCGAGGCGCACGCCGACGAACTCGCGCTCATCGAGTCCCTGGACAACGGCAAGCCGGTGTCGGTCGCCCGCGCGGTCGACGTCACCACCACGGCCAAGCTCTTCCGCTACTTCTCCGGCTGGCCGAGCAAGTTCGAAGGCTCGACCATCCCGCTGTCGCCGCGCGGCGGACGGCGGATCCTGAACTACACCGTGCACGAGCCGATCGGTGTCGTGGGCGCGATCGTGCCGTGGAACTTCCCGATGTCGATGGCGTCCTGGAAACTGGCTCCGGCGCTGGCGATGGGCAACGCGGTGGTGCTCAAGCCGGCCGAAGAGACATCGCTGTCCACGCTGCGGCTCGCCGAGCTGTTCGCCGAGGCCGGGTTCCCGCCGGGTGTGCTGAACGTCGTCACCGGGCAGGGCAGTGTCGTCGGGGCGGCGATCGCGGCGCACCCGGGCGTGGACAAGGTGGCGTTCACCGGCTCGACGGAAGTCGGGCGCCTGGTCACGATCGCGGCCACGGGCAACATGAAGAAGGTTTCCCTCGAACTGGGCGGCAAATCCCCGCACATCGTCCTGCCCGACGCGGACCCGAAGGCGGTCGCGGCCGCGGCGGCCGACGCGATCTTCTTCAACCAGGGTCAGACCTGCACCGCGGGGTCCCGCCTGTACGTCCATTCCGACATCTACGACGACGTGCTGTCGGCGCTCGTCGACCAGGCGAACCGGATCGTCGTCGGTCCCGGGCACGACCCGGCCAGCGAGATGGGCCCGCTCGTCTCGGCCCGGCAGCTCGACACCGTCAAGTCCTATGTGGAGTCCGGGCTGGAGGAAGGAGCCACCCTCGAAACCGGTGGATCGCGCCCGGCCGGCCTCGACGACACCTACGCCGGCGGCTACTTCCTCGAGCCGACCGTGCTCACCGAAACCACGCACGCCATGCGCGTGGTCCAGGAAGAGATCTTCGGGCCGGTCCTGGTCGCCATGCGCTGGACCGAAGTGGACGATCTGATCGGCAAGGCCAACGACACGCCGTACGGCCTGGCCGCCGGCCTGTGGACGAACGACCTGACCCAGGCCCACCGCATCGCCGCCGCGATCAAGGCGGGCACCGTGTGGATCAACTGCTACAACCTCACCGACCCGGCTTCGCCGTTCGGTGGCTACAAACAATCCGGCTGGGGCCGGGAAATGGGCCGGGGTGTGCTCGAGCAGTACACCGAGACCAAGAGCGTGTGGGTGAACCTCTCATGAGCACAACGGAACTGGACGGCCAGGTCGCCATCGTGACCGGCGGCGGACTCGGCATCGGGAAAGCCGTCACCCGCGCGCTGGTGCGGCGCGGCGCGACGGTCGTCATCGCCGCGCGGCGCCTGCCGATCCTGCAGGAGGCCGCCGACGAGATCATGGCCGAGCTCGGCGGGCACGTCGTGCCCGTCACCGCCGACACGACCGACACCGAGTCGGTGCTGGCGCTCGCCGAAAGCGCCGCGCGGGCCGGCCGGGTCTCGATCCTGGTCAACGGCGCCGCCGCGCCCGCCGGCCTGGTCCGCGACGACGTGGCGACCGCCGACCCCGAAGCCCTGCTCGCCGACCTGAACACCAAGGTGGTGGGCTACTTCCGGTGCGTCAAGGCGGTCGTGCCGCTCATGCGCGCGCACGGCTACGGCCGGATCGTGAACATCGGCGGGCTGACCGGCCGGTCGAGCCACGCCCTCTCGGGGATGCGGAACCTCGCGATCGTGCACATGACCAAGGTGCTGTCCGACCAGCTCGGCCCGGACGGCATCACGATCAACACGCTGCACCCCGGCGTCGTGGAAACCGAGCACATCCACGAGCTGTACGCCCGCAACGCCGCCGCGCAGGGCATCACCGCGGCGCAGGTCGAGCAGAACTTCATCGACCGCACCCCGATCCGGCGGGTGCTCACCGCCGGCGAGGTCGCCGACGCCATCTGCTTCTTCGCCTCACCCGCCACCGGCGGGATCACCGGCGAATCGCTCGGCATCGACGGCGGCCTGACCCGGGGCATCTTCCTCTGACCACTCTTCCGAAAGGAGTCATCGATGCAGGGAACCATTCTGGTCGCCACCGCGGGACAGGGTGTGCTGCGCAGCAACGACGACGGCGCGACCTGGAGCCGCATCCCCCTCGACCAGGGGCTCGAGTTCGACTCCGTCGTGCGCGCGCTGGCCGTCCACCCCGAACGACCCGAAGTGGTCTTCGCCGGCGCCGAGGTCGGGCTCGGCCGCAGCGACGACGGCGGCACGCGCTGGACCCGCGTCGACTCGCCGTTCAACGACACCCAGGTGTGGTCGATCGCCATCGACCCGAACGATCCGGACAGCATGCTCGTCGGCACCGGCGCACCGTCGCGCGCGGCCATGTACCGCACCGCCGACGGCGGCCGGACCTGGGACCGGCTCTCCCCCGAGCTGCCGGAACGCTGCGCGGGCGTCAGCAAGCCGCGGATCCTCACCGCCGTCTACGACCACGTCGACGGCAAGTCCGCCTGGTTCGGCGTCGAGGAGGGCGGCCTCTGGCTCACCCGCGACCGCGGCGACACCTGGGACCGCGTCGACAGCCCCGACGGCGTCGCGCCCTCCGACATCCACTGCGTCGTCGTCCTCGACGGCCCGCCCAAGACCATCCTCTGCCTCGTCGTCAACGCCATCTTCGTCAGCCAGGACGACGGCGCCACCTGGACGCGCACCGGCACGAAGTCGACGTGGGGCATCTACTACACCCGGCTGGTGGCCCGCATCCCGGGCAGCGACTCGGTGCTGCTCGGCATCGGCGACGGCACGCCGGGCACCAAGACCCGCGTCTTCCGCTCCGACGACCTGACCGGCTCCTGGCAGGAATCCACGTTCGACACCCCGCCCAACTCGACGGTCTGGGCGTTCGGCACCCACCCGGGCGACCCGGACCTCGTCTTCGCCGGCACGAAGTACGGCCACCTGTTCCGCTCCACCGACGGCGGCCGCACCTTCGCCAAGGAGTGGCGGGAGTTCCCCGAGATCACCGACGTGGCCTGGACCCCGGCCGTCGCCGCCGACGCCCCCGTCACCCACTGAAGGAGCAACCCCATGGTCAAACCCGTGGTCGTCCGCACCCACCTGTCCCTGTTCGTGCGCGACCCCGAGGCGTCGGCGGCGTGGTACGCCGACGTGCTCGGCCTGGAAGTCACCGCCCGGGGCCCGCAGTGGGTCTTCCTCTCCTTCGGCCGCAAGCACCACGACCTCGCGCTCATCCGCGCCGAGGACGGCGCGCAGCAGGGCGGCCTGGGCCTGCAGCACTACGGCCTGGAGATCCAGGGCGACGTCGAAGATCTGCGCCGCCTGTACGGAATGCTGCTCTCCAAGAGCGTCAAGGTGGTCAAGACGACCGACCACAAGGTCGGGATCGGCCTCTACTTCGAGGACCCCGACGGCAACCGGTTCGAGCTCTTCGCCGAAACCGTCACCGACGACGAAGAGGGCAGGCGCATCCTCGGCGAGCACAACGCGCCGAGCGAGCCGGTCGAACTCGAGCCCCTTTACCCGTAACCAGGAGGTCTCCACCCCATGCCAGTCGCGAACTTCGGGCCCTACCACGTCCGGAAGTGGTTCACGCACGTCGAGGACGTGCTCGCCAACGAGACCGGGCAGGCCGCCGACGGATCGGCGGTGCGCCGCGTCGTCGTGGCCGCGGCGATCCACAACCCGTATGCCGGTCGCTTCAGCCAGGACTTGAGCGACATCGTCGCCAAGTCGGACGAACTCGGGCGCGAAGTCGGCCGCCGCGCCGTCGAAGCCTCCGGCGGCGAGCCGATCCAGAGCTACGGCAAGGCGTGCGTCGTCGGGACTCTCGGCGAATACGAGCACGGCAACGCGTTCCTCACCCAGGTGTTCGCGGACCCGGTGCGCGAGGCCGTCGGCGGCGGGAAGTCGTGGGTGCCGTCGACCGGCAAGGTCGGCGCGGCCGGTGCGGTCATCGATATTCCGTTGGCGCACAAGGACGCGCTGTACGTGCGCTCGAACTACGACACGATCTCGATCGGCTTCGGCGACGCGCCTCGCCCGGACGAGGTCGTCATCGCGTTCGCGTTCGCCTCGCGCGGCCGGCTCCACGCCCGTCTCGGTGGCCTCACCGCCGCCGAGGTGCGCGGCGAAGACGGGCTGCGCTAGCCCGATGACCGAGCCGACGAGTCACCAGGTGGTCCTCAATGGACTGACCTGCCGGTTCCTGCGGTGGGGCGACGACCGGCGCCCGGCTGTCCTGATGCTGCACGGACTGCGCAGCTACGCCCACACCTGGGACCCGGTCGCGCGTGCGTTGAGCAGCACGCACGCGGTGATCGCCCCGGATTTCCGCGGCCGCGGCGACAGCTCGTGGGACCCCGGCCGCGACTACTTCACCAACGCCTACGTCGAGGACATGGAGAAGCTCGTCGCGTCGCTGGGGCTCACCCGCTTCAGCATCATCGGCCATTCCATGGGCGGCACGGTCGGCTACACCTTCGCCGCGCGGCACCCCGACCAGGTCGACGCCCTGGTCGTCGAAGACATCGGGCCGGGCTCGTCGACGGACACCGCGGGCGCGGACCGGATCCTGCGTGAGCTGCGCGGTACTCCGCTCAGCTTCGATTCGCTAGCAGCCGTGCGGGCCTACTGGCGGGACATCCGCCCGGGCATCACCGAAGAAGCGCTCCGGTCGCGGATCGAGCACACCGTCCGCCCCGGCGGCGACGGCCGGTGGGAATGGAAGCTCGACATGCAGGGCATCGCGGCCGCCCGGCGCAGCGGCGACCCCGCAGGGCCGGTCGACCTCTGGGCCTGCGTGGAAGCGCTGAAGTGCCCGACCCTCGTCATCCGCGGCGGCCGCTCGGACTTCCTGCCGGTCGCCGTCTGCCGGGAGCTGGCCGACCGGCAGCGGCTGCTGCGCTGGGCCGAGATTCCCGGCGCCGGGCACTACGCGCACGACGACGACCCGGCCGAGTTCATCCGGCTGGTGACCGGCTTTCTCCCGGGAGCCGAGGCGTGACCGACCGCGTCCAGGTCGCGATCGTGGGCGCCGGGCCGGTCGGGGCGACCGCGGCCAACCTGCTCGGCACCTACGGCGTCACCACGCTGATCATCGACCGCGAACCCGGCGTCGTGGCGTATCCGCGGGCGATCGGCGTGGACGACGAAACCCTGCGCACGTTCCAGGCCGTCGGGCTCGCCGACGAAGTGCTGCGCAGCGCCATCCAGAACGTGCCGCTGAAGTTCTTCGATGCGGCTGGGCACTGCCTGGCCGACATCCGGCCCACCGCCCAGGACTACGGCTGGTACAAGCGCAACATCTTCCTGCAGCCCGAGGCGGAGGCCGTGCTGCGGCGCGGCCTGCGGCGGTTCCCGCACGTGGAGGTGATGCTCGGCACCGAGCTGCGGCGGATCCGGCAGGACGCGGACGGCGTGACGCTCACCCTGGCCGGTGCCCGTGAAGTCCGCGCCGACTACGTGATCGCGGCCGACGGTGGCCGCAGTTCCGTGCGCGGCCTGCTCGGCATCCCGCTGGAAGGCTCGACCCACCCGCGCAAGTGGGTGGTCATCGACTGCGCCCACGACCCCCTGGACGCCCCGTACACGGCGTTGCACTGCGACCCGCGCCGCCCGTACGTCTGCGCCCACCTCCCGGACGACCGCCGTCGCTGGGAGTTCATGCTCTTCCCGGGCGAGGACGCCGACGAAATGCTCGCCCCGGACCGGGTCCGCGACCTGCTCCGGCACCACGTCGCCGACCCCGGCGTCGTCGAGGTCGTCCGCGCCCGGGTGTACACGCACCATTCCCGCATCGCCGCCCGCTTCGCCGACGGCCGGATCGCGCTGGCCGGGGACGCCGCGCACCTGATGCCGCCGTGGGCCGGGCAGGGCATGAACACCGGCATCCGCGACGTCACCAACCTCTGCTGGAAGATCGCGGCGATCGTGCGGGACCAGGCCGATCACGCCCTGTTCCGCACCTACGACCGGGAACGCCGGCCGCACGCACGGGCGATGATCGACCTGTCCACCACACTCGGCCGGATCCTCAGCCCGACGCGGCGGTCACTGGCCCGCGCCCGCGACTGGTTCCTCCGCGCGGCTTCGCTCGCCCCCGCGGTCAAACGGTGGGTCCTCGAGATGCGGTTCAAGCCGGTTCCGCACTACCGGGACGGGTTCGTGGTGCCGGTGGACCCCGGCGTCCCGGGGGTGGGCCGGATGTTCGTGCAACCGCGGGTCGAGACCGTCATGGGCGACCAGCTCCGGCTCGACGACGTGCTCGGTCCGTGGTTCGCCGTCGTCGGGTTCGAATGCGACCCGCTGGCCGGGCTCGGCGACGCCGAACTCGCCGCGGTGCGGGTTTTCCGGCCACGCGTCGTCAAGATCGTCGAATCGCGAGCCGGCCGGCGGCACCACCGGCAGCCGTGCACCGACCGGGACACCGTCGTCGTCGAAGACGTGCACAACCAGCTGCGCCCGTGGTTTCAAGCCCGTGGCCGCAACGTCGTGCTGGTCCGCCCTGACCGCTATGTCGCCGCGATGACCACCGTGGGCGCGCTCGGCCCTGTGGTCACGGACCTTGCCCGGCGGTTCGGCGGGGCACCGCGATAGGAAAAGCGCCGGCCGCCGTGCCGCGGAAGCGCGTCAGCCGCAGGCTGTTGGACACCACCAGGCAGCTCGACAGCGCCATCGCGGCGCCGGCGATCATCGGGTTCAGCAGCCCGGCCGCGGCCAGCGGCAGCGCCGCGACGTTGTAGGCCAGGGCCCAGAACAGGTTGGCCTTGATCGTGCCCAGGGTCCGGCGGGACAGGCGGATCGCGTCCACCGCGGCGAGCAGGTCGCCGCGCACCAGCGTGAGGTCGCTCGCCTCGATGGCCGCGTCCGTGCCCGTGCCGATCGCCAGGCCGAGGTCGGCCGTCGCGAGCGCGGCCGCGTCGTTGACGCCGTCGCCGATCATCGCGACGACCCGGCCCTCGGCCTGCATTCCCTGGATCACCTCGACCTTCCGCTCCGGGGACACGCCGGCGATCACCTCGGTGATGCCGGCTTCCCGGGCGATCGCGCGGGCGACGGTCTCGTTGTCCCCGGTCAGCAGAACGGGGTTGAGCCCGAGGCGGCGCAGCCGGAACACCGCCGGTGCCGACGTCGGCTTCACGCTGTCCGCCACGACGAGCACCGCGTGGGCGAGGCCGTCCCAGGCGAGGATCACGGCGGTGTTCCCCTCCTGCTCGGCCCGGTCCTTCGCGCGCAGCAGCGACTGCGGCAACCGGACGTTGAGCCGCCGCAACAGTTCCGGGCGGCCGATCACGACGCGGTGGCCGTCGACGCGCCCGAGCACGCCGAACCCGGCGACCGTGCGGAACTCCCGGACCTCGCCGACCCAGCCGAACCGCTTGACGGCCGCGGTCGTCACGGCGACCGCGATCGGGTGCTCAGAGGCGTTCTCCAGTGCCCCGGCCAGCTGCAACGCGACGTCACGCGGGGTGCCGTCGTCGGTCCGGATCGCGGCCAGGCTCATCTTCCCGGTGGTCACCGTGCCGGTCTTGTCGAGCACGACGGTGTCGACCCGGCGCGTCGACTCCAGCATCTCCGGGCCCTTCACCAGCACGCCGAGCTGCGCGCCCCGGCCGGTGCCCACCAGCAGCGCGGTCGGCGTCGCCAGGCCGAGCGCGCAGGGGCAGGCGATGATCAGCACGGCGACCGCCGCGGTGAACGCGGCCGCCGTCTCCGCACCCGTGACGAGCCAGCACACGAGGGTGGCCAGGGAAAGCACCATCACCACGGGCACGAACACCGCCGAGACGCGGTCGGCGAGCCGCTGCACGTCGGCCTTGCCGCTCTGGGCGCGTTCGACCATCGCGGCGATCCGCGCCAGCCGGGTCTCGGCGCCGACCCGGCTCGCCCGCACGACCAGGCGTCCGCTCATGTTCACCGTCGCGCCGACGACCTCGGTGCCCACCGTGACCTCGACCGGCACCGCTTCGCCGGTGACCAGGCTCAGGTCGACCGCCGACGTGCCTTCCTCGACCACGCCGTCGGTGGCGATCTTCTCCCCGGGCCGCACCACGAACCGGTCGCCGGCGCGCAGGCCGTCGATCGGGACCCGCTCCTCCCGGCCGTCGCGCAGCACGGACACGGACTTCGCACCGAGGTCGAGCAGGGCACGCAGGGCGGCCCCGGCGCGGCGTCGCGAGCGGGCTTCGAAGAACCGGCCGGCCAGGATGAACACGGTGACGCCCGTGGCGACCTCGAAGTAGATCCCGTCGACGTCGTGCGCGGCGAGGGTGAAGTCGAACTCGTGCCGCAGGCCGATTTCGCCCGCGCCACCGAACAGCAGGGCGTACAGCGACCAGAGGTACGCCGCGGCGACGCCGATCGAGACGAGCGTGTCCATGGTCGCCGTCCGGTGCCGCAGGTTCGTCCACGCCGCCCGGTGCAGCGGCCCCGCGCCCCAGAACACCACCGGGGTGGTGAGCACCAGCGAAACCCATTGCCACGCGGGGAACTGCAGCACCGGCACCATCGCGAGCAGGATGACCGGCCCCGCCAGGGCGGCACACACGAGCAGCCGCCGGCGCAGCGGGTCCACCTCGGCCGCCGGCGCCGGACCGGGGTCCGGTGGCGCGGGCAGGCGCGCGCTGTAGCCCGCGGCCTCGATCGTCCGGACGACGTCGTCGACCGTGAGCGACGCCGGAACCGACACGAGCGCCTTCTCGGTGGCGTAGTTGACGCTCGCGCGGACGCCGTCGACGCGGTTGAGCTTGCGTTCGATCCGGGCGGCGCAGGAGCCGCAGGTCATGCCGCCGACTTCGAGCTCCACCTCGCGCGCGGGCGCCGCCGCGGCGATCGGCGCGGTCACGGGGTCGCGCAGGTATCCGCCGGTCATCGGACGAGCTGGTAGCCCGCGTCCCGGACGGCGCTCTCGACCTGCTCGAGCGCCAGGACGGTTTCGCTGGTGACGACGACCCGGCCGGTGGGGACGTCGACGTCGACCGCCCGGACGCCGGGCAGCTCGCCGATTTCCTCGCGGACCGAGGTCGCGCAGTGCCCGCAGGTCATTCCCCTCACCGCGTACGTGCTTTGGGTCATGCTTCCGCCTTCCAGCCGTGGGCTTGCCGTAAGAAGGTCGGCCGGGGCGCCCGGCTGGTTCCCGCGGGGTTCGGCGAAGATCATCTTCAACCGATCCGGGCCGGGGTCCGTATTTGCCGGTGTGAGGCCACTACGTGCGGACGACGACGAAATCACGCGCTGGGCGAAGCTCGCCGGCCGCGGCGACCAAGCCGCCCTGGAGCGGTTCGTGCGGGCCACCCAGCCGCACGTCTGGCGGTTCGTGGCGAGCCTGAGCGACCCGCAGGCCGCGGACGACCTCGTCCAGGAGACGTACCTGCGGGCCCTCGGGTCCCTGAGCCGCTTCAAGGGCGAGTCGTCCGCGCGGACCTGGTTGCTGTCGATCGCCCGCCGTACGGTGGCCGACCAGATCCGCGCCGCCCGCTGCCGGCCCCGCCCCGCGTCGGCGGCCGACTGGCAGACGCTGTCCGTGCGCGACGAACCGGCGTCGCGGTCGCTGCTGGAGGAGCAGGTGGTGCTCGACCACCTGGTCCGGGCGCTGGACCCGGAGCGGCGTGACGCGTTCGTGCTCACCCAGACGCTCGGGCTGTCGTACGCGGACGCCGCCGAGGTGTGCGGGTGCCCGGTGGGGACGATCCGCTCGCGGGTCGCGCGGGCTCGCGAGGACCTCCTGGGCGCGATGGCCGAGAAGCCGGGGCGGCGCAGCGGTGTCGGCTGACCTGGATCGCGCGGGGAGATCGCCGGGAACCGGTGACCGCGGATGAGCGACTATCTCATCGTGGACTGCGCACTTTTCCGGGAATCGCTCTCCGCCGCACTCGACGGCGAGGAGGGCCCGCTGCCCGAAGCCGAGGTGGACCGCCACCTGCGTGAGTGCGGCGCCTGCCGTGCCTGGCAGGAGGAGGCCGCGCGGCTGCGCCGGTCGATGGTGCGCCAGGCGCCGGCGGTGCCCGACCTGACGGCCGCGATCCTCGCCACGGCACCCTCCCCGGTGCGGGAGAAGTGGGCAGCCCGGATCGCGCTGGCGATCGTCGGGCTGGTGCAGTCCGGGCTGGCCTTCGCGGAGTTCCTCGAGCCGGGCGCGGAGCACGCCGGCCACGGCGGCGGGCTGAGCGTCATCCACCTGAGCAACGAAAGCGCGGCCTGGAACCTCGCGCTGGGCATCGGGCTCCTGTGGGCGGCGCTGCACCCGCGGGCGGCCGGAGCCCAGCTGCCGCTCTTCGGCGGGTTCGCCCTGGTGCTCGGGGTGGTGTCGGTGGCGGACGTGTCCGGCGGCCAGGTCGGCGCCGGACGCCTGCTCACCCACGTCTTCCTGGTCATCGGCTTGGTGCTGATGTTCGTGGTCCACCGCGAGCACCGCCGCCGTCCGGCGCCGGCGCCGTCGACGGCGGACGCGCTCGGCACGGGAGACGACGACCTCCAGCTCCCCGAGCAGGGCCAGCCTGCCCCACCGGCGGCGATCCGCCACCGGTTCCCGCGGCGGCCCGCCAGCCGGCACCGGGCGGCCTGAGTCCGCACTCCCCAGGGGCCCACCACCCCGAAGCCGCCATTGTGACTACGGCCGGTAGCACCGCGTCAAGGCGGGAAAGCGTGCCTTGACCCGGCACTACCGTCCGTGTTCTGGCTTCGCATCGGGGTTGCGGGGGGTCTGGGCGGGGCCGCGCGGGTCAGGCCGTCAGCGTGCCGTTCACGGGCGCTTCGGCTTTGCCGGAACCCTGCCCCCGGCCCGAGACTCACAGCATCGCCAGCAGCATCACCGAGGTCCCCAGTCCCATCAAGGCGTCGGCACCCCAGCCGGCGGTGCGTACCGACGGCGCCACTCGGGCCGTGTCGATGACCCGGGCCAGGAACGCCGTCCCCGCTGCGCAGAACCCCGCCGCCAGCGTCAGCGCGACGATCACCACGTCCCCCGGCACTCCCCCACCGGCCGACGGGAGCGCCATGGCCATGCCCTCCATCCCCGGCATGTCCATCGTCGTCGCCGCTCCGCTGCCGACCATCGCGCGGGGCATCGCGAACACCATCCACACCATCGCCAGCATCATCACCGCGTGGTAGACCGGATGCCACCGGCTCTCCTGGGCGCCGCGCACCGCGGCCACGGCGAACCACGCCGCCGCGAACCCGAACAGCACCACCTGCGGCAAACCGGCCACGCCCATCGTGGCCGGCCACACCATCGCGACCATCGCCACGCACATCGCCGTGTGCAGCACGTCACCGACCCGGCTCGCCATCGAACCCCGCCGGACACAGCGATACAGGCAGAACGCCCCCGCCGCCACGAACACCGCCGTCAAGATCCAGCGCAACCCATTCGCCTCGATCACGCCTTCACCCCCTGACGACGGGCCGCCCCGATCAGGTCCACGACCAGGAAAGCCAGCAGCGACAACCCGAACACCGGCAGGTAGTAGCCCACCACGGCCGTCACCACCAGGAACGGCGCCAGCACCCGCCCCGGAATCCGCCGCCACGCCCCACGCCCCGGCGGACGCCCGACCCGCGCGTCACTCCTGGTCGGGCGGCGCAGCCACCACATCCGGTACCCCCACATGATCACCGCGATCAACCCGGCCGCCAAGGCCGTGAGCACGATCTGGTTCACCACGCCGAACAGCAAGCCCATGTGGGCGTCGATCCCCCACCGGGACAGCTTGGCCGCCGGCGAATAGTCGGCGAACCGCAGCGTGTCGGTGATCCGGCCGGTCGCCGGGTCCACGGCCATCGAGTCCGCCTGCGTCGGCCAGGACCGGCCCACCTGCGCCACCACATACGCCTTGCCCGGCGCCGACGGCGGCCGGATCTCCACCGGATCCGCCAGCCCGGCCTGCGAAGTCGCCGCGCGCACGGCGTCGACACCGACGTCAGCCCCGGCAGGCGCGGCGGCGGGCAGCGCGGTCGACACCGACGGCGTCGTCCAGTCCAGCTGCGCACGCAGCTCACTGATGTTGTCGCCCGCGTGCTCGGACCACGTCAACCCCGTGGCCGACAGGAACACCATCCCGGCCGCGATCGCCAAGCCGGTCAGGCGGTGCCACGACAACAGCCGTCCGCGCGCGCTCCGCGACTTCTTCCGCTTCCGGCTCCCCGCCCACAGCGCGATCCCGGCCAGCACGACCACCCACAGCCAGCTCGCCGCGAGTTCGCTGTACCAGCGGCCGAAATCACCCAGCTGCAGATTGGCGTGCAACCCGTCGAGCCAGGCACGCAATGGCAACGCCTGCCCGGAACCGTAGGTCTCCAGCTGCCCGCGGATCTCACCGGTGTGCGGATCGACGAACACCGTGTGGTGGTAGCTCGGCTCGAGCCCCGGCCTGGTGAAGATCACCTGCGTGGAGTCGGTGGGCGTGGGCCCGGGCCGGATGCCGGTCACGGTCCCGTCCGGCACCGCGGCCTTCGCCACGGCGGCCTGCTGCGCCAGCGGCGCGACCCCGGGCGCGGCCGGCACGTGCAGCTCGTGGTCGTAGCCGGCCCGCTCCACCTGCGGAGTCCAGATGTAGGCCAGCCCGGTCACCGCGGCGACCAGCAGGAACGGGCCGACGAACACCCCGGCGTAGAAGTGCAGCCGCAACAGCAACGGCCGGACGGCCGCCCACGTGAGCCTCAGCTCCGCGACCGGCCCGGCCGTGCGCTCGTCGCTCTGGTCGATCGACATCGAGCTCCCTTCGCCTCCGCGACGCCCGGTTCGGGTCGTCTGAGGAAAGGTCGGCTCGCGAGCGTGATCGGTTCCCGGGAACTCGGGTGATCGGCGTGACGCCGGATCCCACGAGCAGGGCTCAGCGCAACTGCCGCCAGGCTTCGCGGCGCCGGCGCTGGGCTTCCGGATCGGCGACCGGCGCCGCCGACAGCAAACGCCGCGTGTACGGGTGTGCCGGTGCCGTCAGGACCTCCTTGGCCGGGCCCTGCTCGACGACGTGCCCGCGGTGCATCACCGCGACCCGGTCGGCGAGCTGCTCGATCACCGCGAGGTCGTGGCTGATGAACAGGCAGGCGAACCCGAACTCGTGCCGCAGGTCGCGGAGCAGGTCGAGGATCCGGGCCTGGATGGTGACGTCGAGCGCGCTCGTCGGCTCGTCGGCCACCAGCAGGTCCGGGCGCAGCGCCAGGGCCCGCGCGATGCAGGCCCGCTGCCGCTGGCCGCCCGACAGCTCGTGCGGGTAGCGCGCGGCCAGTGCCGGGGAAAGCTGCACCGCGGAAAGCAGTTCCGCAACCCTTCCGTCCACTTCGGACTTCGCCGCCGCACGATGCAGCCGCAACGGCGTCGCGACGCTCTCCCCCACCGTCGTCCGCGGGTTCAGCGACGACAGCGGGTCCTGGAACACCACGCCGATCCGCCGCCGCAGCGCCTTCGCGGCCCGCCCGCGTGCCCGGCCGATGTCGGTGTCTCCGATGTGGACAGACCCTGTCGTCGGCGCGAGCAGCCCGGTGACCGCGCGGGCCACCGTGCTCTTGCCCGAGCCGGACTCCCCGACCAGACCGAGGACCTCGCCCGGTTCGACGTGCAGGCTCACCCGCGAAGCGGCGTGGACGATCATCGCGCGGAACCGGCCGCGGTAGGTCACCGACAGGTTCTCCACCCGCAGCAGCGGCGCCACGGCCGGGACGTCGGGGACCGACGCCGTCGCCGGGTGTTCCGCCGCGGCGACGTGGCCCGGCCCCACCGAAACTTCGGCGGCCACCGCGCGTTCGAGCCCGGTCGTGGCCGCGCTGCTGAGCGAGACGACCGAGCCGAGCAGCTGGCGCGTGTAGTCCTCGGCCGGCGCGGTGAAGATCGCCCCGACGGGACCCTGCTCGACCACGCGACCGTCGTGCATCACGACGACCCGGTCGGCGAGGTCGGCGACCACGCCCATGTCGTGCGTGATCAGCAGGATCGCCGTGCCGAGGCGTTCCCGGAGATCCCGCAGCAGCTCGAGGATCTCCGCCTGCACGGTGACGTCCAGTGCGGTGGTCGGCTCGTCGGCGATCAGCAGCTTCGGCTCGTTCGCCACCGCCATCGCGATCACGACGCGCTGCAGCTGCCCGCCGGACAGCTCGTGCGGGTAGGACCGCAGCCGCTCGCGCGGGTTCGGCAGCCCGACCAGGCCGAGCAGATCGACCGCCCGCTCGCGAGCGACCGCGGCGGTCACGTCCCGGTGCGCCCGGATGGCCTCGGCGAGCTGGTCACCAATGGTGAACACCGGGTTCAGCGCGCTCATCGGCTCCTGGAACACCATCCCGACGTCGCCGCCGCGGACCGCCCGCAGCTCGTCCGGGGTCATCGCGTAGAGGTCCCGCCCGGCCAGCTCAGCGCGGCCCGTCACGCGGGCCGTGGGCGGGAGCAGGCCGAGCAGGGACATCGCGGTGACCGTCTTGCCGGAGCCGGACTCCCCGACCACCGCGACGACTTCGCCCGCGCCGACGTCGTAGCCGACCCCGCGGACGGCTTCGACGTCCCCGAACGAGACCGCGACGTCGTGCAGCCGCAGGAGCCCGGCTCCGCTCACTGGACGATCCCGAACTTGCGGTAGTCGACGTAGGCCGGGAAGCGCCCGATCCGGACGTCACCGACCTGCGACCCGTGCAGGAACGAGTTGCGGGTGTAGATCAGCGGCACGACGGGTGAGTCGGCGAGGATCTTCTTGTCCAGTGCCGCCCACTTCTTCCCGGCCTCGGCCGGGTCGACGGTGGCCTGCGCTTCGGCGATCAGCTTGTCGACCTCGGGGTTGTTGTACCGGGACTCGTTGTAGCCGCCGTTGCCGATCTCGGTCGACTGGAACAGCGGCTGGATGTTCGCGTTGGCCGACGGGATGTCCGGCTGCCACGAGGTCAGCGTGAGGTCGAAGTCCGACAGCCCCTTGGTGTCCACTTCGGACGTATACGTGTCGTCGTCGAGCGGCTTGATCGTGACCTTGATGTTCGCCCGGGCCAGCGACGCCTGGATCGCCGCCGCCTTCTCCGGGTAGCCGTTCTCGTTGTGGGTCGCCAGGACCAGGCCGTCGAGACCGTTCGGGAAGCCCGCCTCAGCCAGCAGCTGCTTGGCCTTCGCCGGGTCGCCGGACGGCGGCGCCGGGTACAGGTCGTACTGCTCGCGGCCCTGCAGGCCCGGCGTGATCAGCGTCGTGGCGACGTCACCGGCCAGCTGGGCGCTGCCCGCGCTGGCCACCTGGTACGCGGCCTTGTCGACGGCGTACTGGAAAGCCTGGCGCACCTTCGGGTTCGTCAAGTTCCCGCGCTGGGTGTTGAGGGAAAGGTAGGCCAGCGCCCCGGATTCCGACGTCACCAGCCGGGACTTCGCCGAGGCGTTGCCCTGGATCTGGGCCAGCTGGGCGGGCGAGGCGAACGACATGCCGAAGGCGTTCCGGTCGGTGCCGGTGTCGTCGATCAGGCGCTTGGAGATGACGCTGGTGTCCTGGCCGAGCTGGAACTCGATGGTGTCCGGGTTGGCCAGCCGCGTCTTGTCCTCGTCGCGGCTCCAGTTCGGGTTGCGCGTCAGCTTCGCCGACTTGCCGCGCTCGTAGCTCGCCAGCTGGTACGGGCCCGAGGCGACCGGGTGGTCACCGTAGTTCGCCTCGGCGCCCTTGCCCTTCGGCACCGGCGAAAACGCCGGGGTGCTGGCGACCCAGTTGAAGTCGCCGTACGGCCGCGCGAGGTGGAAGACGATGGTCTTGGGGTCCGGCGTCTGGATGGAGTCGAGCTCCTTGCCGCCGTCGAACGGGCCCTTGTACGCCAGGCCCGGCGAGAGCAGGTCCTTGTGGTAGGCCAGGCCGCCGGAGAAGGCGGGCGCGAACGAGCGCTCGAGGCCCCACTTGACGTCGTCGCTCTTGATCGGCGTGCCGTCGGCGTACTTGAGGCCGTCCTTGAGGGTGAACGTCCACGTCTTGCCGCCGTCGCTGGGCCGTCCGGTGTCGGTGGCCAGGTCGGGCACGATCGTGGTGTCCTTGCCCGGCGCGACGTCCCACGACGTCAGCCGCCGGTGGATCAGCCCGAGCGTGGTGACGACCAGGTTCGAGCTCTTCGCCGGGTCCCACGTGATCGAAGGCGCGTCGTTGAGCAGGACGAGGGTGCCGCCCGGCTTGACGGTGCCGCCCTGGGAGGCCGGTGTGTCGTTGGCGCCGCACGCCGTCAGCAGCAGGACGGCCGCCGTCACCCCCGCCGCGAACCTGAGTTTCATCGTGCCCCTTTCAGACAAGGCGGGCTCGCGGATCGAGCGCGCCGTAGCAGAGATCGACCAGGAAGTTCAGGACCGTGACGAGCAGGGCCGAGAACAGCGTCACGCCCAGCAGCACCGGCAGGTTGAGCGAGGCGATGGCGTCGACGAGCAGCCGCCCGACGCCGGCCATGCCGAAGATCCGCTCGGTGATCACGGTCCCCGCCAGCAACGCGCCAAGGTCGACGCCGAACACCGTGACCACCGGCAGCAGGACGTTGCGCAGCGCGTGCCGTCCGACGACTTTCCGTTCGGTGAGGCCCTTGGCCCGCGCGGTGCGGATGTAGTCCTCGCCGAGGGTTTCCAGCATCTGCCCGCGGGTGAGCCGCGCGTAGATGGCGGCGTGCAGGAAGGCCAGGACGAACCACGGCAGCACGAGGTGCCACGCCCACTGGGCGGGATTCTCGGTCAGCGGCACGTACCCGGACTTGGGCACGACGTCCAGGGCGAAGGCGAAGATCGTGATGCCGATCATCCCGGCCAGGTAGGCGGGCATCGACACGCCGGCCATCGCGGCGGCCATCGTGATCCGGTCGACGGCGGTCCCGCGGCGCAGCGCCGACAGCACGCCGAGGCCGACGCCCAGGACGATCCAGATCGCGGCCGCGCCCAGCGCGACGGAGAAGCTGACCTCGATCCGGCCGCCGATCTCGCTGAGCACGTCGACGTTGTTCTGGAAGTCGTAGCCGAAGCAGGGGGCGGCGCAGTGGATCGCCGCGGTGCCGGCGCCGAACGTGCGGCCGCCGGCGATCCCGCCGAGGAAGTCCAGGAACTGCCGGTACCACGGGACGTCGTAGCCCATGAACTCCCGCGCGAGCCGCAGCCCCTCCGGCGAGCACGGCCGGCCGCAGGCCATCCGGGCCGGGTCGGCGGGCAGGACGTAGAACACCACGAACGTCACGAAGGCGACGACGAGCAGGACCAGGAGCATCCCGGCGAAGCGGGAGGCGACGAACCGCGCGGTGCGCATCAGGCCGCACCTCCGGAACGCGGGTCGAGCGCGTCGCGGATCGCGTCACCGACGACGTTGAACGCCAGGGTGACCCCGAACAGCAGGAGCCCGGGGAAGACCAGGTACATCGGGTCGGTCTCGAAGAAGTCGATGGCGGTGCTGATGGTGCGGCCCCAGCTGGGCGTCGGGGGCAGGACGCCAACGCCGAGGAATGACAGCGCGGCCTCGCTGCCGATCATCGACGGGACGGCCAGGCTGGCGACGACGATGATCGGCGCCCACAGGTTGGGCAGCAGTTCCTTGGTGAGCACGTGCCACGGGCCGCCGCCGATGACCCGGGCGGCGGCCACGAAGTCGCGTTTGGCGAGCGTGAGGGCCTGCGCCCGGACGATCCGGGCCACGCGCGGCCAGCCGAAGAGCCCGAGGACGACGATCAGCGTGATCTGGCGCGGGAAGTCGACCGGCAGGACCGCGCCGAGCGCGATCATGAAGATCAGGTACGGGAAGCCGAGGATGACGTCGGCGGTCCAGGTCACCAGGCGGTCCCACCAGCCGCCGAGGTAGCCCGCGCTGACCCCGGCCACGACGCCGAGCGCGGTGCCCAGCACGGTGGCGCCGAGCCCGACGAGCAGCGACGTCCGCGCGCCGTGGGCGACGAGCGCGAAGAGGTCCACGCCGGTCAGCGGCTCGACACCGAACCAGTGGGCGCCGCTCACCCCGCCCAGCGCCCCGGCGGGCAGCCCGGTCGGGCCGAGCGTGGTGATGTCCGGGACGAGGCTCCGACCCTCGGCGAGGACGAACAGGTCGGCCCCGGCGGCGAGCAGCACGATGACGACGATCAGCACCGCGCAGACGGACGTCCACCGCCCGGAGCGGACGGCGCGCCAGACCGCGGCGGGCAGGGAGCGCGCCGCGAGCGGCGGCGGAGCGGGGACGGACACAGCACCTTCAAGGTTCAGCCGATCGAGTGACGATCAGGGACCTTAAGCAGTCAGTGCGGTGATCGATCCACCATCCCAGGATGCGGAACGATACTTGCTTTCCCCGTCCGGTTCGTGGAACGGCTCAGTAAGCGGCTCGGCTCATGTCTTGAACGAGTCGTTCAGGACCTCCCACGTCCTGAACGACTCGTTCAAGACATCGCAGCCCGCGGCACAGCGGGCCCCGGTCAACGGCAGAAGGCGAGCAAGTCGGCCACCCGGGCGTCGCGGGTGCCCAAGGGGGCCAGGCGGAAGCGGTGCTCGATGGTGGCCATGATCGACGTCGTGTCGTGGGAGGTGTGGTCCACGCCGAACGGCCGGCGCAGCTGCGGCGAGATCAGCAGGGCGGGGATGCGGGTGCCCGGCCCCCACCGGTCCGCGACGGCGTGCCGTCCGGCCGGCGGTGCCACGTGGTCCCACTGGCCGCCGAACTCGTCGTAGGTGACCACGATCAGCGTGTGCGCGGCGTCCGGGCCGTTCTCCACGGCCTTGATCAGGTCGACGAGGTGGCGGCTGCCGGCGTCCTCGCTGGCGTAGCCGGGGTGCTCGTTCTCCTCGCCGACCGGCTTGACGAAGCTCACCGGCTTGAGGCGTCCCGCCTTGGCGGCGCTGACGAACTCGACCTCGTCCCGCAGGTGGGCGGCGCGGGCCGCGGTGCCCGGCGCCAGGCTGGCGTAGTAGTTGAACGGCTGGTGGTGGTACTGGAAGGTGGCGTCGGGGCAGTTCGGGTAGACCGCGCCGGCCGCGGTGCGCGGGCTGGCGCAGGTTCCCGGGGTGGTGCCGTTGGTCCAGCCGGGGCCGCCGACGTTGCCGTTGGCGTTGTCCCAGCCGCCGGAATACCAGGCCCAGTCCACGTTCGCGGCCGACAGGCGGTCGCCGATGGTCGGCGTGGTCTGCGGCGGCAGCCGCCGCGACACCGCGGTGCCCGGCTGGTACGGCTGGTAGGGCGGCTGGATGGTGTTGATCGCGTAGTCGCCGCACGCCGTCCCGGCCGGCGGCGCCCCCACGTTCGCGGGGACGACGCAGCTGCCGTCGGCGTTCGCGGCCTGGGTCAGCGCCCGGTCGGCCGTGCCGGGGGTCGCGGGGTGCAGCGGCGTGCCCGCGGGGAAGCCGTCCGGCCCCACGACCGAGTGCAGGTCGTCGGCACCGCCGTCGCGGACCGCCCCGGGCCAGACCGGCGTGTTCGGGGTGATCAGCCACTGGTGGTTGAGGAACGACCCGCCGAACGCGCCCTGGAAGAAGCGGTCGGCGACGACGTAGTCCGGTGCGTTGCGGCCGTGCAGGTACTCGTAGATCGGCAGGCCACGGGTGTCGTAGTGGCCCATGGTCAGCCCGACGGCGTCGCTGCCCGCGACGTAGCGGTCCATCGCGCCGCCGTGGATCTGGTACTGCTCGTTGTAGAAGCGGTGGACGAGGTCGCGGGTGCAGCCGCCGGGCAGCCCCTGCCCCTTGGGCACGCCGTTGGGCTGGAACACCCCCGGTGCCGGGCACGTCGTGTCGGCCGGTCCGATGTAGCGGTCGATCTCGAAGGGACGGTTGGTGAACGCCGAGCTGACCGGCGTCGTCCCGATCGTCCCGCTGCAGGTGACCGGCAGCGGCGGCGACGTGAGGTTGACGTCGTTCTGCGGCAGGCACGGCAGCGCCTGGCCGTCCGCCGCCACCTGGGTCTGCGGCCGGGCCCGCCGGAGGCCGTCGACGCCTTCCCAGCCGCCGAAGAGGTTGTCGAAGCTGTGGTTCTCCTCGTAGATCACCACGATGTGGTCGATCCCCCGGCCACGGGCACCGTGGTCGGGGGACGCGACGGCCGTCCCGGCGCTCGCCAGCAGAGCCGGCAACGCCGCGGCGGCTACGGCGCTTCGCAGAACCGTCCAGGACCCCATCCCGCACCTCCGTGATCGACCGCTCTGCAGCTTCGTCCTCCCCTGCCCCGCGCACAAGTGCCCCGATGGGGTTTCCCGGACGGCCCCGGGTCAGGGGTGCAGGACCGCCCGCAGGCAGTCGTCCTTCTTGTGCTTGAACAGGTCGTACGCGCGCGGGCCGTCGTCCAGCGGCAGGCGGTGGGTGGCCAGGTGGGCGACCGGCAGCTCGCCGCGGGCCATCCGGTCGAGCAGCATCGGCACGTAACGCTGGCCGTGCTGCTGCGAGCCACGCACGGTGAGGCCCTTGTTGACGACCGCGCCGAGCGGGAACTTGTCGACGACGCCGGCGAACACGCCGAGGACGAACACGGTGCCGCCCTTGCGGCACGCGTAGATCGCTTCCCGGACCGCGTCCGGCCGGTCGGTTTCCAGCCGCAGCTGCTGCTTGACCTGGTCGTAGAGGTGGTGCGCGCCGGCGCTGTGGGCCTCCATGCCGACGGCCTCGATGCAGACGTCCGGGCCGCGGCCGCCGGTGCGTTCCCGCAGCTCGGCGCCGACGTCGGTGCTCGAGTAGTCGATCGTCTCCGAGCCGATGTGCTGTTCGGTCATCCGCAGCCGGTAGGGGTAGCGGTCGATGGAGAACACCCGTTCGGCGCCGAGCAGCATGGCCGCCTTGGCCGCCATCTGCCCGACCGCGCCACAGCCCCACACGGCCACCGTGTCGCCCGGCTGGACACCACCGAGGTCGGCGCCCATCCAGCCCGTCGGCACCGAGTCGGACGCGAACAACGCGCTGTCGTCGTCGAGGCCTTCGGGCACCGGGAAGGCGCCGTAGTCGGCGAAGGGCACGCGCACGTATTCCGCGTGGCTGCCGCGGAATCCGCCCATGGCGTGCGAGTAGCCGAAGATGCCGCCGGGTTCGTAGCCGAACAGCGCCGAGCCGATGCCCGGGTTGGTGTTGCTGTTATCGCACAGCGCCCACAGGTCGTGCGCGCAGTACCAGCACCGGCCGCAGCCGATGAACGAGCAGACCACCACGCGGTCGCCCACCTTGTGCTTGCGCACCTGGGAGCCGACCTCGACGACCTCGCCGAGGAACTCGTGGCCCAGGACGTCCCCGGCCTCCATGGCGGGGATGTACCCGCCGATGAGGTGCAGGTCCGAGCCGCAGGTGGTGCTCGTGGTGACCTTGAGGAGCACGTCCTGCTCGTTGCGGATCTCGGGGTCGGGGACCTGCTCGACCGAGAGTTCGTTCACACCTTGCCAGCACAGTGCCTTCACAGCCGTCCCTCCCCGCCGGCGCGCCGGGTGGCCAGGCGGACGAGCGCGCCGCCCGGCGTCGGCTTCCCGGTGGCCGGGGCGTCCGGGCGGATCACCTCGCCCGTCTCCAGCAGTGACTTGATGTCGCGCAGCGCGCTGCGCACCGGCTGCCGCGGGTCGCGGCCGGCGAGCCGTTTCGCGGCACCGCCCAGGCCGGTCGGGGCCGGTTCCAGCGGCCGGGCCGCCAGCTCGGTCCCGCGTCCGCCGGGCGCCGGGCGCACGCGCGTCTCGGCTTCCCCGGCGAGAGCGGCGAACGCGTCCGTCAACCGCGGGTCCCGCTCGACCTCGTCCGGGGGCAGGTTGACGGTGACGCCGAGCCAGCGGTTCGGCTGCTCCGCGGACTTCCGCCGCGCCGCCGCCGTGCTCACCGCGACCCCCGCGACGGCGAGTGCTCCGATCGGCCACTTCATGCGAGTTCCTCGATTCCTCTTCGGGGACAGGTCCGGTCCGGCTTCCCCTTTTGCCCGCGAACACACCTCAGCCTGCCGACCGTCCACAGATGAACTTCTTTTCCGTCCGCCCCCTGCGGATCTTCGGCATCGACACCCGGGGCGGCGTCTACCCCGATCCTGGCCGACGCCCTGCGCGAAGTCCCGTTGTCGGCCGTCCCGGGTCTCGGACACCACAGGGCCGCGGCAGGTTTATTCCCGTGACCCGGCGCTGTCCCAGCAGTTGGCCATCCCGGCCCGAGGCGCTGAATCCGGCGCACACTGCGGACACAGCCGAGGAGAAGGGGAACGCGGGATGGCATCAGGAACCGGCCCACGGATCGCTGTCGCACTGGACGGGGCGGGCTGGCACCCCGCCGCGTGGCGCGAACCCGGTGCACGGCCCCGCGAGCTCCTCACCGCCGGCTACTGGGCCGATCTGGTCCGCGAAGCCGAGGCCGGGAAGCTGGACTTCGTCACCATCGAGGACTCGCTGGCCCTGCAGACCGTCAACCCGCTCGACCGGCCGGGCGAGCGGACCGGCATCGTCCAGGGCCGCCTCGACGCCGTGCTCACCGCCGCCCGCGTCGCCCCGCTGACCTCCCACATCGGGCTGGTGCCGACCGCGGTGGTCACCCACACCGAGCCGTTCCACCTGTCCAAGGCCATCGCCACGCTCGACTACGTCAGCACCGGACGGGCCGGCGTCCGCGTCCAGGTCGCCGGGCGCGCCGAGGACAACCGGCACTTCGGGCGCCGGGAGTTCGGCGAGTTCCGGCTCGAGGACGCCGCCGAGCCGGACAAGCCGAGCCCCCTGGCCGACCTGTTCGACGAAGCCGCGGACTACGTCGAGGTGCTGCGCCGGCTGTGGGACAGCTGGGAGGACGACGCCGAGATCCGCGACGTCGCCACCGGCCGGTTCGTCGACCGCGGCAAGCTGCACTACATCGACTTCGCGGGACAGTGGTTCTCGGTCAAGGGCCCGTCGATCACCCCGCGCCCGCCGCAGGGCCAGCCCCCGGTCACCGCGCTGGCCCACGCCGCGATCCCCTACCGCCTCGCCGCCCGCGCCGCCGACGTCGTCTACGTGACCCCCTTCGACCGCGAGCAGGCCACGACGATCCTCACGGCGGTGCGCGACGAGCAGGACCGGGCGGGCCGCTCCGGCGAGACGCTGCACGTCTTCGGCGACGTCGTCGTGTTCCTCGACGAGACCGAACAGGCCGCCGCCGGCCGCAAGGCCCGGCTCGACGACCTGGCGGGCGCGGAATACACCTCCGACGCCCTCGTCTTCACCGGCACCCCGGCCGGCCTCGCCGACCTGCTGCTCGACTGGCACGCCGCCGGGCTCTCCGGCTTCCGGCTGCGGCCGGGCGCGGTCCCGCACGACCTGACCGCCGTCACCCGCGGGCTGGTGCCCGAACTGAGGTCCCGCGGCGCCTTCCGCACCGAGTACGAGGCGAGCACCCTGCGCGGGCTGCTCGGCCTCGCCCGCCCCGCCAACCGCTACGCCGCCGTCTGAGGAGCGCGAGAATGTCCCGCAAGCAGATCCACCTCGCGGCGCACTTCCCCGGCGTCAACAACACGACCGTGTGGAGCGACCCCGAAGCCGGCAGCCACATCGAGTTCAGCTCCTTCGTGAAGCTCGCGCAGACCGCCGAGCGCGCGAAGTTCGACTTCTTCTTCCTCGCCGAGGGGCTGCGGCTGCGGGAGCAGAACGGGCAGATCTACGACCTCGACGTCGTCGGCCGCCCGGACACCTTCACCGTGCTGTCCGCGCTGGCCGCGGTCACCGAGCGGCTCGGACTGGCCGGCACGATCAACTCGACGTTCAACGAGCCGTTCGAGGTGGCCCGCCAGTTCGCCTCGCTCGACCACCTCTCGGCCGGGCGCGCCGCGTGGAACGTCGTCACGTCGTGGGACGCCTTCACCGGCGAGAACTTCCGCCGCGGCGGGTTCCTGCCGCAGGACCAGCGCTACGAGCGTGCCGAGACGTTCCTGCGCACCGCCTGGGAGCTGTTCGACTCCTGGCGCGGCGACGAGATCGCCGCCGACCAGGAGACCGGCGAGTTCCTGCGGGACCCCGCGGCGGGCGCCTTCGCCCACCACGACGCCCACTTCGACATCGAGGGCCGGTTCCCGGTGCCGCGCAGCCCGCAGGGCCGCCCGGTGATCATCCAGGCCGGCGACTCCGACGAGGGCCGCGAGTTCGCCGCGGCCACCGCCGACGCGATCTTCAGCCGCTACGGCACGCTCGAAGCCGGGCAGGCGTTCTACTCCGACGTGAAAGGCCGGCTGGCGAAGTACGGCCGCAAGCCGGAGCAGCTGGTGATCCTGCCCGCGGCGACGTTCGTGCTCGGCGACACCGACGCCGACGCCCACGAGCGCGCCCACGTCGTGCGGCGGCAGCAGGTCAGCGCGCAGACCGCGATCAAGTTCCTCGAACAGGTCTGGAACACCGACCTGTCCGAGCACGACCCGGACGGGCCGCTGCCGTCCTTCGACCCGGTGGTCGGCGAGACGATCGCGCCCGGCCGCGCCAGCGTCCGCATGTACCGCGACCCCCTCGCCACGGCCCGCGAATGGCGGCAGCTCGCCGAGGCGAAGAACCTGTCCACCCGCGACCTGATCATCGAGGTCACCGGCAGGCAGACGTTCATCGGCTCGGCCGCGACCGTGGCGGCGGCCATCGACGACCTCGTCCAGGCCGACGCGAGCGACGGCTTCATCCTCGTCCCGCACGTCACCCCCGGCGGCCTCGACGAGTTCGCCGACACGGTGGTGCCGCTGCTGCAGGAGCGCGGCTCGTTCCGGACCGAGTACACCGGTTCCACGTTGCGCGACCATCTCGGCATCGAGGGTTGACCCTGCTCCTGGGGCAGGGTTCGACGGTGGTGCGCGCCGGCCACGACGAAGCGCCCGGGATCGCCGTCATTCCGGCGACGATCCCGGGCGCGTTCCGCTCGTTACCCCAGTACGCGTGGCTGTGGTCCCCTCAGGACCGCGTCACACCCCAGTTTTCCCGCCAGTGTCAGGGCTTCTCGAAGTGCTGGTAGTCGATCGGGGTGTCCCACGAGCCGCCCCAGGTCCAGCCGCGGGTGGTGAACGCCTGCTCGGTGCTGTCGCCCAGGTGGATCATGCCCGGCACGGTCTGCGTGCGGTCGGCGTAGGGCGCGCCGTTGGGCGGGTAGACCGCGCCGCTGCCGGAGATGTACGGGTTCTGCACGGTGTTGATGTCGATGGCGCGGCCGTAGGAGTGGTTGGACCACGCCGTGCCGCCGGTGATCGCGCGGCAGTTGAACGCCGAGGTGTTGTTCGCCGCCATCGAGGCGTCGTCGTCTGAGTTGTACTTCTCCACGGTTTCCATCCGCTCGATGGGGAACCGGGCGAAGTACAGGTCGGCGAAAACGCGGGCGACCTCGGTGGCGCGGTCGGCGTTGACGACCAGCTCACCGCGGTGCACCGCGCCGTCGAAGCCGACGAAGCTCAGGTTCACCAGGCGCAGCTGGTCGGGACCGACCGGGCAGCCCTCGTGCCAGCTGTTCCCGAGCCGTTCGGCGGTGACCGGCTTGATGACGGCGACGTAGGCCGGGAGACCGCTGCCCGCGGGAGCGGCGACCTCCACGGTCTGGGCCGGGGCGGCCGGCGCCGGCGTGGTACCGGCCACGACCGCCGACAGCGCGAACGCGACGACAGCGAAGAGTTTCGTTCTCAATTTCATGATCACTACACGCGCTGCCCCGCGGATCGGCTGCACCGCGGTCGGATTGATCACAGCCGGGCAACCTCAGGCGGCCCCCCGCGTCACCCCGGGTCTGGTTCGGACAGCTCCGAAGCACGGGACGAGTGAGCGCTTCCGGACTTCGCCAGAGCGCGCAGGACGTCGTCCCCTTCGCTCGTCCGGCCGAGTTCGCGCAACGCCAGGCCGCGGTGCAGCAGCGCGCGGTCGTCGTCCGGCGCCTTCTCCAGTGCCCGGTCGAGCTGGGCCAGCGCCGCCGACGGGCGGTCCGCGGCCAGGTGCAGCACCGCCAGGTCGACGCGGGCCTCCGTCGCCGCCGGGTCGAGGCGGAGCAGGTCGGTGAGCTCGGCCGCCGCCTCGTCGCGGCGGCCCAGCGACAGCAGCGCGACCGCCAGGTGCCGGCGGACGTCGGTGTCGCCGGGGGCGAGCGCCTTGGCGCGGGCCAGCGCGCCGCAGCCGGAGGCCAGGTCGCCCCGCACCACCAGCAGCGCGCCGAGCTGTGCCCACGCCGGGGCGTACTCGTCGTCGAGGGCCAGTGCCTGGTGCAGGATCCCGACCGCTTCCTCCAGCCTGCCGCGCGCCGCGACCACGGTCGCCCACGCGGTCCGCGGCGCGGGGTCGCCCGGAGTGAGCCGGACGGCTTCGGTCCACGCCGTCTCGGCTTCGGCGTACCGGCCGGCCAGCAGCAGGAGCTGGCCCAGGTTGTCGAACGCGGTCGCGTTGTCCGGGGCGAGCTCGGCCGACCGCCGGAGCTCCTCGATCCCGCCGTCGAGATCACCCAGCGCCGCGCGGGCGTTGCCGAGGTTCAGGTGGGCGACCGCGCGGCCCGCGTCCAGTTCGAGGGCCCGCTCGTACCAGGTGACGGCCTCGGCGAACCGGCCCGCCTGCGCGATCACGAAGCCGAGGTTGTTCAGCGTGACCGGGTCGGCGGGCTCGGCCGCCAGCGCCGCGCGGTAGAGCGCCTCGGCGCCTTCGAGGTCGCCGCGCAGGTGGCGCAGCACTCCCAGTTCCAGCTCGGTGACCGGTGCGTTCATGGTCGGCTCCTCCGACTCAGGCGATGCGTTTGACGAGGTCCTGCAGGATCCGGCCGGGATCCACCTTCGGCAGCTCGAACCGCACGTCGTCGAGCGAGAAGGCGAACGGCTTGCCCTGTTCGTAGTGGACCGGCGCGTGCACGCCGATCCGCAGGCCGGAGCCGTACTCGAAGGCGGCCAGGTTCCACTTCTTGTCGTAGAGGTCCTTGGTGAAGCCGAACGCGCCGACCTCGACCTTCGCGAACCCGGTGACGTCGAAGACGAACCGGGGTTCGGCGGTCAGGTCGACCCGCGCGTCGAGCACCAGGCCCTGCTTCGGCGTCCAGTTGATCTGCGTCGACGCGTCGAACGCGCCCTGCAGACCGAGCTTGCCGCCGATCTCCAGGCCGGCTTCGGCGCTGACGAGCGGGATGCCCGCGCCGATCCCGCCGCGTACGAACAGTCGCAGCCCGGCCTCCGCGGGCACGTGCAGCTGAGCGCCGCCGGTGATCGACGTGTTCTCTTCCCGACCCGGCTCGTAGTGCACCTTGAGCCCGAGCTGCCGCAACTGGCCCGGCCCGACCGACGCCTCCGCGTCGAGACCCCCCTGGATGGTCGCGAAGATGCCGACGCGCTGGCCGAACACCGCGATCCCGACGATGGGGATGTCGAAGCCGACGGTGAGCACGTTCTTCTTGATCCCCTTGGCGGGGAACAGGTCGATGGCTTCCGGCAGCTTGACCTCGCCGTCGAGCTGCACCTGCCCGTCGCGGTCGAGCTGGACGGCGGCGGTCGCCTCCAGCCACGGCGCGAGGCGCAGCGTGAGCCGGCCGCCACCGTGGACGGACAGCGCCGAACCCGGGGCGCCCGGCTTCCCGCCGGGTTTTCCGCCCGGTTGTTCGCCGGGCTTTCCGCCGGGTGCGGGCGGCTGGTTGCTGACTCCGATGTGGATGCTGCCGGACAGCATGCCGCGTGCGTAGGCGGCGTCGCCTTCGATCGTGAAGACACCGTCCTCATAGGACGCGGTGAGCGTCGCGTCGACACCGGGGATCTTGGGTTTCGCGGTGCCGTGCGCGGCGAGCTGCCACTGGTTCGCGGGCGGCTTGCGGGTCACGGTCGCGTCGATGGACCCGCTTTCGATGCCGGGAACGTCCTTCGACAGCTGGAAGGCACCCCCGATCGTCAGGCCTTCCCGCTCGCCGTACTTGACGTCGAGCTTGCCGCTTTCGACACCGGGGATGGCGAGCTGGGCGTCACCGGACGCGGTGAAGACCTGGTTTTCGTACTGCACGGCCAGCTGACCCGACTTGATGCCGGGCACCTTGCCGCCGCCCACGCCGAGGAGCCCGGACAGGCCCCACTGGTACTCGCCGTTGACCTTCTTGTACGTGAAGGCCGCTTGGGCCGGATCGAAGAGCTTGCTGTCGAAGCCGAGCTTTCCGCTCAGTTCGAAGCCTTCCGCACCCATGGACGCGTCGATCTCGCCCTGGGCCACGCCGGGCAGGGCGAAGTTCAGCGTGCCGGTGACACTGGCCTTCGCGTCCCCGCCGTCGTCGAGGCCGGCGAACACCGTCACCTCGCCCGAAGCGGTGAACGGCTTCGGGAGCGGCAGCTCGTTCGCGACGAACGTCCGTTCCAGGCCAAGGCTGCTGCCTTCGAGGACCGCGTCGATCCCCAGCCCCGACAACAGCGGCACGGTGGGCATCAGCCGGCCGCGGGCGACGATGCCGATGCCCTTGACGATGTCCGCCTGGGTGAAGTCCAGCGGGCTGAACACCGGCGACTCCGGATTGCCCGCTTTGAGCGCCTGCCGGACGGCGTGCTCCGTCACCGTCCCGCCGAATTCGATGCCCTTCTGGGGCACGAAGGGCAACGAGATCGTCATCTTCTTGATCTTCTTGCTGCGCGAGAACGACGTCCCGACGAGCACCCCGCCCTTGCCCTTCTCGAAGGTGCCCGACTGGACCTGGAAGTCGGTCTTGTACAACGGGTTCTTCTTCATCTCCGGCGAGGCGAGGTCCGGCTTGTCGTCCTTCCACGGCAGGTCGAACTTGCCCCCGGAGCTGCCGAGGTAGATCGCGAGCTTCGTCGGCGACCCCGCGAGGTTGTACTGGACGACCTCTTTCTCCCCCATCGGCACGAGGGCGTCCAGCTGTTTGCCCTCCTGGATTTCGCCCAGGGTCCAGTTGATGTCGGAGCCGGCCACCGTCCGTTTGCTGTCGACGATCTTGTCGACCACGACCGGGTACGCGGTCGCCGGGTCTCGCAGGTTCTCCGGTGGCTCCTTGCTCGGGTCGTCCTTCTGCCACTTCTTGATCGCCGCCGCGAAAGCCTCCTTCTTGGCGTTGCGCACACTCGCCGCGATGATCGGGCCGACGCTCCCGTTCGCGCGGGCCTGCAGGAGCCAGAGGTTGTCCGTGGGCTTGTCGTCGGTCCCGCCCAGCTGTGATTCGAGCTTGTGGTCGATCTGGAACTTGGCCGCGTCGCCCTTCCTGTCCCAGATCGGGATCAGCGCGGCTTCGGCGATGTCGGCCGCCTCGCCGAAGACGAACGTCTCCGACGCCTTCGCTTTGAAGTAGTAGACGGCGTCGGCCTTGCCGACCTGCACCTTGACGGGTTTCTTCCCGTCCCGGCCGTGCTCGATGTAACCGGTCACCCCGGTGGTGACCTTGCTCTTCGCCTGCCCCCGCCAGAAGGAGTTCTGGGCGGTCTCCCGCTCGCCACCCGGTGGGCGGAGGTTCTCCAGCGGCACGTGCGGTTCCGTGAACGGGACCTTGAACGTGGGGATCGGCAGCGGGTTGATGGCCAAGGCGTACTTCGACTGCGACCCGCTCGGGGGCCGGAACTCCCCGTCGGCCGGCCCGGTGGCCTTCGGTCCCTTCCCGGCCTGCAGGTTGTCGCTGTCGGCCGCGCGGTGGACGACGTGCTCGTGGTGCTGCAGGACGTGGGCGACCTCGTGGGCCATCAGGTGCAGGTCGGTGGGTGAGGCGTCGCTCGCCAGCCAGATGTGGTTCTGCCTCGTCACGGCGCGGGCGTGCAGGGCACGGGCCGCCAGGTCGGACTGGGTGTCGTGGTGGACGACGACGTGGCGGAGGTCCGTGGTGAGCCGCCGTTCGAGGATCCCGCGGGTCGGCTGCGGGATGGGGCTGCCCGGGCCTGGGTGGTTCACGATCGCCGCCGGGGACGTCGGGTCGGGGGCCTGAGCCGGGGCCGGGGGTGGCTGCGGCTGCGGCCCTGCCGGGTGGTGGGTCGCCGGTTCTCCGCCGGTCGGGTGTGACTCCGCCAAGCGGTGGACCACGGCCGCCTCGCCCCCGGCCGGATGCGGCGCCGCGGCCGGGCCGCCCCCGGCCGGATGCGCCTGCACCAGACGATCGGTCATCGCCGAGTCACCACCGGCCGGATGCCGCAGCGCGGCCGGGCCGCCGCCCGTCGAGGGCGCTTCCGCCAGCTGGTGGGCGGTCGCCGCGGCAGGGCCGCCGCCTGGTTGCGGCTCCGCCAGCCGATGGACGACCCCCGCATCGCCGCCGGCCGGGTGCGGCGCCGCGGCCGGAGCACCACCGGCCGGCTGGGAGACCACAGGCGGGTCGCCGGCGACCGTCTCAGGGTCGCCCGACACCCGGGACGCCTCCGCCGTCACCTTCCGGGCCAGGGCCTCCGCTTCCTGCTCCGCCTTGTCGCCCGGGTGGCTGACCGGCAGCGCCGGCGGTCCCGCCTGGTCTCGCGCGGCGCGCAACAGCCGATTGGCCTGCTGGTTGCCGACGCTCTGCTGCAACTGCGCCGTGTTCCGCGCCTGCTGCTGCGGAGCCGCCGCCGTGTCCGGAGGCTTCGGGGTCTCCTTGCGGATGGTTCCGTCGTGCTGCTGGGGCGCGGGCGGCTTCGCCGGCTCCGGCGGGGCCGGCTCCGGCTTCTTGTCCGCTCGCGTCTTCTCCTCACCCATGCCGCAGTCCCTCCCCGAACCAGTCGTAGAACGGCTCGCCGAACTCGCCCGGCGTGATCGGGAGCCCGAGCTTCTGGTATTCGCGCCCGACCGAGACGACGAGGTCGCGCAGGCTCACCCCGGTGGCCGAAGGGTCGGCTCGCAGCGCGCGGAAAGCCGCGTCCAGCACCACGTTCTTGATGCTGCCGCCCGACAGGGGGAACCGTTCGGCGAGCCGTGCCAGCTCGTCCGGCTCCGGTGCCGTGACCGCCGCCGGGAACATGCCGCGCCAGATCCGCAGCCTCGCGTGCGCGTCCGGTGGGGGGAAGTCGACCACCGCGTGCAGCCTGCGCAGGAACGCCGTGTCGATGTTCTGCCGCAGGTTCGACGCGAGGACCACGACCCCGCTGAACTCTTCGACGCGCTGGAGCAGGAACGCCATTTCGACGTTGGCCCAGCGGTCCTTGGCCTCCTTCACCTCGCCGCGCTTGGCGAACAGCGCGTCGGCCTCGTCGAAGAAGATCATCGCGTTCGTCTGCTCCGCGTCGGCGAACACCCGGTCGAGGTTCTTCTCCGTCTCCCCCACGTACTTGCTCGCCACCGCCGCGAGGTCCACTTTGTACAGATCGGCGCCCTGCTCCGCCGCGAGCAAGGTCGCGGCCATGGTCTTGCCCATGCCCGAGCCGCCGGTGAACATCGCGACGACGCCGCGGCCGAGGCTCAGCCGCCGCTCGAAGCCCCAGCCGCCGTAGACCCGGCTGCGCAGCGTGATCCGCCCGCGCAGCTCGTCCAGCTGGAGCCGGTTCGCCTGCGGGAGCACCAGGTCGTCGAACGTCAGCTCGGTCCGCGGCTCGATCCGGCGCGCGAACGCGACGAGCCGCCGCGCCGACTGTCGCCGGCAACCCTCGTACAGCTCCTCCGCACGCAGTTTCGTGCCGCCCGGCGCCCGCACCCTCGCGACGCCACGGGCCGAGCCGACCGCGTCGGCGATCTGGCCGGGGGTGAGCTGGAACGTGTTGGCCAGCAGCTCCGCCAGTGTCTTGCGCGACGGCGAAGGCGACGCGAACTCGGCGTCCGGCGGCAGCATCGCCAGCCACAGGTCGCGGCGCACCGCGAACCCGGGGACCGGCAGGTCGACCCGCAGGAAGCCGGACCGAGGCCCCTCCCCCGCCGGGTCCCAGGCCGTTTCGGCCGTGCCGAACGTCAGGCCGGACCGCGGCGGCAGCTCGCCGGAGCCGGCCTCCAGGCCCACCCAGCACAGCGCGGCACCGCGCAAGGTGGCTTCCCGGCGGCAGAGACCCATCACGTCGGGCTCGGCGACCCGCGCGTACAGCAGCTCCCGTCCGGCTTCGGCGCACAGCGCGGCCGCGAGGGTTCGCCGCCCGGCCCCGGGCGGGCCGTGGAGCAGCACGAACGTGTCGTCGTCCAGCGTGCGGGCGAGCGCGCGCAGGCGGTCGCGGAACTCCGGCTCCAGCACCAGCTCGTCCAGCGACGGCCCCGGCCCGGCGACGGCGAGCACGCCGGTGACGCGGTCGTCCGGGGTGTCCTCGCCGGTCAGGAAGCCCGCGATCCGCCGGTCGAGCCGCAGGACGTCCCGCTCGTCGCGGACGACGAGGCCGTGGGCGGCGAGCGGCCGGCTCGCCGAGAACAGCGCCCGGCCCCAGCCGGTGCCGCTCAGCTCCGGCGCGACCGCGCGCACGGCCAGCTCGGCGGTGGGCCCGGTGACCGTCGCGTCGTCGGCGAGGTAGCCGAACAGCCGGCGGCATCGGCTGTCCACTTCGGACAAGAGGCACAACAGGACGACGTCGCGCTCGAACTGGTCCAGCTCGAACCGCGAGACGAGGTCCACGAGCCGCAGGCCGCCCGTCGTGGCCCGCACGCGCCCGGCGATCCGATCGGCGGCCTCCCGGGCGGCGGCCAGTTCGGCGCGGACCGCCTCGGGCAACGGTGGCGGGGTGCCGTCCCCGGCCAGGTAGGCGGCCACTTCCGCCTCGCCGACGCTCGGGAGTCCCCACTGGTCACCGGGCTTGACCAGCCCCAGCCCTTCGCGGAACCACGCGAGCTGCGCCCGGAGCAGGTGACGGGCGCGGGCCAGTTCGTCGGCGAGGTGGGTGGCGCTGTCGGGGTAGCCGGTCATCGCGCCACCGGCCAGAAGCTCACCCGGCGGTCGCTGACGCTGTCCGCACGGCCGATCATCGCGCCACCAGCCGGAAACTCACCCGGCGGTCGCCCAGCCACGGCACCGCCTCGATCGGCTGGTCGTACCCCGCCTGCCGGAGCGCGACATCCAGCAGGCTCGCGTCGAGGTCGGCCCGCAGCTCCCGCGGCAACCACGACAAGCGACCGGGCCGGCGCGCGAAGTGCGCCAGCAAGTCCGGCCCGGACAGGCCGGCGCACGTACCGAGCCAACGTCGCCAAGCCGCGAGCACGGACTGCGCCAGCGCGTCGGCCAGATCCGCGCCGGCGGGTGCGTCGATCCGCAGCCCGCGCAAGACGGCGTCCAGCTCACGCCGGATCGCGGCACCGTGGCGTGCTTCGATCTCCGGCCAATGCCGCGTCTCGGCCTCGACGTCGTCGGGCCTGCCGGCGAACGCGGCCACCGCGGGATCCTCGGGACCGGCCCCGCTGAGCCCGCCCGCCACCGCGAGCAGCGCGGGCACGAGCGCGTCCGCGGCACCGGCACGGGCGAGCACCGCCGGGAGCCGCAGGTCGGACACCCCGCGCAGGAACAGCAGCACACCCGCGCACTCGCTCTCAACCGAGTCCACCACGGCGACGGCGGCCAGCACCGACTCCACCAGCGGGTCGTCCATCCACTCCGGACGCTCGGCGAACACGGCCGCACGCAGGCGGAGGACCGCGGCCGGGTCCGTCCCGATCGGGCCGAGCCGGTCCGCCACCGCTCGCACCTCCGCCCGGATCGCCGTCTCGCGCGGGGCCGGACGGCGGACCGGTCGGTCGCCGGTCAGGCCCCGGACCAGCAACGGCAGGTCGAGCCAGCCGAGCTCGGCCGCGAGCGACGACGGGGGCGGGCCCGCCGGGCGGCCGGTCTCCGGGAGGGTCCGCAGGACGTCGAGCACGATCGACGTCAGCGCGACCGGATCCCGCCAGTCCGGGACCGGGCGGGCCCGGTACCGGCGGGCCACCTCCGGCGCGGTGAGCGGTGCCGACGTCCACAGTGCCCAGTCGTCGGCGATCCGGGTGGCGGCGACCAGCAACGGCCACAGGCCGGCCAGGTCGTCGGCCGGTCCGGCCGGGGTGGTCACCTCGGCCAGGACGGCCACGGGGACGGCGGCGAGCACCTCGGCCAGGCGGCCCTGCCGGTGCAGGGCGGCGAACACGAGGTCCGCGGGCGTGTCCGCGAACAGCTCCGGGAGTACTTCCGCGAGCGGCCGGTGGTGGAACCGCCGCAGCGTCGCGAAGTACCAGTGCGCGGCGGCCTCGCCGCGGACGTGGTCGGCGAGGTAGGCGGCCAGGTACGCGGCCTCGTCGGGAAAGGTCACCACCCGCGCGCCGTCGTCGGTGTCGATCGTTTCGGTGACCGCTCCCGCCAGTGCCTCCGCCCACCGCCGGGCGGCGTCCGGCTCGTCCACCCGCAGCGTCAGCTCCGCGTGGACGTCCCGCAGGACGTATACGGTGCCGTCGTCGCCCAGCGCCCGGTCCAATGCCGCGCCGAGTTCGAGCCGGGCGATCGTGTCGAGCCGGGAGGCCTGGGCGCAGGCCGCCGGGCCGTAGGCCACGTAATCGGCCGTCAACGTCCCGATCCGGCCGGTCATGCCGGTCCCTCCAAAGTGGACAGTTGCTGGATCAGGCCGTCGGCGACTTCGGCGTGGTCGGCCCGCAGCTTGGCCGCCACCTCGCGCAGCAGCGCCGGGTCGGCGGCCAGGACGTCCGCGAGGGCCACGGCCGCCGCCGGCGGCTGGTACAGCTTCGCCGCGACACCCGCCGCGCCGGCGATCCCGCTCAGCATCGTCCCGGTGATCAGCGCCTGGGTCGCCGGGTCCGACCGCTGGGTCGCGATCTCCCGCGCGGTCAGCTTGCCGGCGACGTGCAGCGCGCCGTGCACGACGACCCGGTCGTCACCGGTCACGGTCAGGGCGGGCTCGAACCGGCCGTCCGACGCGGACTTCCCGATGGAGAACGAGGCGTCGCCGCCGGGGGCGATCACCACCTGGAGCTCGCGGACGCCGTCCTCCTCCACCGCGCGGATCTGCCACGGCTCCTTGCCGTCGGACGCCGAAGGCGGCAGGTTCAGCGCCCCCGTGTCGATCCGCAGCTCGCCGTCGACCCGCAGGCCACCCGGCGCGGTCAGCAGGCCGTCGCCGCCGATGGTGAACCGGTCGGTATCGGAGCCGTCCCGCACGGAGAACACCGTCTCCGGGGCCGGGGCGAGGTCGACCCGCGCCACCCCGGCCGGGTGCACCACCGACGCGGCGACCACCCCGGCGTACCGGCGGGCCGTGCCGTCCACGAGGTACTGCCCGGCGATCTCGGCGGGCGTGAGCCGGGCGAGGAACACCGGCCAGGGCCGGTTCTCCTCCGGCGCGGTGCGTTCGGGCCCGAAGTCCAGGTCGCCGTCCGGGACACCCGGCGGGGACGTGGGATCGGGATCCGAGTCGGCCTCGGTGACGAGCACGCGCGGCTGCTCCTGCCAGCGGTAGTAGGCCGTGCCGCTCGCCCCGCAGGCCGCGTAGCCGTCGGGCGGCTGGTCCGAACCGACGCGGTCGTAACAGATCCAGACGTCGTAAGCGGGCGGCGCGCCGGGTGGCGGCGCGGGCAGGCGCGGCACCGGAAGCCGCCGCGGCACGACGATCTCGCGCCCGTAGCCGTCGACGGCCAGTCCCGGCTCGATCGCCGACACCGCGCCGGCGGATTTCACGGCCAGCCCGGACACGATCCCCCAGCTGTGCCCGGCGAGGTTGTGCCGCCGCCGCATCGCGACGTGGTAACCCTGCTCGTCGGTGAAGTCCTGGGGACGCAGGTACTGCCCGTCGAAGTACCGCACCCGGGCGATCCGGTCCGCGTCCACTTCGCACCTCCGATGGTCGGTGTCGGTCAGGGAATGGGCGGTGGGCCCACGAAGTCCAAGGTCCCGCTGGCGTAGGCGACCCGGCTGCCCGGCAGCACGCCGAGCACGGCGGCCGACACGTGCACCCGCGACGACGCCGACGGCAGCGGCACGGAGACGTCGAGCGTGAGCGCCTGGCTCGAGGCCACCTGCCGCCCGGTGGCCAGCGTCGCCGTCGACGTCGCCGTGTCCACAGTGGTCGTGGCGACCACCGAGACGTCGGTGACGAGCGCCGCGCCCGTGGTGCTCACGACCAGCCGGTACGGCAGGACACCGGGGCCCGCCGGGCCGGGGGTGAGCGTCACGGTCAGCACCGAGGGGTCGACGGCCGGGCCGCGGAACCGGTCGTCGACCGCGCGGCTCGCCACGTCGACCGCGTCGACCCAGGTACTCAGCATCCGGGCCCGCAGCCGCGGGTCGTCGGGGTCCGTCCCGGCGGCGGCCTGCACGACGGGCCCCTCGACGGTCAGGTCGCCGGAGACGGTCATGGTCCCGCCGGAGTCCACGGCGAGCGGAGCCGAGCCGCGGCAGGTCAGCACGGCGAACCGGGACCATTCCGGGACCTCGGTCGGCGCCGGGGTGGCGATCTCGGCCCGCAGCTCGCGCCCGGTGCGGTACCAGCGCCACGGCCGGGCCTCCCCCGGCGGCGGGCCGGGGCGGCCGAACCGCACGGGACCCGCGACCCGGCCGTCCGGCGCGGCCAGGGTGCCGGTGACGCTCGTCGCGGACGACGTCACCGCGAGCCGGGCCGGGCCGGGGCCGTCGACCGTGAGCAGCGGTTCGGCGTCCAGGCGCAGCGTGACGTCCGGCGCGGCGACCGCGGACGCCACGACGTCCGGATAGGACACTCCGCCGGGCTCCACGACGTAACCGTTGCCGCCGCGGCGCAGCCGGCCGAGGAACACCGCCGACTCCGGCGTGACGACGGCCGCCGCGGTCGCCGTCACGACTTCCACCTGGACGCACACGCCGGCCGCGATCCGGTCCGCGGTGGCCGTCTCCCGGTAGGCGAGCCACAGGTCGAGCCCGGCGGCGTCACCGGGCAGATCCCTCCACGGCAGCCGGATCGGCGCGGGCACCACCAGCGACCGGCCCGCCTCGTCCACCGCCACGCCGGGGGCGATCGTGACCCCGGCGGCGGTGGCGGTCAGAGCGAGGCCGCGGGCGACGCCGGAGCCGTGCGCGGTCCGGTCGTGCGTTCTCCGGCCTTCGGTCAGGTAGTCCTGCTCGGTCGTCAGGACGCCGGCGTCCAGCCGGCGGCCCTCGCGGTAGCGCGGCCGGTCGGTCACGGCTTGCCGTCCGTCCGGCGCCGGGCGGGCTTCGGCGGCGGAACCCGCCGCGTCGCCTTGCTGACCCGTGGGGCGGCCTTCTCCGTCGCGGGATCGGCGACGAACCCGACCACGCGCGCCCCGGTGAGGAACGCGCCGTCCGGCATGGCGACCGTCCGCAGGGTCACCGCGTCCCCGCAGCCGGACACCGGCGGGCTGCCCAGCATCCGGCGAATCTCGTCCACAGTGGACGGGATCGGCCAGTCCGCCGTCCCGGACACGGTCACGCCCAGCCGCTTGACCTCGAGGCACGCGTCCTCCGGCCGGTGCCACACGACCTGGCCGAGGTTCGCCTTGCCCGGCCCGGCCGGCCACCCGGCCGGGCCGAAGGGCCGCCGGTACGGCGGGCCGGGGTCGACGGCCTTGACCACCCACTGGCGGCGGCCGTCCGGCGTGCGCGTGCGGTGCAGCCAGATCCGCGCCAGCGGCACCGGCTCGCCCGCGCAGCCGGGCGGGCAGCCGTCGGCGTAGAAGCTCAGGAGCCGGTCCTGGACCAGCCAGTAGAGCAGGGAGACGAACCGGGCCGGGGTCACCTCGGACTGGGTCAGCCAGTCCTCGACGAACCCGAAGTGGGCCAGGGGGTGGTCCCGGATCCGGTCCCGCAGCCAGGCCAGCCGGTCCGCCGCGGACACGCCGTCGCCCGCGACGCCGTCGGCCTCGGCCCGCTCCAGCGGGGAAACCGCCTCGGCGTATCCCTCCTGCCAGCGCCGCCAGTCCGGCCGGTCCGGCTCGGCGCCGCCGAGCACCCGCGACGCGACCAGCCGGAAGGATTCGACGATCCGGCTGTTCTCGCACTCGCCGGCCTGGCCGCACGCGGACCGCCCGAGCGCGACCACCGGGTCGTCGGCTACCTCGGCGTACGCGACGCCGAGGTCCAGCACGCAGTCGTCCGGCGGAGGCTCCTCGCCCGGGGTGGCGCACGGGGCCGGCGCCGGGCAGCTCGGCCCGAGGTCGAACGCGGCCTGGCCGGCGACGACGACGTCCTCGCCGCACGAGCTGACGGCGTGCCCCGGCCGGACCACGACCCCGCTCGCCCGGTCCGGGTCCGCGCGGACGTCGAGCCCGCACACCACGCCCCAGCCCTCGCGGTACCGGGCCAGCGCCCGCTTGTCCTTCACCCAGGCGGCCAGTCCGGAGAGGTCCTGGTCGGTCAGCAGCTGGCCGCAGAAGAACCGGGGCCGCACCGGGGCCCGCAGCTCGCAGGTCCGCTCCCCGTCACACCCGCAGCCGCACCCGGGCTCCGTGAGTGTGCTCGTCATGCCTCCGCCCCCTCTTCGTCACCGTCGTGGTGGTCGTGGTGATGATGGTGTTCGCGCACCTCGAACCAGCTCTCGAACAGTCCGCCTTGGACGCCGTCGCCGGAGGGCAGCCTGCCGCGCAGGTGGTTGCCGTCGACGGGGATGCCCCGGCAGTCCGGGATGAAGTCGCAGCGCAGGGACACGTGGACGACGACGTCACGCAGTCCGCGCCTGCCGCGTTCGTTGAGGTAGTCGTCGTCGATGGTGAACACCGCCGTGCAGCCGTCGTCTTCCAGCTCCGGCGGCTTCCCGTCCGGGAACGGCACGTACTCGAGGGCCTGCGTCGACCCGCTGAACTGGACGACGAAGGTGTATTCGTTCACTCCGCGCGCGCCGCAGTCCTCGAACTTCCGCAGCGGGCGGTCGAACCTGATCCGCAGCTTGCCGTCCATGTCCCGCCGCAGCTCGTGCGGGGTGACCCGGCCGCCGTGCGGCCAGTTGATCCCGGTGACGTGGGTGAGCATCGCCGGCGGCGGGGGCTGGACGCGGCGGCCGTCCAGGTCGAGCCGGTAACCGCCGCCGTGGTGGTGCGGGACCACCCGGGCCAGCGGGACCAGGTCGCCGCACGGGCAGTGCGGTTCGAAGCAGTTCCCGTGGCAGCCGCAGCCGCAGTCCTCGCCGTGGTGCTTTTCGTCGTCGCACCCGCATTCCGCGGTCGGCCAGCACGCCGGGGTGACGTCGGCGACGACGAGCCGGACGCCTTCGCGGTACCGGTTGTACTCGGTGTGGTGCGGGTCGCAGGTGCCCTCGGCGTACAGCGCGGGCACCGGCTCGATCTTCTCCTGGGAGAACCGCGCGCACAGCAGGAACGGGTCGTGCCGCGGCGGGCAGTCCTCGCCGAGCGGTTCGCTGTCCGGCCCGGGCGGCAGCGGCAGCCGGAACGCGGTGTCGCCGGCGAGCACCAGCTCCCGGCCGTGGCAGTCGATCGCGAACCCGGCCGTGACGACGACCCATTCGCGGGCGCACTCCGGCCGCGGGTGCGGCCGGACGTCGAGGCCGCACACGATGCCCCAGCCGTGCAGCAGCCGGTTGTGCAGCCGGTGCCGGTCCAGCAGGTACTCGGTGTCGGCGGCGAAGTCCCGCGCGGCCATGAACTTGCCGGTGAAGTAGCGGTTCCGCTCGGCGACGGGTGCGCCGTGCGGTGCCGATCGCTCTGACATCGGTGACTCCTCGACTTTCATTCCGACGGGACTTTCATTCCGACGGCCTGATCACGGTGACGGCCCGGGGTCCCGGCCGCGCGGCCAGCACGGTGTCCAGGCCGAGCCGGTGGCTGGGGGGACGGCTGGGCGGGACGTCCGTGGCGTGCCGGCAGGCCAGCCGCGCGACCGGGACGGCCCCGACCACGGTGTCCAGGCCCACGGTGGCCTGGGTGGCCACCCGCAGCCGCGGTTCGACCAGGCAGAGGTCGTACCGTGCGGTGGCCGGGCGTTCGGCGGCGAGCAGCCGGCGCACGGCCCGCTCGTCCTCGGCGGTCCGCACCCACGCGGCGGGCAGGTAGACGCGGAAACTGTTGGCGGTGCTGGTGAACAGGTCGTGGGCGGGGTCCGAAACGGACACCAGCTTCGCCGTGCCGACCCGGGCGTAGGACGGCGTGCGCAGCCGGCCGACCACGTCCGGGCTCCACAGTGGAGCCGAGCCGACGCCCGCCCCGACGGTCTGCCGTCCGCGGAGGCGGAACCCCTCCACCAGCCTCGGCAGCCCGTCCGGACCGGGTTCGATCCCGGTCAGGTTGGCGGCCAGCGCGGCGAGCAGGTCCCGCACGGCGCCCGGCGTGCCCCGGCGGCGCAGGACGGCGAGGCTCGCGCGCAGCCACCGCCGCTTGGCCGCCGTGTCCCACCGCGCGTCGAGCGGAATGCCGAGCCGGCTCGCGAGGAACTCGAGCGGCGCCCCGGCGGGCACGGCCTCCGGGTCGGCGTAGGCGGGCAGGTCCGCGACGCGGGCGGCGAGGGCGTCCCATTCGGCCTGGAACACGCCGAGGAACCGCTCGAGGAAGTCCTTGCTCTCCTCGTCGGCGGCGAACACCGCGGGCAGGAACTCCAGCGCGGACTCACGCGGGTAGCGGGCACGGACCGCGCGCACCGACGGCGTGGCCCGGCCGGCGCCGGACAGCCGCAGCCGTACCGCCAGGTACCGGCCGGGCCGGCCGCGGACCGGCCAGTCCACAGTGGACGCAGCGGCCGCCCCGGGCGCGTGCTCGGTCCCGGCCTGACGGCCGGCCGTCGTCCAGTCCGCCGCCGCGAGGTCCGCGGACGGCTCGTCGAACGTCGCGGTGTCGACGGCGATCGCCGTGCCGGCGGGCAGGTCGGCGAGGTCCAGTTCGATCCGGTCCCAGACGCACCGGTACACCCGGCCGTCCAGCACGGTCGTCCGCCACTGCCCGGCGCGGACGTAGGGCGCGGGGCCCCGGCTCGCCCGGACCTGCCCGGCCGGACGGCCCGAACGGTCGAACGCGGAGCCGTCCGGCAGGACGAAAACCCCGTCCAGGACCCGGATCGGCACGGCGGGGAACCGGTCGCGCACTTCGCCCGCGTCCCGGTACTCGGCAGGGGGACGGCTGTACGCGCGCACTCGGTCGTAGGCCGGGTCGTACAGGTGGACGATCCCGGTCCGGTCGACGGCGACGCGGCTCATCCGTCCACTTCGGACGACGTCCCGCACCACGAGCTCGGGGTGGTCGTGGCCGGGCTCGTGGCGCCAGACCCGCGTCTCGTGGCGGTCGAGGAAGTAGGCCGCCCCGCCCGCCGCGGTGACGTCGGCCAGGTCGCGGTAGCCGGTCCAGACGTGCCGCAACCGCAGGTCGGGCACGCCGAAGGCGAGCACGCGCCGCCCGCGCCGGTCGGCCACGTACAGCAGGTCGCCGGCGATGGCGATGTTCGCGACGTCGCCGAACGCCGAGCTGTCGACCGGCGGCCGCCCGCCGAGAACCGGGACGAACTCGTGCCGGCGCGGGTCGTACCGGCGGATCAGGCGGCCGGGTGGATCCAGCAGGTACCGGATCCCGTGCCGCGACACGGCGATCCCGGCCGGGAGCCGCAGCCCGCCGAGGCTGCCGTCGGCCGCGGCGAACGCGAGCGGGCCGTCCGCCGCGGCGGCCAGCGTGAGCCGTGCCCCGGCGGCGACGCCGTCGGCCGCGCCGGTGCGCCACCCCGTCCGGGCGTCGAGGAGCCAATGCTTCGGCACTACGGGCTCACCTCACTTTGCGCGCGGATCAGGTGCTCGCCCGACACGGGCAGCCCGAGCGGCGGGAGCGGGACGGGCTGCCGCGGGTCGTCGACCGGCCGCCCGTCGACGACCAGGTCGAGCTGGGTCACCGCGACGACGTCCGGCACCGCGAGCAGGGCGCCGTAGAGCCCGGTCGGCTGGAACGTCCGGCCGAACCGCGCGGTGCGGCGGCCGTCCGGCTGCCGGTGCAGCGGGCCGATGAAGTCCTTCACCGCCTGCTCCGCCGCGCGTGCGACGGCGTCGGCCGCGGCATACGGGTTCACGGTCACCGTGGCGTGCACGGCGATCGGCACGAAGACCGGGCCGCTGACGTACAGCTCGGTCGCCAGCAGCCGGGCCGGCTCCAGGTCCCGGCACACCGCCGCGATCAGCTCCGCGCTCGGCGCCGGTTCCGGGTCGTCGGTGTCGGCGACGATCAGCACGGTGACCGCGCCCGCGACCTCGACGTCCGGGTGGCCGGGGTGGGTCACCGGCAGCGCGACCGCGTCCGCCACCCCGCCGACCTTGCGGGCCAGCGCGGCGTAGTCGTCGGCGGTCACCGCGCGCTGCTGGTGCCGCAGCAACGCCGGCGCGTCGCGCTTCAGGTCGTCCAGCGACTGCCGGGCGGTGCCCCCCGCCGAGGGCCGCCGGTTGGTGACCGAGCCGACGCCGGGCAGCGCGGACAGCGGGGCGGTGATCGCGCCCGCGGGCAGGTTGCCCGCCGCGCCGCCGCCGTAGCGGTACTCGACCGCGACCAGCTCGGCTCCGGCGGGCGGGATCAGGCCGCGGACGCCGTCGCCGAAGGTCACGGTGCCGCTGTCGGCGTCGAGGGTGTAGTGCTCGTCTTCCGGCCCCGACGCCAGGAAGTCCTCGACGAGCTCCCACTGCCCGGTCTCGTCGCCCCGGACCTCGACGGTGAGCTCCGCGACCGGCTTCCGTCGCGTGTGGACTGTCTGGTTCGGACTGCCGTCGGAGACGCCCAGCAGTTCTTCGGTCACCGTGGCGAGGTTCCGGGCCGGGGTCGTGTTCGGGGTGATCCCGTCGATCTCCGGTTCGTGCCCGGCCGGGTACGCGCCGCCGACCAGGCGCACCCGCAGCCAGTACCGCGCTTCGTCGACGTCGGCGATGCCCGCCGCCGGCTCGATGCCCGCCGGGCCCGCGATCGTCAGGTAGCCCTCGCGGGTGAACGCGCCCGAGTCGTCGGCGTAGGTGTTCAGCCGCCGCCAGCTCGCGTCCTTCCGGGGCAGGAACTCCCACACCAGCCGGACCGGCGGGTCGGGCGGGCGCACCCGGGCACCGGCGCGCTGCGGGACCCCGGCGAGCGCGGCGGCCGGCAGGCTCACCCGCAGCCGCAGTTCCGGCGGGAACCGCGCGGGGCCCGGGGTCCGCGGCGGCGTGAAACCGAGGTAGAGCGCGTTGCCGGGCTGCGGGATCCAGCCGAGCGGGTGGAAGGTGACGCCCTCGGCGTCGTTCGCGCCGGTGAACTCCTTGAACTCGGAGCCGTCGTCGACCACGACGTCGCTCAGCGGGTACGGGATCAGCGCGAGGCCCTGGTCGGTCTCGAACACCAGCGGGCTGCCGTCCGGGCCGGTGGCCGAAACCTGCGTCCGCTCGGGCACGAGCACCGGGCCCGCGCCGGGGGTCGGCGTGAACGTCAGTTCGGCGGTCGCGGGCCGCGCCGGGTCCTGCGTCAGCCCGAGCAGGTCGAGGAACTTGACGTAGGTCAGCTCGGGGACCTGGTTGAGCTGGAACAGGGTGATCTCGGTCAGCCAGGCGAACAGCTCGACGAGCGTGATGCCCGGGTCGCTGGTGTTGAAGTCGGTCCACTCCGGGGTGTACCGGGCGATCCGCCGCTTCGCCTCTTCGACGAGCTGGTCGAAGGTGCGCGTGTCCAGGTCGGGGACCTCGAGTGCCATGTCAGCTCCCTGTCCCTTCGGTGAGGTAGAACGGGTAGACCAGGTTGTAGACGGAGTTGTTCGCCCGGATCCGGTAGGAGATCCGCACGAGCAGCGTGTTCGGGGCGTCCGGCGGCGCGTCGACGACGACGTCGAGCACCTCGATCCGCGGCTCCCACTCGAGCAGCGCCGTCCGCACGCGGTGCGCGACGTCGCCGTGGAGGGCGGCGGTGTTGGCCTGGAAGACCAGTTCGTGGATGCCGCAGCCGAAGGTGGGGCGCATCCGCCGCTCGCCGGGCGCGGTGCCGAGGATGAGCCGGATGCTCTGGCGCACCTTCTCCTCGCCTTCGGTCATCGGCAGGCTTCCCGCCGGTCCCGGCGCGATCGGGAAGGCCGGGCCGCGGCCCAGGAACGCGGTCATCTCAACCCCCGATCCCGACGGTGCTCACGGCCACGACCGTCCCGACCGGGAGGTCCGCGGGGTCGTTGCAGGTCAGCGCGGTGTCACCGGCGCGGGCGGCGGGTTTGCCGTTGATCCGCACGGTCTTGCTGCCGAGCGTGACGCGGCCCTGGTTGGAGGGCGGCTTCACGAAGGAGCCACCCTGCGGGACGTGGGGCGGGGTGTTCGTCGCCGTGCTGCCGACGGTGGCGGCGAAGCGTCCCTCGATACGCACGTCCGAGGACAGACCGGCGTCGAGGACCCCGCTGAACGGGTGCGGCACCGGCGCCGGCGGTGACGACGCCGGTGGCTGGATCAGGTGCAGGTCGAGCGCGGTGATCCGATCGCCCTGCTTCGCGGCTGGCTGGCCCATCTGCTCCCCTTGGTGTTGCGCGTCGCACGTTGGTTCACGTTCGGGCCGATGCGCCCCAATGTGGCGTTGGTTGCGTCCAACGCACCGAACGCCACATTGGGTGCGCTGGACGCACCGAACGCCACATTGGGGCGCTTGAAGCTGGCCCATCTGCTCCCCTAGTTGATGTCCACGGTGAGGCCCTTGACCGTGACGCCGGTGTCGCCGGTCAGCGCCAGCGAGCCGGTCGCGTGCACGGTGATGTCCCGGGCCGACAGGGTGATCGACCCGCTGGGCGCCGAAACCTCGACGTCGCCGGAGTCGGCGGACACGGTGATCTTCTGCTTGTCGAGCACCACGCGGCGCTGGCCCGCGGAGTCGATCACCTCGACGCGCTCGCTCCCGGCGGTGTCGTCGAACCGCAGGACGTGCCCGCTGCGCGAGGTGATGGACCGCCAGTTGTTCTCCTGCTTCCCGTCGTCGGCCGGCGGCGGCTCGGGCTGGTTCCACACCCCGCCGAGCACGTACGGCGCGCGCATGTCGCCCTGCAGGAAGCCGACCAGCACCTCGTCGCCCGGCTCGGGGCGGAACAGCGTCCCGCGCCGGTCGCCCGCCATCAGCGTCACCAGCGGCGCCCAGTCGCTCAGGACGTCGCCCAGCTCCGGGAACTTCACCCGCACCCGCGCGAGCCGGTCCGGGTCGTCGAGGTCGGCGACCACGCCGACGAGCAGGTTTCCCCGCGCCGAAGCCATGTCAGTCCTCCTTCCGGCAGTCGAAGGAGGTCGTGTACCCGGCGTCGGTGAAGCTGTGCTTGGTGCCGGTCACGAAGTAGCCGCCGTCGAAGCGGTCGCCGCCCAGCCCGCCGATCCGTACGGTCCGGCCGGCCCGCAGGTCGGGCAGGCCGACGGTGGAGCCGCTGGCCTTTACCAGCTCGTGGGCGTTGTCCCGCAACCGGTCCTGGGCGATCCGGTCGGCCTCCGCCTGGTCGGCGACGACGACGCTGGTGATCTCTTCGCGCTCGTTGAACGCCTGCGAGACGCCTTCGTCCTGCTTCGCCCCGAGCGAGGCTCGCTTGGCGGTGCCCGTGATCATCTTCTTGTGGACGCGGTCCCACGCGCGCACGGTCACGGTGCCGACCTGCCGCGCGGTGGTCAGCGTCGGCTGGAACTCGGCGAGCGAACGGCCCCAGACGAGCTCGTAGGTCACCCGGCGCAGGTTCTCCGAGGGTTCGAAGTGCAGGGTCGGCTCGCCGGTCTGCCCGTCCTCCTCGACCCAGAGGTCGTAGCCGATCCGCCGGGCGCGTTCGAAGAGGAACACGATGTCGTACTGGTTGTCCTGCAACAGATACGGATACGGGCTCTCGTTCAGCGGCTGGGTGTGCGGCTTGACGCCGAGCCGCCCGGCGATGCGTTCCGCGACCTGGCTGTCGGTCATGTTCTCGTACCGTTCGGTGACCTGCTTGGTGCGGAACTTGTGCAGCACGTTCAGCGCGCTCACGGTCAGCGTCGGCTGGCCCGCGGCGGGGAAGCTCGGCCGCAGCGAGGTGATCTCGGCGGTGGTGATCAGCCGCAGCGGGTCCTTGCCTCGGTAGCCGATCCACAGTTCGAGCCGTTGCCCGGGCAGGAACGTGGAACCGTTGCTGTACTTGAAGGACCGGCTGCCGGCGTCCCAATTGTTGACGACCATCTCGAACTTGTCGATCTGGGTGAGGTCGTCGGTGTAGGTCACCGAGACGACGTCGTGGAGCACGTCCTTCGGCAACGGCCGACCGGGCCGGCGGACCTCGAACGCCGGGACGTAGAAGTCCTGCCCCTGGGCGATCGGCTGCACGGGCGCGGGCGCGGTCATGCGCGAACTCCCCTCGGATCGAGCGCGGGAATCACCAGCGACGCACCCGGCCGCGGCCGCCGCGGATCGGCCACCGCGTTGGCCTCCGCGATCACACGCCACGCGCCGGGGTCGCCGTACTCGGCGGCCGCGATGTCGGAGAGCGTCTGGCCGCGCTTGACGACGTGGACCTTCGTGTGGTCCGGCGACTGCAGGTTCAGCTCGGCGAGCTGCCCGGCGAGGGTCTTGTATTCGCGCAGCGACAGCGAAACCGTGGCCCGCAGCGGGACGCCGTCGGGGCTGAACAGGGTGAACTTCTGCTGCACCTGCTCGGCGATCGCCACGAACGTCAGCCCGGTGCCCCAGGTGACGCGGAATTTCGGGGGCGCGTGCGTCTGCGACCGGATCTTCACCAGCCGGTACACCTGGTCGGTCAGGGTCGTGACGGCGACCGCGTCCGCGCCGAGGCCGCCGGTCTCGGTGCTGTCGAACAGCAGGTCGACGGTGAGCCGCTCGTTCTGGCCGCGCACGAACTGCAGGATCGGCGAGTCGATGCCGGGGATGCCGATCTCGGCGATCTGCGCGGCCTTCGTGCGGCTGTAGTCGGTCGGGTTGAACTGCGCGGTGAAGCTCGACGTCGGCGGGTCGAGGATGTCGAAGCGCAGCTTCGTCACGGTCATCGGCATGCGGCGGCCCTCAGTCCCGCACCGGGTCGGCCGGGGCGACGCTGCGGTACAGGCGGGTGGCTTCGGCGTCGGCCTCGGCGTCGCGCTCGTGCCGCGCGAGCCGGGCGCGCACGAGGTCGGCCAGCCGGTCGAGCTGCGCGTCGGTGAACGGCAGGTCGCCGGTGGCCACGTGTACCCGGCTGCTCAGGTTGTCGATGTACATCGGCATCGCCGTCACCCCTTCTGGATGCCTTCGTGGACCAGCTCGATCGTCTCGGCCGCCACCTGGTTCTGCGTCGCGTTCAGGTCCGGGCCGATCCACTTCACCGGGTAGGCGCGGAACAGCCGCCACTCCGCCCGCACGGTCCGGGTGCCGTCGAGCAGCCGGACCGAAACGCTGCGGCGCGCGATGTCGCCGTCGAGGATCGCGGCGTACCAGTCCCACAGCGCCTGGGTCGCCAGCCCGCGTTTGAGCCGCAGGTTCGTCTGCTTCACGCGGCCGGGCAGCTTGTGCACGTAGGCGTTCTGGCCGCCCTCGGGGTAGTCCTGGACCTCGGTTTCCACCTGCAGGCCGCCGCACTCGCTGAACCCGCCGAGCGGGACCTCGCTGCTGACCTGGAACCGGAACGCCGTGAGGACACCGGAATCAGCCATCACCCGCTCCTTCCCGCACCGCGACACCCGACGGGGTCCGGATCACCCGGACGACGACGAACTCCGCCGGCGGCGGCGGGTTCAGGCCGATCAGGCAGACGAGCCGGCCCGCGGCGACGTCCGCCGGCGGGTTCACCGTGGCGTCGCACGTGACGGAGTAGGCCTCTTCCCGGCTCGCGCCGCGCAGCATGCCGCGCTGCCACGCCTGTTCCAGGACACCGCGCACGACGCGGTCGACCTCCCGCCACAGCCGCGGGCCGTTCGGCTCGAACACCGTCCAGGCCGTCTCCTCGACGATCTCCTCTTCGATGGCCAGGACGAGCCGGCGCACGTTGAGGTACTGCCATTCGGGCAGGGCCCGGGCCAGCGTCCGGTCCCCGAGCACCCGCATCCCGCGCACCGGCCGGATGGCGTTCACGCCACCGTCGTTGAGGTCCCCGTGCGTGACTTCGTCCACAGTGGACACCGTGTCGACGGCGAGCGGCACGAGCTCGTTGGCCGGCGGCTCGTGCACGCCGGCGGTCAGGTCGACGTGCGCGCACACGCCCGCGACGTGCCCGGCGGGCGGGACCGCGGCGACGTCGCCGGTGGCCGACAACGGGTCCACCACCAGCAGCCACGGGTGGTACAGCGCGCCGAACGGCGAGTCGAACCGCCGCCGCCAGTCCAGCGCCGCCACCGGCGTGGCGCCCGGGGGCGCGTCCAGCAGCGCGACGCGGTCGCCGAGCCGCTCGCACCGGGCGAGGACGTCCTGCTGCAGCAGGGCGATCTCCTCGACGTCGAAATCGGGACGCCGCGCGGGTGGGGGCGTCGGCGGCGCGGGGTCCGCCGTACCGGTGAGCACTTCGCACCGCGGCTTGCGCGGCCGGGGCTTCGCGGGGGCCGGAACCGGCCGGGCCCACAGGTCGGGCGCGGCCACCAGCGCGACCTCGGCCACCCGGTCCAGCTCGCCCAGCGCGGCGGAAAAGTGTTCGGTGGTCAGGGTTTCGAGTCCGTCGGACCCGCCGTCGAGGAAGCCGGCCGCCGCGGCGGGCGGCCCGTGGAAGGCCGGCACCTGGGCCAGCCGCGAGCCGGTCGAGGGGTCGTTGAGCAGGTCCGCCGGCGGACGGCCGGGCCCGAGGTCGCGCCAGACCTCCGTCACCTCGCCGAACCGCAGCGTGAGGGTGAACCGGCCGCCCGGCACGGCGTCGACGCGGTAGCCGACGCGCCGGCCCCACACCCCCGGGCTGCTCGCCGTGAGCGTCAGCGCGACCGGCCCGGCCGCACCGGGCAGCGTCACCGACGCCGGCGCGGCGGTGGCCGGGTCCGCGGCCCGCACCACCCAGCAGCGGTCCCCGCCGCCGGCGAAGAACCCTTCCACCGCATACGCGAGGTAGGCCTCGGGCAGGTGCTCGCCGAACACCCCGCGGAAACCTTCCCAGCTGTCCACCCGCACCGGACGGCCCAGCGGCCCGCGCATCGCGATGCCCGCGAACCCCGCGATGTCGGTCCGCACCAGCCCGCGGGACTGAGGCGCGGCGTCGAGCCATTCGAGCCGCACCCCCGGGGTCCGGTACGCGCCGAGCGGGGCGGCCCGCGTCGCCGGTGTGGTCGCCGGTGTGGTCACTGCGTGTCCAGCTTCAGGCTTTCGACGGCGAGCACGAGCTCCTCGACGGCGACCTCGTTGGTCTTGGCGTTGAACGCGGGCGCGGATAGCTTCTTCGGCAGCGCGTTCTCGAACTTCCAGGTGAGCACGACGTTGCTGCGGGTCTCGTCCCGCAGGTGGATGGCACCGTCGTAACGGACGACCTCGCCGTCGATGAGCTGCTCGCGCCACTCCCACAGCGCCTTGTTGACGGTGTAGCCGCGTTTGAGCGTGACGTCGCCGAACTTGTTCAGGCCGGGGATCTTGCTCACCCAGCCGACCGGGTCGGCGCCCTCGCGGTACTCGATCAGGTCCTGTTCGGCGTTCGCGCCGGTGATCTCCGAGAAGCCGGACACCCCGATCGGGAGCTCCAGGACGAAGTTGAACGCCGGGAACGGGTCGATCCGTCGTGCGGGCTCGGCCATGGCGGTTCCTCCTTGGGAAGGCGGGTCAGTTGCCCGACTCGACGGTGAACTGGGAGAAGCGCAGCACGACGAACTCCGCCGGCCGCACCGCGGCCAGCCCGACCAGGCAGATCAGCCTGCCGTTGAGGATGTCGTCGGTGGACATCGTGGTGCGGTCGCAGCGGACGAAGAACGCTTCCTCGCGCTTGGTCCCGCTCAGCGCGCCGTCGCGCCAGACGCGTTCGAGGAAGGTCGAGACGGTGCGGCGCACCCGGTCCCAGGTCGGCTCGGCGTTGGGTTCGAACACCGTCCACTGCAGACCTTCGTCGACCGACTCCTCGACGAAGTTGAACAGCCGCCGGATGTTGACGTAGATCCACTCGGGATCGGCCGACAGCGTCCGCGCGCCCCACACCCGGATGCCCTGGCCGCTGCCGCGGAAGTCCCGCAGCGCGTTGACCCCCAGCGGGTTCAGGATGTCCTGCTGGCCCTTGGTGACGGTGAACTCCAGCGGTCCTTCGGTCGGGCTGAGATCGGTCGACAGGATCCCGCGCACGCCGTAGTTCGCCGGCGCCTTGTGCACCCCGCGCGTGACGTCGTTGAAGGCGTAGATCCCGGCGACGAACCCGCTCGGCGGGATCAGGAACGTCGTGCGGCTGCGCGGGTCGAACACCCGCACGTGCGGGTAGTAGATCGCGGCGAACTGCGACCGGTCGGGCAGGATGGCGCCCGCGTCGGTGGCCAGCTCCGCGCCGAGGTTCCCGTGGCCGGGCGGGATGTCCAGGACGGCGAACCGGTCGCGCAGCAGCTCGCACTGCCCGATCACGGCCCCGACGACGGCGGCCCGGTCACCCGGGTCCGCCAGCACCTGGTCGTTCACCGCGTCCGGGACCGCCAGGATGGCGATCTCGTCGATCGCAGCCAGCGCGGCGAGCCCGGTCCGCCGGTCCGCCGGGGCGTCCGCCGGTCCGGTGAACTGTTCGGCGGTGAGGTCCGTGCTGCCGTCGCCCCCACCGGCGAGCACGGTGAAGCCCGCGGACTCGGCCGGCTTCGTCACCGTGCCGGTCACGGTCAGGGAGACCAGGTGCGACGCGGAGTTGACCGCGCCGACGACGTACCGCGAGTCCTTCGGGTCGGGGCTGAGCCCGTCGTAGTCCTCGACGACCGCGGTCGGCTGGCCCAGCAGCTTCAGCGGGTCGGTTTCGGCCGTCACCCCGGCCCCGAGGTAGGCCACCGTCAGGCGGAAGCGGTGGTCGGGGTCCTTCAAGGACTTCCGCACCCACACCCGGACCCGGTTGCCCCATTCGCCCTTGCCGTGGGCGCTGATCGTCAGCCCGCCGAGAGCCAGCGTCGCGGCGGCCGCGTCGTCGCGGGTGACGCGGGCGATGAACACCCGGCTGCCGCCGTTGGCGAAGAAGCCGTGCACCGACCAGGGCAGCACGGACTGCGCCGGGGTGAGCAGATCGCCGTACCAGCGCTGGAACTCCGGCATCGACGTGATCAGCATCGGCTCGGCCGGCCCGCGCTCGGTCAGCCCGACGAAGCCGGCCGTGCTGGTGCCCACCCCCTGGATCGGCACGACGGCACTCCGGACCTCCTCGACGTACGTGCCGGGAGCGAGGTACTCAGGCATCGGAACTCCTCATCTAGGGTCTCGGGAACGTGAACTCGGGCACGGTGGTCGTGGTCCTCGGCGTGACGGCCGCGGTCGTCGTGCGGGAGCGGCCGTCCGGCAGGGTCGCGGTGACGGTGACCGAACCGGCCGCCCGGTCCGGCGGGAAGCAGAAGACCCAGGTGCCGTCGGCCCGGACGCCGGCGGTCCCGGGTGCTCCGGACACCGTCACCGCCGCGGTCGTGACGTCGGCGCCGGGCGCGGAGATCCGCCCGCGCAGGGCCGTCTGCGCGAGGGACGTGGTCCCGGCCGGCGTCAATGCGACGCCGCGGAGGACGACTTGCGGCGACCCGGGCGCGGCGATGGTGACGTCGACGGGATCGGCGGCGCCACGCGGGAAGGCCAGCACCCACTCGCCGTCGGCGGCGGTCCGGTACGGGATCGCGCCCGGCGCGCTCACCTCGGCGCCGGCGACCCCCGAGGCGTCGGGCGCCAGGACCGATCCGCGCAGCAGCGCCAGCGCCGGCGGTGCGGCTCCGGTGATGTCGGGGACCGGCGGCACCACGACGTCGGGGAACGGGTAGGTGCAGGCGGGCCGCAGCAGCAGCTCGAACGGCTCGGGCTGGGTGCCGGTCGCCGGGATCCGCACGCCGGTGAACTCGGCGGCCTGGTAGAACGCCGAGGTCACGCGCAGGTCGAACGGGCCCCCGCCGAAGGTCCCTTCGAGCAGGCGACCGCCGGTGGTGCGCAGCCGGCCGTGGCTGATCACGTGGCCCAGGGTGTTGCGGCCGGTGACCAGCTCGGGCGGGTCCGCGTACTCCCGTTCCGCGCCCGGGGTGTGGTCGGCCAGCAGGAACAGCCGGACGGCGCCGATCGGCCGCGGCCGCGTGCCTTCCAGGCCGCGTTCCCGGGCCAGCTGGTCGACCGGGTCGAACACGCGCACCGCGGTCCTGCTCCGGTACTCCCTCATGGCGTCACCCCGGTTCCGGTCCCCGTGGTCACCTCGAGCACCGGGGCGTCGGCGCGCAGCCGCTCGGCGTCGATGCGGACGACCCGCACGAGGTAGCAGACCGAGAGGCGGTAGGGCTCGTCCAGCGCCTCCCAGATCCGGGTGATCTCGTCCAGCGGCAGCCGGCAGAACACGACGCGGATCTCCTCGACGACCGGGTCGGCGGGCCGCGACACGTAGACGCTCGCGTTCTCGTGCAGGGCCTGCAGCACGCGGCCCAGCAGGACCTGGTCGTTCTCGGCGTTGCCGGTGAACGGCGTGACGAGGTAGTGCAGGTCCAGCGCCAGGGACGACACCCGGCCCGGCTCGGGCGCGGGCAGGTTCTTGAGGAACTCGTTCTCGGTGATCCGGTACAGCCACAGCGAGATCCGCTGGTGGGACTGGGCCGCCGTCTCGGTCGGGTTGGCCAGCGAGACGTCGCCCTTGTCCCGGATCAGCCCGCCGAGCACCGGGTCGCCGGCGCAGGCGCGCACGACGAGGTCGCGGAGGACGCCGCTGACCGCGTTGAGCGCCAGGTGCCCGCTCATCGCGCCGCCTCGCGGACGGCTTCGGCGAAGGACCCCGGCGAGAGCGCGGCCAGCGCCGTGCGTTCCGAACGCAGCCGCCAGAGCGCGCCGCGGTCGCCGTCCGACCGGACAGTGAGCACCGACGTCGTCGCGGACGCCCCGAACAGGTCCAGCCGCGAAGTCAGGATCCCGTCGTCGTCGAGCCGCCAGACCACGACGTGGGGACGGCGGCGGCGCACCACCCTGGCGAGCCTGCCGCTGCCCGGCAGGTCACGCACCACGCGGACCTCCGGCAGCGCCGCGAGCGATTCGCGGATGAGCCCGCCCAGCAGTCCCGAGCAGGCCACGAGCACCACCCTCACGGTGGCCATGGCGCGCGTCACCCGGCCTGGACGGCCCAGCGGCGCCGCAGCTCCGCGACCCGGTCGGCGGTCAGCGCGGCCAGGCGCAGGGTCAATTTGTCGACGTCGCCCTGCCGGCTCGCGACGGTCTTGCCCGCGTCCCGCGCGTCCTGCTGGGCGGTGGCGACGGCGTTCCAGTCGGCGATCAGCAGGCCGCGGTACTCGGTGAGCGCCGGCGGGTCGAGTTCGCCGGACGCGCGCAGCAGCTCGCGGTCGATGGCGAACGCGCCGAAGTGGTCGCTGCCGTCGATCGCGGCCTTGAGGTCGGTCTGGAGCTTGGCGAGCGCGTCGACCGGGGGCTTCAGGCTGTCCGGCAACGCGAGCCGCGCGGCGAAGCGCGCACTGGCGTCGGCGAGGGTCTTCGTCTTCGCGGCGGCGTCCTGCTGCGCTTTCCGCAGTTCGGTCTCCGCGGTCTCGAGCTGTTCGGCGACGGTGTCCACTTCCGCCGTGAACTCCCGGACGAGCCGTTCGGCGGCCTCGAGCCGGTCGCCCAGCGACGAGTCGACGCACGACCGCTTCTGCTCCGCGTAGGCCTCGACCGCGGCGATCGCCTTGGGGTGATCGGCTTTCTGGTAGGCCAGATCCGCCTTGACGATGTCGTCCCGGCTCTTGGTGAGCGCCGCGATCGCCTCGGTGAGCGACTTGACGTCCGCGGTGAGGGCATCCGCCTCGGCCGTCTCCTCCGCGGCGTGCTCCCGCAGCGCCTGCAGCACGGTCTCGGGGTCGGCGGGGGTCGTGTCCGGTTCGGCCATCGGTTCGTCTCCTGGCTCGGGTCGGCGTGGACGCGCCCAGTAAGACCGAAGATGCCGGTGCGGCACAATGAATCCGGGGACCGGACCGGTCCGGTCCCCGGCGGGGACGGGGATCCGGATCCCTTGCCCTTACGGGCGTCCCGGACTCGGCGGTGTTCCCTAGATCGCCGCGCGCGCGAAGGCCGCGACGGCGGCACGATTGGTGACACCGAGCTTGTCGAGAATGTTGTGCACGTGGTTCTTCACCGTGCACAGCTCGATCCCCAGCCGGTCCGCGATCTCGCGGTTGACCAGCCCGTTCGCGATCAGCTCGACGATTTCCCGCTCGCGCGCGGTGAGCCGCCGGGTGGGCCGGGCCGCCGGGACGGCCCCGGCCACGGCGGCGACGCGGCGCATCAGGCTCCCGGTGATCCGGGCCGAGCACACGGCTTCCCCGCGCGCCGCGGCGCGCACCGCGCGGACCAGGTCGCCGAGCGAGCTCTCCCGGCCGACGTACCCGGTGATCCCCGCTTCGACGCAGGCGAGCACCCGGTCCTCGGTCTCCTGCAGGCCGAGCGCGACGATCGACGCCCGCGGCGCGACCCGCGACAACGCCCGGGCCACGGACACCGCGTCCGGCAAACCCATGTCCAGCAACACGATGTCCGGTGCGCTCCAGCGGACGGCGGCCAGCCCGTCACCGCCGCCGGCCGCGGTGCGCACCTCGCCGACTTCGGGCAATCCCGCCAATGTCGCGGCCAGTCCGTCACGATAGAACCGGATCCCGGCGATGACGAGCACTTCCAGTGTGACTTGCGGATTCCGGTCGCTATCCACCGCACATCCCCCCTGCCTCCGCCCGATAATCGTACGCAGGAACCGGTTCCCCCGGGCGGCCTCGAACATTCGGCGGCCCCAAGAGGCAGGAAATTCATCCGGTCGGGCGAGGAAAGCGTGCCCGAGGAGGAAGCGGTCGGCCCGGCCGTCACCCGGCGGGAGCAATGGGGCCGGATTTCCCTTGTCCCGCAGGCTTTTCGCCTACACCGGGAATTTCACGCCGGTGAGCTCCTCGGACACCGACCACAGCCGCCGCTGGACGGTCACGTCGTAGGACTGCGGGCTGGACGTGACGACCCGCGGGTACCCCCGTGCTTCGCCCAGCCCGTCCGGGCCGTAGTACTGGCCGCCGAGAACGGCCGCGTCGGTGGCCGCGCGCAGCGTCGGTAGTGCGCCCTGGTCCGGCTTCTGGGAGGTCAGCGGCGCGATCAGGGGATTGAACACCCGGACGACGGCCGGGGAGTTGCGCGTGAGCTCGGTGTCGGACAGGCCGGGGTGCGCGGCGACGGCGATCGTCGTGCCGTGTCCCGCGAGCCGGCGCTGCAGTTCGTAGGTGAACATCAGGTTCGCCAGCTTCGACTGGCCGTACGCCGCGACCCGGCCGTAGGACCGCTCCCACTGCAGGTCGTCGAAGTGGATCGCCGCGCGGATGCGGTGCGCCACGCTGCTGACGGTCACCACGCGCGACCCGGCCACGGGCAGCAGGAGGTCCAGGACCAGCCCGGTGAAGGCGAAGTGGCCGAGGTGGTTGGTGCCGAACTGCAGCTCGAACCCGTCGCGCGTGGTCTGCTTCGGGGTGTACATCACGCCCGCGTTGTTGACCAGCAGGTCGATCCGCGAGTGCGTGCCGCGCAGCGCGTCCGCGGCGGCGCGGACCGAATCCAGCGAGGTCAGGTCCAGCTCCTGCACGCTGACGTCGCCGGCCATGCGCGCGGCGGCCTTCTTGCCCTTCTCGACGTCCCGCACGGCCAGCACCACCGAGGCGCCGTGCTCGGCCAGCGCACGGGCGGTTTCGAAGCCCAGGCCCGTGTTGGCGCCGGTCACCACGGCGACCCGGCCCCGCTGATCCGGGATGTCGCGCTCGGTCCACTTCATGGCGGTCTCCTTAAAGACTGTCGGTCTCTTATGCTTCCGACCGTAAGAGACCTCCGGTCTGCTGTCAAGAGACTGGCGGTTTGTAAACTGTGGCGCATGACATTCCAGCGGGCGCGCAACGAGGAGCAGCGGGAGATCCGGCGTCAGGCCATCCTCGACACGGCCTTGGCGATGCTCGACGAGATGCCGGTCGCCGACGTGAGCCTCAACGAACTGAGCCGGCGGGTCGGGCTGGCCAAGTCGAACGTGCTGCGGTACTTCGAGTCCCGCGAAGCCGTGCTGTTCCAGCTGCTCGAACGCGCCATGGGCGACTGGCTGGCGGAGGTGCCGGACGAGCTGGCCGCGGGCGTCGATCCGAACCTGCCGGCGCGCGAACGCGGCGACCGGGTCGCCGCCGTGCTCAGCGCGTCCCTCGCCCGCCAGACGGTGCTGCTCGATCTCGTCAACGCCCAGACCAACGTGCTGGAGCACAACGTGTCGGTCGACGTCGTGGTGCGGCACAAGCGGTCCGCGCTCGCCGACCTCACGACCGCGGACGGCCTCCTCCGCCGGTACCTGCCGGAACTCGGCGACGGCGCCCGGAGCCTGGCCATGCTGACGCTGATCCTGGCCGGCACCCTCTCGGCCTACTGCCGGCCCTCCCCCAGCGCGCTGGCCGCCTACGAAGCCGACCCGGCCGTGGCCGCGCTCCGCCTGGACCTGCGCACCACGCTCGAGAACGCCGTCGCCACCCTGATCGCGGGCACCATGGCGCGGTCTTAGCCGCGATCCGAATTGTCAATCAGGCCATGACGAAATCCCCGGCTCGCCATCGCGGGCCGGCGCGGGGGCTGCCTTGATCCCCTGTGCGGCGTTGTGTTAAACACTCGCTCAGCAATGTCAGGCACGTCACATTACCGCTCCGCGGTATCGCCAGAAGGAACTTTGTCATGAAACCGATCGAACATGCCGAGGTTCCCGCCGAGGCCGGTAACCGGGTGCTGGGCAAGGTCGCCATTCGGATCATGCCGTTCCTGGCGCTGCTCTACTTCGTCAACTACCTCGACCGCGTCAACATCGGCTTCGCGGGCCCCAACGGGATGAACAAGGACCTGGGCCTCACCGCGACCGCGTTCGGGTTCGCCTCCGGCATCTTCTTCCTCGGCTACCTGATCCTCGAAGTACCGAGCAACCTGGCGCTGCACCGGTTCGGCGCGCGCCGCTGGATCGCCCGGATCATGATCACGTGGGGCGTGGTGGCCACCGTGATGGCCTTCGTGCCCAACCCGGCCACCCTGGTCATCCTGCGGTTCCTGCTCGGCGTGGCGGAAGCCGGGTTCTTCCCCGGGATCATCCTCTACCTGACGTACTGGTTCCCGGCGGCGCAGCGGGCGAAGGCGGTCGCGCTGTTCATGACGGCGATCCCGGTGTCCTCGGCGCTCGGCTCCACGCTGTCCAGCCTGCTCATCGTCAACGGCCACGGCGTCTTCGGGCTGGCCGGCTGGCGGTTCATGTTCCTGATCGAAGGCATTCCGGCGATCCTGCTCGCGTTCGTCACCTGGTTCTACCTCACCGACCGGCCGGAAAAGGCGAACTGGCTGACCGACGACGAGCGGAACTGGCTGGTCACCGAACTGGACCGGGAACGGCAGGCGAAGGAGACCGAGCACCACTGGCCGCTGCGGAAAGCTCTCACGCACCCGCGGATCCTCGGGCTGGCGTTCGTCTATTTCGCGATCGCCTACGGCCTCTACGCGCTGGGTTTCTTCCTCCCGACCATCGTCGCCGGGTTCGGCCAGCAGTTCGGCACCAAGCTTTCGGTGCTCCAGGCCGGGCTGGTCATCGCGGTGCCGTACGCGGTCGCCGCGGTGGTCATGGTGATCTGGGCGCGCCACGGCGACCGGACCCGCGAGCGGACGTGGCACGTCGCACTGCCGATGCTGCTCGGCGGCATCGCCATCCCCATCGCGCTCTACCTCGGCAACCCGTATGCCGCGATGGCCGCGGTCACCGTCTGCGCGGTGGGCGTCTGCTCGGCGCTGCCGACGTTCTGGGCGCTGCCGTCGAGCTTCCTGGCCGGCTCGGCCGCGGCCGGCGGGATCGCGCTGATCAACTCCCTGGGCAACGTCAGCGGGTTCGCCGCGCCCTACATCACCGGCTGGCTGCGCGACCTGACCGGCAGCCAGCGGACGGGCCTCTGGGTGGTCGGCGCTTGCATGGTCGCCGGCGCCGTGCTGGCGATCGCGTTGGGGGCCAAGCCGAAGTCCCGGGAACCGAGCGCGGTGACGGCCGAGTCCCCCGCCGCGGACTGAACCGGGCTCACCAGGCGACCGGCAGTTTCCGGACGCCGCGGATCAGGCGGTCGGCCGACCATTCGACGTCCGTGGCGGGCACCGCGAGGCGCAGGCTCGGGAGCCGTCGGACCAGCGTCTCGAGCACCACGCACAATTCCAGCCTGGCCAGGGGCGCACCGACACAACGGTGCACGCCGAAGCCGAACGCGAGGTGGTGGTTGGCCTTCCGGCCGAAGTCGATTTCCCCGGCGTGCGGAAACACCTGCTCGTCACGGTTCGCCGAATCCAGCTGCACCAGGACGGCGTCCCCGGCACGGATCTCGCGGCCGCCGATTTCGAGGTCCTCGGTGGCGATCCGGGCCAGGTCCGTGACCGTCACCAGCGGCACGAACCGCAGCAGCTCCTCGACCGCGGCCGGGACGAGCCCGGGATCACCGGCCAGCGCGTCCCATTGGCGCGGCTGGGACAGCAGCTGGTAGACGAAGCTGCCGATCTGGTTGGCGGTGGTTTCGTGGCCGCCGGTCAGCAGGGCGATGCCGAGCATCAGCAGTTCGTTGTCGCCGAGCCGATCGCCTTCGTCGCGGGCGGCCACCAGTGCCGTCAGCAGGTCGTCCCCCGGTTCGGCCTTCCGCTGGGCGATCAGGGTCGTCAGGCCGCCGACCAGCTGGTCGCGCGCGTCCTTGACGTCCGCGGGGGTGACGTCCTTACCCACGGCCACGATCGTCTCGGTGCACCGGCGGATCACCCCGCGATCGGCGAGCGGAACGCCGAGCAGCTCGCAGATCACCTGCACCGGCAGCTCCCACGCCACCGCCGCGGCGAAGTCGGCGGGCGGACCGGCCTCGATCATCGTGTCCAGCAGGCCGTCGACGATCTCCTGGACACGGGGCCGCAGCCGGTCGACCCGGCGGACGGTGAAGGCCTTCGCGACGAGCGACCGGATCCGGCTGTGGTCCGGCGGGTCCATGCACAGCAGGTTGCCGACCGGCTCGAAGCCGGGCCGCGCCCGCGGGACGTCGGCGCCGGCCGCCGCCGCGCGGGAGAAGCGCGGGTCGGAAAGCACGAACCGCACCTGTTCGTACCGGGTCACCAGCCAGGCATCGCCGCCGTAGGGCATCGTGATCCGGACCGGTGCTTCGCTCCGCCGCAAATCTTCGAAACGGGCGTGCGGCTCCAACGCCACCGGTGCTCCGAACGGGTACGGGAGAGGCTCACGCGCGGCCGTGTCCATCAGCGCTCCTGTTCGCTCCGGTTTTGCCTCACCGTGGCATCGACGACGGCCCGGCGCAGCCGGGTGCAGCCGGAAATCAGCCGATCAGCGCACCGGAATCGGCAAAAGCAGGCAGGCCGGGGCCCTCGCCGCAGATCGTTTCGCCGAGGCTTTGACGGCCGTCAACCGGGAATATAACTTTGAGCGGCACGGACTCCCACTGGCGCGAAGCCCAGCCAGGAGGCTCAATGTCGAGCAGCACTTCCGGCCACACCGACACTTCCGGCACCTCCGAAGCCCGCCGCGTGGCTTTCGCGGGAGCGGTCGGCACGACCATCGAGTGGTACGACTTCTTCATCTACGGCACGGCGGCGGCCCTGGTGTTCGGCCCGCAGTTCTTCCCGCAGGCCTCCGAGCTCGCCGGCACGCTCGCCTCCTTCGCGACGTTCGCGATCGGGTTCGCGGCCCGGCCGCTCGGCGGAATCGTGATGGGCCATTTCGGGGACCGCATCGGCCGCAAATCGATGCTCGTGTGGTCGCTGATGCTGATGGGCTGCAGTACGTTCCTCATCGGCGTCCTGCCGACGTACGCCCAGATCGGCGTGTGGGCCCCCATCCTGCTCGTCATCCTGCGGTGTGTGCAGGGGTTCGGGCTGGGTGGCGAGTGGGGCGGGGCCGTGCTGATGGCGGTCGAGCACGCACCCGAACGCCGTCGCGGCTTCTTCGGCGGTTTCGTGGCTCTCGGCCTGCCCACCGGCATCGTCCTGTCGAACCTGGTCTTCCTGGTGGTCTCCGGGGCGACCAGCAAGGCGCAGTTCGCCGACTGGGCCTGGCGGATCCCCTTCCTCGCGAGCGCGGTGCTGGTCGGGGTGGGCCTGTTCGTCCGGCTGCGCATCGCGGAGAGCCCGCTGTTCCGCGCCGCGCTGGCCACCGAACGCCGGCGCCGCCGGGCCCCGCTGGTCGACGTGCTCCGCAGCCACCCGCGCACGATCCTGCTCGCGGCGGGAACGTACCTGGGCATCGGCGGCCTGGGGTACCTGGTGATCGTCTACTTCGTTTCCTACGCGAACAAGCAGCTCCACGTGCCCACCACGACGGTCCTCACCCTGCTGATCATCGCGTCGGTCGCCTTCGCCGCCACGGTCGTGCTGTTCGCCCGGTGGTCGGACCGGTGGGGCCGGCGGCGGGTGATGACCCTCGGCTGCGCCGCCCTGGTCGTGTGGGCCGCGGTGTTCCTGCCGCTGGCGGACACGGCGTCGGTCCCGCTGATCCTGGTCGACCTGGTGGTGATGCTCGTCCTGCAGGCGGCCTACATCGGGCCGCAGCCGGCGTTCTTCGCGGAGCTGTTCCCCACGGAGATCCGCTACAGCGGAGCTTCGTTGAGTCTGCAGCTGGGCACCATCCTCGGCGGCGCGGTGTTCCCCCTGGTCGCCACCGCGCTGTACGGCGCGACCGGCTCGTCGTGGTCGGTGACGGCCTACGCCGTGGTCATCGCGCTGATCACCTTCGGCTGCCAGCTCGGCCTGTCGGAGACCTACGAGCGCGGCCTGCACTCGTCCGTCGCCCCGGCCGGCTAATCGACCGATGGCCTGTGCTATGAGAACTCCATGCCCACCGAGACACTGCAGATCCCCACCGCGGACGGCCAGGCCGACGCCTTCGCCGCCTACCCCGGCCAGGACGGGCCGCACCCCGGGGTGCTGATGTACCCGGACGGCTTCGGCATCCGGCCCGTGCTGCGGGAGATGGCCCTCGAACTGGCCGGTCACGGGTACTACGTGCTCGTCCCCAACATCTTCTACCGGCACGGCCCGGCACCGGTGATCGACCTTCCCGAGCACATCGGCGAAGACGCCAGGCCCGCGATCTTCGCCCGGCTCATGCCCTTGATCGAGGAACACATCACCGAACGCGTCCTGCGCGATGCCGACGCCTACCTGGAGTTCCTCACCAGCCGGCCCGAGGTCGGCGCCGGACCGATCGCGGTGACCGGCTACTGCATCGGCGGTCTCCTGGCGACCCGCACCGCGGCAGCCCACCCCGGCCGGGTGGCGGCCCTCGCCGCGTTCCACGCTCCGGTGAGCGCCGCCGGACCCGAAACCCTGCACCGGCTCACCGCCCGCGTCCACTTCGGCCACGCCGAAACCGACCTGACACCCGAGGCGCTCGGCGAACTCAACCGGACCCTGGACGCCGCGGGGGTCGGCTACACCTCCGAGATCTATCCCGGCACCGTCCACGGCTTCACCATGTCCGACACCGACGCCTTCGACCCCGCTGCCCTGCGGCTGCACTGGGACCGCCTGCTCCCCCTCCTCGACCACGCCCTGGCCGGCGGCTGAGACACTTTGAGCCCGGCCGGCTCAGCGGTCCAGGCGGCCGGGATCGACGGATCCCCCACGGCGCAGCAGCCACGCCTCGGTGATGTGGGTGGACATGGCCTCGGCGGCGCCGTCGGGGTCGTGCGCCGCGATCCGCTCGTAGACGCGGCGGTGTCCCCGGTTGGACGCCTCGCACCCCGCGCGCTCGCTGCGGCCCGTGTAGCGGGCGGTGTTGCCGACCTGGCTTTCCAGTGCCCGCACGACGCCGCGGGCGATGCGGTTGCCCGAGCATTGCATGATCGTGTCGTGGAAGGCCAGGTCCTGGTCGCGATAGGCCAGGACGTCGTCCACGAGCTCGTCCATGCGGTCCACCAGGGCACCGAGCCGGTCGATCGTGTCCTGGCCGGCGGTGCGGGCGGCGACGTAGGCCATGTCCGCTTCGAGCAGCCTGCGGGTGACCACCACGTCGTCGAGGACGGTCAGGGTGTCGTCCTCCGCGACGACGGCGCCCAGGACGAGCTCGTCGAGCATGTTCCACATCGACGGCGGCGTCACCACCGTGCCCGCGCCCTGGCGCACCTGGACCAGGCCTTTCTCCTGGAGGACCTTCACGGCTTCGCGGACGACGGTCCGGCTCACCGAGAACGCCTCGCACAGCGCGGGCTCGGCCGGCAGCGACGTCCCGGGCCGGTGCACCCCGCGCACGATGCGGTCCACGAGCTCGGCCGTGACCGCACTCGCGAGGTTCGCCGGCCGCCGCACCCACGCCGGAGGGCCCGGCGCGGTCGTCTCCTGGCCTGAAGCCGTCATCTGTCCTCCGGTGGCGCGCACGTTCTCCCCGCCGAGTGTACGGCACGAAGAGCGTTGACGTCACACGTCATACGACTTATGTTTACGCCACTCACCCCGTCTGAAGAAGTGAGCAGCAATGAAGCAGCGCACACTTTGGTCCGCCGCCCTGGTCGCGAGCCTGGCGTTGACCGCCGGATGCGGCAGCGCCGCCGGGCCGGGTTCGCCGTCCGGCAGCCCCGGCGACAAGCTCGTGGTCTGGGATTGGAAGTCCGGCGACGCGAAGGCGGCCGGCTACGTCGCGAAGGCGAAGGCCGACTTCGCCAAGAAACATCCCGGTGTGAACGTCGAGTTCGTGGCCCAGCCCTACGACCAGTACTACACCCTCCTCGGCGCGGCGATCCAAGCGGGCAAGGGCCCCGACGTCATCCTCTTCAACGGCGGCGGGCAGCTGCGCGACCGCGCCGACGCGCTCACCCCGCTGGACTCCTACGTCGCCGACGACAAGGGACGGCTGGCCGGCTGGGACGCGTTCACCAAGGCCGGCAAGATCTACGCGGAACCGGTCACCCTGCAGGGCCATCCCTTCTACTACAACAAGGCGCTCTACGAAAAGGCCGGCCTGAACCCGGAGGCGCCGGCCAAGACGTGGGACGAGTTCGTCAAGAACTGCGGCGTCATCACCCAGAAGACCGGCGCGAAGTGCTTCGCGCTGGGCAACAAGGAGGGTGACGGCATCCAGTTCTTCCTGTCCGCCATGGGATCGGCGATCCTGACGCCGCAGGAGTACGACGGCTGGATCGCCGGGAAACGCGACTGGTCGTCGCCCGACGTCAAGCGGATCTTCGAGCTGTGGAAGCAGGTCAACGACGCCGGCCTGAACAACGACGGGCCCAACTCCACCGCGATGTTCAACGACTCGTTCGCGCTCTTCCAGTCCGGCAAGGCGGCCGACGTCATCGGCCTGATGTCCGACGTCGGGCACTGGAAGGACTTCGCCGAGTTCCTCGGCGCGGACAAGGTCGGCGTCATGGAACCGCCCGCGGTCAACCCCGCGGCGGCCCCGACCCTGCCCTACGACGGCGGCATCGGGTACGGCGTCGCGAAGTGGACCAAGGACCCGAAGCCGGCCGCCGACCTGGTGCGGTCGCTGACGTCGACCGACGCGCTGAAGGCCTTCTACGAGGACGGCGGCGCGATCGCCTCCGACACCACGATCGACGTCAGCCAGGGCGGCCCGGCGGTCAAGACGATCCTTTCGGAGGTCAAGACCGGCAAGCCCGCCCTCCACGTCGCGCTGTCCTCCAAGACGCTCGACCTGATGGGCCGGCTCTCCCAGCAGCTGCTCAGCGGCTCGGTCTCCGTCGACGACGCGGTCCGGCAGCTGGCCGCCTCCGACAAGGGCTGATCGGCGTGGCCGGACATTCCCTGTCCCCGGCCGGCCCGGCCACCGCCGGGCCGGCCGAGGGGCCCGCCATCCCACCGTCCGGGCCGTCGCGGCGGCGCACCCGCCGCGGGTCGGGGGCCGAGCGCCTCGCGCCGCTGGTCCTGCTGGCCCCGGCGGTGCTGGTCATCGTCGCGCTGCGGCTGTGGCCGCTGCTGCTCGGCGTCAACTTCTCCTTCACCGGCGACGGCGACCGCAACGGCACGCCGGTCGGCTTCGACAACTACCTGGCGCTGTTCGGCGATCCCCTGTTCCGCACCGCGCTGCGCAACGTCGGCCTGCTCGTGCTGCTGCTCCCGGTGGCGGTGGCCATTCCGGGCCTGCTCGCCACGTTCATCTACCTCAAGGTGCCGGGGCACCGGCTCTACCGCGGCGTCTACTTCTTCCCCGCGGTGCTCTCCCCCGTCATCGTCGGGGCGATCTTCAACCTGCTGCTCGCCTTCGACGGGCCGCTCAACACGCTCCTCGGCACCGTCGGCCTCGGGCCGGTGGACTGGCTCGGCAATCCCGGCGTGGCGATCTTCGCGGTCGTCGGGGTGCACGTCTGGGCGACGTTCGGCATGGCGCTGGTCGTGTTCCTGGCGGGCTTTTCGACCCTCGACGCGTCCCTTTTGGACGCGGCCAAAGTGGACGGTGCCTCCCTGCCGCAGACCATCCGGCACGTGATCGTCCCCAGCCTGTCGCGCACCATCCAGTTCGTCTTCGTCACCACGATGATCGGCATGCTGACGTCGATGTTCGGCCTGCTGTACGTGATGACCAGCGGCGGGCCGTCGGGGTCGACGTACCTGCCCGAGTACTACATCTGGATCCAGCAGGGGCAGATGAACCGGCCCGCGCTCGCCTCGGCGGCGTCGACCGTGCTGTTCCTGATCATGCTCGTGGTGGGACTGGCCCAGATCGGCATCCTGCGACGCGCGGCCAAGGAGGACTGATGTCCGGTACCCGGTTGACGAAGTGGGTGGTCGCGGTCCCGATGGCCGTCCTCGCGCTGGCCACCCTCTACCCCCTGGTGTTCACCGCCAACGTCGCCATGAAGACGCGCCGCGAGTACATCCTCGACCGGTTCTCCCTGACCGGTTCCCTGCGCTGGGACAACATCGTCAAGGCGTGGACGAGCGTCGGGATGTCCCGGTACTTCCTGAACTCGGTGATCGTCGTGGTGTGCTCGGTCGTGCTGCTCCTGCTGCTCGGGTCGATGGCCGGCTTCGCGCTCGGCCGGCTGCGCTTCCGCGGTTCCCGCGCGCTCTTCCTGGGCATCCTCGCCGCGCTGTTCATCCCGTTCCAGGTGATCATGGTTCCGCTGGCGCGGATCATGGCGGACGCCGGCCTCATCGACACCTATCCCGGGCTGGTCCTCGTCTACGTGGCCCAGTTCCTGCCGTTCACGATCTTCCTCATGACCAGCTACTACTCGACCGTGCCGGCGGAGATCGTCGACGCCGCGCGCATCGACGGGAACAGCGTGTACGGGGTCTACTGGCGGATCATGCTGCCGATGGGCGCGCCGGCGCTGCTGTCGGTCGGCGTGCTCAACGCCCTCTTCTGCTGGAACGACGTGCTCATCGCGCTGCTGATGATGCCCTCGGCCGAACACCGCACGCTGATGGTCGGCGTCACTTCGCTGCGCGGGCAGTACTCCGACGACATCCCGACGTTCGCCTCCGGCGTGCTGATCGCCGCGATCCCCGTCCTGGTCGTCTACCTCTTCCTGCAACGCCAGATCGCCGACGGCGTCACCGCCGGATCCACGAAGGGCTGACATGCGCATCGCTGGTTACCGGACCCTCACCACGGTCCAGGACTGGGGCCGCCCGATCGGCGACGCGAACGGCGTGTACACCGACGGTCTCGTCCGGGTGCCGATCGTCGTCGTCGAGACCGACGAAGGCATCACCGGCGTCGGGCTCGGACCGCACGTCGAGATCGACGGCGTCTTCGCCGCCATCGAAGGCGAGGACCCGCGCGGCGTCACCGCCCTCTACGACCGGATGCTGCGCCGGACGTTCAAGGCGGGCCACGCGGGCGCGGTCTTCGGCACCATCGGCGCCCTCGACACGGCGCTGTGGGACATCAAGGCCCAGGCGGCGGGAGAACCGCTGTGGCGGCTGCTCGGCGGCCGTGACCGCCGCGTGCCCGCCTACGCGTCCGGTTTGGACATCGCGCTGGGCGACGACGAACTCGTGGCGCTGTACCAGGTTTACGCCGACCGCGGGCTGCGGGCGGCGAAACTCAAGGGCGGCCTCGACGTCGACCGCGACCGGCACCGGCTGACGCTGGTCCGCGACGTCCTGACCGAGGCCGGCCACGGCGCGCGGCCGAGCCTGATGCTCGACGCCAACGAGACCTGGACGCGCAAGCAGGCGGTCCGCCACGTCGCCGAGCTCGAGCGGACGCTCGACCTGACCTGGGTCGAAGAGCCGGTCCGGCGCTGGGACGTGGAGGGGCACGCGGCGGTCGGCCGGGGTGTGCGCGCGGCGGTCGCCACCGGCGAGAACCTCACCGGGCTCGAACAGCACCGCCCGCTCGTCACGGCGGGCGCGGTCGACATCGTCCAGACGGCCGGGGGCTGGGGTGTCACCCACTTCCTGCGCGTGGCCGCGTTCGCCCACGCCCACGACCTGCCGGTCAGCCCCATCGGCACGTCACCGATCGGCCTGCTCCACGCGGCGACGGCGGTGCCCAACCACCTGGTCACCGAGCTGCAGGACCTGACGCCACCGCAGGGCGTCTCGTTCGCCCACCACGTCGAGGACGGCGCATTTGTCCTCGCCGAGCAGCCCGGCCTGGGCATCCGCCTCGACGAGGAGACGATCGCCGCCGCCGGCCACCGGCTGCCGGACTCCCGGTCCGGCGGTTCCCACATCCGGCCCGAGCGCGCCGGGCACCGCCTGCACCCGGACGGCGCCTACCCCGGCCCCGTGCTCAACGTCTGACCCGGAGGAGAACCCGCCGTCGGTCGAGCGGATGCTGCGCGAAGCGCGGCTTGGCGGTCACGAGGGAAACCACCGCCAGCGCGGTGTTGAGCGCGGAAATCGCGACGGTGAACTTCGCGGCCTTGCCGTGGAGTTCGCCACGCGCGCCGGCGTAGGCGGCGGCCGCGGTGTCCGTCGCGTGGATCAGGACGGCCTGGCGCAGAACACGCGGAGCCGACGCGTCGTCCGCCTTCAGCAGCAGCAGATCCGCCCCGAGGACCAGCGTGCGGATCCCGAACATGCGGGCGGGATAGCCGAACCGCTTGTCCTCCCCCAGCTCACCGCCCAGGCTTTCCGCCATCCTGGCGGGCGCGAACAGCCCGAGCGCGCCGTTGAAGATCCGGACGCAAGCCAGCGTTTCCGCGCGAGGACACCTAATTCCATCCGCCCACCTTCTCCCGGCCTCCCGGCGTCGTCAACTCGGCGCGGCCGGGACCTGACGAGCCCCGGACCGATCGCCTACGGTGTCGGAATGAGGGGCGGCCGGCTGGACGAACGGACGGGGGCAGGCGTTCTCGCGGTGGGAATCGTTTCCCTCGAGTTCGCCGCCGCGGTGACCAATTTCGTCGCTTCCACGCTCCTGCCCGTCATCTCCGCCGATCTGGACGCGCGCGCCGGCCTGGCCCTCCTGATCGCCGGGTCGACGCTCGGGTTGTTCGTGGCGCTGCCGCTCGCGAGCCGCGTTCTCCGCCTGCTCGGCACCAATGGCACCCTCGGGACGGGAATCGTCGTCTACATCGGCGGGCTCGTCCTGTCCGCCACCGCGCGAACGGCGTGGGTGTTCGCCCTGGGGCAGTTCGCGAACGGGCTCGCCGGCGGGCTCCTGGCGGTGTTCGGCATCGGTTCCGCGATCCGGCACCTCGACGAGCGGCTGCGCCTGCGCGTGGTGGCGGCGTCGTCGGCGATGTGGATCCTGCCCGCCCTCGCCGGCCCGGCCGCCACGCTGGGCCTGGAGCACCTCGTGGGCTGGCGGTGGACGCTGCTCGTCCCGGTGCCGTTCGTGTTCTTCGGACGCCTGCTCGTGGTCCGCGCGGTCCGCGGAGACCCGCCGGACGAGTCCGGACCCCGTCCGCTGGCGCGGACGCTGTTGATTCCCCTGGGTGCCGCGGGGGTGGTGCTGAGCACGGGGTGGTGGCCGCTCGCGATCGCCGGCGCGGTCGTCGCGCTGGCGGGAATGCTCACGATCCTGCCCGCGGGAACCGCGCGTTTCCGGCGGGGCACCCCGGCGGCCCTCGCCGTGATGGTGTTGTTCGCGGTCGGCTACTTCGGCGCGGACAGCTTGATCACCGTGCTGCTGACGGCCGGCCTGCGGATGAGCCTCGGGCAGGCGGCGATCGTCCTGAGCGCCGCCCCGCTGGCCTGGGGCGTGACGAGCCTGCTCGCCGCCCGGTTCACCTCCGGGCGCTTTCCCGCCGCCGGGCTGGGCCTGGCCGCGCTGGGCACGGCCGTGCTCGCCGCCGGGCTGGTGGTCGCCATCCCGTTCGCGGCGACGGCCGCCGCCTGGGCCGTCGGCGGCGTCGGAGTCGGACTGGCGTATCCGGTGTACATCAGGGGGACGACCGTGGGCACGAGCGGTTTCACCGCGGCGGAACTCGCCACCGCGGTCATCACGGCCGAATGCACCGGGCAGCTGCTGGGCCGCGCGATCGGCGGCACCCTCAGCTCGACCGGCGGGTCCGCGGGGCTGCTGGCGTCCTACGCGTTGTTCGCGATCGTGCTGACGGCCGCGGCGGGGACAGCGCGCCGCACGGCGATCACCGGCTAGGCAACCCAAGGACGCGACCGGCCGGCCCAAGCTACTGCTGGCATCGAGTCAGTTCTTTGCCACCGCGATCACCTTCCACGATGTACACCTCGGAGATGAAACCGAACCGTCCGTCCGGCAATACGACCTTGTACCACAGCGCGGAGTCCGCCTTGTGCGGGTTGCTCTTCGACTCCGGCGAGTTCACGTTGTAGTTGACCATCTCCGGGCCAGTCGTATGACAAACGGCGACGAGCATGGCCCCGCTCGCCATGTCGGTTCCATCGACTTTGAAGCCGGATTTGGCGCAGTACGGCACGGCCTTCTGGCACAAATAAGACGGCGTGGAGTCTTCCAGGAGCTTGTCGGCGCCGAGGGCCACCTTGTTCTGAACGGTGATCACAGCCGCCCGCGAAGGGTCGGACGCGGCCGGCGCGACTACTGGCGACCAACCGTCGGCGTTGCCGACGACGACCAGGGTCGCTGCGGCACCGAGTAAGGCCGCGACACCAGCTGTGACGACGAATGGCGCAAGACGCATCACGAGAGAGCGACGTTCCGGCCGCGGCTGCCCGTCGCCGGATGTGACTTGGTCCCCGCCGGTAGCGGTCACGGACGAGCCGAGGACGGGGTTCTCCGGCATCGGCGGGTTCGTCCGGTCTGATGTGATCGGCCGCAGTTCGTCGCGCGCACGTTCCCATTTGATACGCCATTCGTGAACGTCTCCGTCGCATGCGGTCACGAACGCGGCCACGGTCTCCCAGGTCGGCAGATGGTCGCCGCCTGCCGCCTCGGCAAGCGCCGTCCGCGACCTGCCAGTCCGGCGCGACATGCTCAGATACTTGGGATCCCCGGCATCGACGCGCAGCTTGCGGAGCTCCGCGGCGAAGCGCTGCACCGGGCCGGCGTTGGGATCGAGTGGTCGTTCCGGCCGCCCTACCACGGTGATCTCCCCAAAATGAGTTGTCCGCCATTGTCCGTCGCTGGTGCATACACCGTCGCCGACACCGATCGAGGCGTTACGCGGCTAGGACTGCTTAGACGCGCGAAGCGGCAACAGACCGACGAGCGCGTTCTGTCCCGTCGTCCGGATCCCTGGAGCAAATCTTGAAACCGAAACTCTGCTCACGGCACGCGATCGCCCCGCCGGCTGCCCACCGCACAGCCGTCCGAGCGGCTCTGGCTGCCGCTCTGACGCTGATCGCAACCCTCGCCTTGGCCACCACGAGCGCCTCGGCGAGTACCCCCGATCCAGCGGTGTGGGTCGGCTCGCCAGTGAACGGCACGTGGCCGAACACCTCAGGATGCTCGGGAGCCGGCTACCCGAGCGATGCCTGCTCACTGCCGACGGTGCACCACATCGTGTACTCGTCGTCGTTCGATTGGGGCACGACCGTCAACGACTGGGCCGCCGACGACCAGGGCGTTTCCGCCGGGCAACGCGTGATGTTGTACGCGGCGCCGGTCAACAGCGGCTACAGCGTATCGGCGCACGTCGACGCCGTGGGTCCGGCATGCGCGTCCGGCCGCGTCGCCGATGGCGGCTATCGCGTCACTGTCGGCGTTTACGCCGGGTCGACCAAGATCGGCACCGTCACGTACGGCCACGTCAACCCGTCCGTGTCGGCTGGGCAATGGATCAATCGCTGGGGAACCCAGATCGGCACCGTAGGCAGCTACAACTGGACGTCGTGCTGGCAAGGTGCCCACGTGCACCTCGAGATGGCGAACCGGCACAACTACAGCTGTTTCAGCAACATCTTCGTGCGCTACCCGGGCGCGCAGCTGTCCGAGACCAACTTCCAGGGCTATCTGGGTGGCAGCTACGCCACCGCGCCACGCCGCGCATGTCCGTAGCTGACACCAGCCTGCTCGGCGATCGCACGGCTGCGGCCGGGGGGTCGCCGCGCGCGCGGCACGCACAAAAAAAAAAAAACAAAAATGAAGAATTTTTTGTTGGGGGGGAGAAATATGAGACATGTAATTG